>CAMYND010000032.1 GCA_947259645.1 Thermodesulfovibrionia bacterium | reverse complement strand
TCGCCGCTGGTAATCTTGCTTAAATCATCAGGAGTAAAACTGCTAACACCGAGACTGATCGTTACGGGTATGGTGACGCCTTGCTCATATTCATTCTCTAAGCGTTCAACTGCCGTTCGTATTCTTTCAGCCAGGTTATAGACCGCTTTCAGGTCGGGACCGGGAAGCACGATAATGATCTCTTCTCCCCCGTAGCGGGCCACGGTGTCTATGGTGCGGCAGTTTTCTGATACAGCAGCTGAAATATTTTTTAAAATCATGTCACCGGCCTGATGCCCAAAGGTGTCATTTACTTTTTTGAAAAAATCGATGTCAAGCATGATACATCCCAAGTTTAGCTTGAACCTCCGGGACCTCTGGATTTCATCTTTCAGTTTTATATTGAGGTACCGTCTGTTGTAGAGACCTGTCAGGTCGTCCTTGATAGCCAGCTCTTCAATCCGGCCCCGGGCTTCATCAATTTTTTTCATGAGAACAAAGGTAAAGGCGTAAATAATACCCAGCAGGGAAACAGCCGTAACGATCCCAAGGGTTGTGATAATTATCTTATTGACTTTCAGGGACTGTTCAATCTCTGTAATATCAAACCATACGCTGATCCCTCCGCGGATGTCCCCCACTTTATAGCCCTGCTTTGCGTGGCATTTAAGACAGCTTTTCTCCACATTCAGAGGAACAATGTACCGGAAGCTTGTCCTGTCGTTGACAGTTTCCTTCATTGACACCTCCCTTAATCCCTCTTCAAATTGATGGAGGGCCTTCTCTTCAAAGGAGTCTGGCGCATTGGCCGGGTTTAAGGGCTTTAAACTGGTCAGGTGGTATTTGAGGAGCCCCTCTTTTTCAAATAATTCGGATATCTCCCTCGTCATTAAGGCAGGATTTTTGAGCGTATACACCTTCCCGTCACGGGTTTCAATATCAGCGTCTTCCATATAGGGATTAGATTCCACGCCCTCTATTTTCTCCACATACACGCCGCCGTAGTGAGCATTCCAGGCCCGCGTTTTGACGATATGCCGGATATGGTCTGCAGCCCTTTCCTGTATTTCCTTATTAATGAGCGAACTGTTCTTTGAGAGAAGGAGAATGAAAATTCCGACTGAAAATACAATAACCGCGATGCTGATTTTCAGTAAATACTTTGTCCAGATATTGTGACTGGTTATCTCCATAGGTCCCGAAGGGGTTTATCCTGTGCGGATAATTGCCGATGTGATGCTGTTACGCCTTTTATGACTTGTATTGTTCGATAATGCTGTTCAGTCTCTCTTCGACAAACGTTCTGATTTCCCTGAGCCGGACCTCATTGTGAGCTTCAAATCTCAGAACCAGCACAGGTTGTGTATTGGAGGCCCTGATAAGGGCCCAGCCGTCAGGGAACTTAATCCTGATACCGTCAATAGTGATCGACTCATACTCATCGAATGCCTTCTGCGCCTGTTCAACGATCTGAAATTTGATATTGTCAGGGCAGTCAAACCTGATCTCCGGGGTCGCGACAACAGGGGGCAGATCGTTCAGCAGGGCCTTTGTGCTGTAGGGCTTTCCGGCTTTTCTGATTATTTCCATCAGCCTCAGGCTGGCGTACACCGCATCGTCAAAACCGAAATACCTGTGTTTGAAAAAGATATGTCCGCTCATCTCTCCGGCAAGAAGGGCTTCTTCCTTTTTCATTTTTTCTTTAATCAGGGAATGGCCTGTCTTCCACATTATCGGTACGCCGCCATGAGCAGCAATGTCATCGTACAATGTCTGGGAACATTTGACTTCGCCAATGATCTTTGCACCGGGATTGTCCTTCAATATATCTCGTGAAAAAATTATCATGAGCCCGTCACCCCAGATCACATTCCCCTCCTCATCAACAACGCCGATTCTGTCTGCGTCGCCGTCATACCCTATACCGGCATGAGCACCGCTTTCTTTAACCTTTGCAACAAGGTCAACGAGGCTCTCTTTCAGCGTTGGGTCGGGGTGGTGGTTCGGAAAGCTGCCGTCCGGGTCACAGTAGAGCTCGATAACCTCTGCACCAAGGGCCCTCATGATTTCTGGAGCCACTAATCCTCCGGTACCATTTCCCGCGTCCACTACAACTTTAATTCCTGAAAGGCTTTCAAACTGCCCCTTGACGTACTGCGAGTATTCATCTATCACAGGATAGGTCTCCACACTGCCCGTACCCTCTCTGAAATCTCCTGCGTCTATAATTTTTCTTATATCCTGAATTGCATCTCCGAAGATCGTTCCCTTTCCAATACTTATTTTAAACCCGTTGAATTCAGGCGGATTATGGCTGCCCGTAATCATTACCCCGCCGTCAAGAGGCAATGCATGGAGGGAATAGTACTGCAGGGGAGTCGGGCACATGCCAAGGTCAATAACGTCAACTCCCGACGCGGTCAGTCCCTGAATGAGGCTGGCCCGTATGGCCGGCGAATGGAGCCGTGCGTCCCAGCCAACACTGATCTTTGCCTTTTCTTTATTCACTGTTTTCAGAAGATATGAGGCGTATCCCCTGCCAAGAAGCTCTACGGTCTCAGGCGTCAGGTCCTTTTCCCAGACGCCTCTGATGTCATATTGTCTGAAAATCTCAGGGTTTATCATCTATCATCCTTTCTCATAAAAATTAATGAATTATACCACAGGGTTCTCTGAATGTGAGTCTGCACGACACAGATCAGGCAGAGATCAGGTCAGATAGCGCCCCCTCAAGTTAAGCGCAGAACCGGCCGATATATAATGTGATGAATGAGAATAGTCGTGGCAGGAGAAGGCACAGGAGGGTAGCGTTCGTCTATCCCGTTGAATTTAAGATCCTGACCCCTGAGTGTGGGACAAAATCATTCAGCGGTCTTTTCGCGACCCTGTCGATGAGCGGGGCTTCATTTCAGTGTACTGATGCCTATGGACTTTTAGGCGCAGATAATATTGTCAATGCCAGGATCAAGCTGAAAGTTTCAGTGCCGAAACATGAGCAGCTTATTCTCTTTGCCAGAATACGATGGATGAGCAAAGAGGATTCAGCGCAGAAATTATCAATCATGATCGGGGTTGAGTTTGAAAAACCGGAGGAATCGCAGCTGGACGTTCTTGAAAGTATGATAACTCTGAGAAACAAGGAGCATAAAATGATGTGGTCTCTCTGGGATGATCTCTCCGCAGAGGTTGTTTCATTACGATAGTATGGATACTACAATGAATAAAAAGATCTGGGCAGTAGGCGGCGGCAAGGGAGGCGTAGGCAAAAGTGTTACAACCGTAATGCTTGGGACAATGCTGGCAAAAAAGGGGAAAAAAGTGGTTCTCATTGATGCTGACCTTGGCGGCAGCAACCTGCACACATTCATGGGAATCAGGTACCCGGCATATACGCTCGCAGATTTTATGCAGCGGCGGGTAAATGACATCAGCCACACAATAATGGAAACACCCGTTGAAAACTTGTCACTGATATGCGGAGCCGATGACATCCTGGGCCTGGCGAACCCCAAATACAGCCAGAAGATGCGATTGTTTAATCACATAAACAAAATTGACGCGGACCTGATACTGATTGACCTCGGGGCGGGGACATCCTTTACCACGATGGACTTCTTTCTTTTTGCCCCGAATAAAATTATTGTTCTCTTACCTCTGGTCACTTCCATGCAGAATGCCTATGGTTTTATCAAGTCGAGTCTCTACCGTCATATCAACAGGATATTCAAGAAAGATACGCGGGCCATGGAGATTATCGCGAAAGGGATGGTCTCGGACGAAGAAAAAAGAATTGAGTCTGTGGCAGATCTCAAGAGCGCGCTCAAGTCTGTTGATGAGGAACAGTACAATAAATTAGTTGAATGTCTCCATAATTTCAGGATCCAGCTGATTGTCAATAATGTAAAAAATCCCCGGGATACAAAAATCGGCACTGTTCTTGAAAAAGTTTCCGGTAACTACCTGGACCTCAATGTTGAACGGCTCGGTCATATCAGTTTCGACCCCCAGCTTGATCGAAATATCAATAATATGCTGGGCTATCTGACCAGCGGCTCCTCAGGTGCACCGAGTCCGTCCATTTACGATATTGCGGGCAGGATTATCAGGCAGATGAATGGACACCCTGAATCATACAATAATGTAATCCCTGCAAAAATGTAGTCTTTTTCCCTCAAGACAATTCTTTAAAAACAACACATTACAGTCTGGCACACATTTCGCAATGTACTCTTGTGCGGTATCGGGTATCTGCTTTGAAGCAGCGTCGGAGTTGGTTTACAAATATAATATCTAACTGTTATTATTTATATCCGGTCGCGAGCTTATGCCGTTCAGCAGCGTTTGATACCAGGGAAGGTAGCATCTGAGAATGGTATAGACGCTCTTTTTTTTGACCGGTGAAAACAGGAAATTAGACAAGGGAATACTATGTGCCGTTTAGCAGCATTAACATCAGCTGAGTACATATCTCCCATGGAGACTATTCTTGCCCTTGAGACAATGAAAGAGGGTCATGACGGCTCCGGTATGGGGCTTATCCTGAAGGGCCTTGGTGGAGAATTCGAGGATCTGAAGGATTACCCTGTGCTCTCAGGCATCTGCTCTGAAGCGGGGATGAAGACACTCGATAGTTATATGAATAAAATCGGGTTTAAGCTTAAGTACACCTGGACACCGAAGACAAAGGCGATAAAGGGAATTAAAGGCCATGACAATTATTTTGCCAGGGTATACGATTATCCTGATATAGTGAAAGACAGGCCCGAACCGGTGAAAGAAGGCCTGCTTCTGAATACGAGGCTTGCCCTCAGGGCGCTTGGAGAACTGGACGAGTCAATAATCATATTTGCCTTTTACCCTGATATTCTGGCATTGAAAGAGGTTGGAGACCCCCTGCAGCTGGGAGAGTTTTTCGGTCTTGAAAAGTCTTCGCTGAAGGCCAAGATAATTCTTGCCCAGGGCAGGCAGAACACGAATTACGCGATCAACCTGTATGCCTGTCACCCTTTTTTCATTCAGGGTTACGGCACGATGACGAACGGCGAGAATACGGCTTTTGTACCGATCAGGGAGTTTCTCTCGGGACGGAACATTCCGGGATACATTGGATACAACAGTGACAGCGAGGTCTTTTGTCACATACTTCATTATACGTGCAGACAGCTGGGATATCCGCTTCATTATTATAAGGATGTCATAACACCGCTCAAACAGGAAGAGATAGACAGGCGGCCTGATCATGAAGCAACAAGTTTTCTCAAGATGTCTTTACGGCCTCTCTGTATTGACGGGCCTAACTGTGTCATCGGCTTTACTCCTGACGGGACCTGTTTTATGGTACAGGATTCCAAGAAGTTAAGGCCCGGAGTCGTTGGAGGATTAAACGGAAAATATGGCCTGATGTCTGAAGAGTGCGGTCTTGACAGCGCGATTCCCGGAAGGGAAAAGTCCACAGACATTTTTCCCATGAAGTATGACATGGTCATTATTAAACCTGATGCTGAGGAGGTGACGGTGTGGAACCAGCTTCACGGTTAGACAACAATCACGATCTTGCTGTTAAAGATTTCCCCTACATCATCAGATGGCGGGATGATCGGTGCAAGCGCTGCGGCAAATGCACTGCTGTATGCCCGATGTATTCAATCGAGCCGGCAGTTGTAGTCAAGCGTACCCTGCATTCTGAAGGATCGACCCCGGAGCCTAAATCAACAAGACGGGTTGAAACCATTGTTAAACAGACAACTGACATCGGAAAGTATTGCACCGGGTGCGGCACATGTACCCTGGTATGTCCGAACGAAGCGATAGAACCGGAATACAATCCGCAGCACAAGTTTAATTTTCATAAAAACAGGGGAGGTCATCCCTACAGGAGAGGCGGTCGAAGAAATGACCCGTCCCCCTCAACCCTTGACAAGCTGAGGTTTTCGAGGATTTCTATGCTTACAGACCCTGCCCTTGATGCCGGCAGGCATGAGTTCAGGATCAGGACATATCTCGGCAGGATCCTTCCTGCAGAGGAACTGCCGGTAAAAGCGGTGGACGGCAGGCTTGAAGTCACAAAAAAATCCGGGACCTTTATCCCTCCGGTACGGGAAATATACCCGGTCATGATTGGCAGCATGTCCATCGGGGCATTGTCGCCGAACATGTGGGAAGGCCTGGCAATGGGTATCACCTATCTCAACGAAGTCGAGGGCATGCCTGTTGTCATGTGCTCGGGTGAAGGTGGGATGCCCCAGCGGCTGCTGAAGTCCCGTTTTATTAAATACTTTATTCCCCAGATCGCATCAGGATATTTCGGCTGGGACGAAATAGTACGGACGATCCCCCATATGGTGGAAGACCCCTGCGCAATAGAAATAAAATATGGCCAGGGAGCAAAACCCGGTGACGGCGGTCTTCTCATGGCCCATAAAGTGTTAAAGCTGATCTCGGAGATCAGGGGTGTGCCCATGGGTGTTGATCTGCCCTCACCTCCCACGCATCAGACAAAGTACTCAATTGAAGAAGCGGTCGCCAAGATGATACAGTCTATGTCCATGGCGTGGGGTTTCAGGGTTCCGGTGTATCCGAAGATTTCGGGCACTCATACCGCGAAGGCGGTCTTGAACAATTTGATAAGGAATCCCTATGCTGCAGCGCTCTCAATTGACGGTGATGACGGGGGTACCGGAGCGGCCTACAACGTTTCCATGGACAGCATGGGACACCCGATTGCCTCCAATGTCAGAGAGTGTTACCTCGACCTGGTTGCCCAGGGCAAGCAGAATGAGCTCCCCCTGATCGCGGCCGGTGGAGTGGGCAAGCGGGGCAACCTGGCTGCTAATGCAGCGGCGCTCTTTATGCTCGGCGCATCTGCGGTATCAATCGGTAAATATATTATGCAGGCTGCTGCCCAGTGTTTTGGAGACGAATACAACCGCTGCAATGTCTGCAACCTTGGCAAGTGCCCCAGAGGTATCACCACCCAGGACCCGAGACTCTACAGGAGGCTTGATCCTGATAAAGTTGCTGAACGGGTCGTCGAGGTATACAAATCACTCGATGTGGAACTGAAGAAAATATTTGCGCCCATGGGACGAAGCACAGAGCTTCCCATCGGCATGTCAGACGGTCTCAGCACTGATGATCCGGCAATAGCTGAGAGATTGAAAATCAAGTTTACCTGTTAAGCTTGAAGTTCGGAGATAAATGTTATTCCCGCGAAAGCGGGAATCCAGAGATTAAAAAAGGATTCCGCATCAGGTGCAGAGTGACAGAACATAAAATAACATCATGAGAAAAATAACGATAAAGGGAAACATAAAGGGTAAACGGACCCCTTCCCGGATCTTTGAACGGCAGATCCAGGACGCTGTTGAAAAAGGAGCGAGAAATATACAGATCCTTGCCAATGGCCAGCATGGCATAGGCGGAAGGCTCTGGCCGAAGGGCGAGAAAATCCGGGTTAATGTTGAGGGATCAGTAGGGCAGAGGCTCGGGAGCATGGGCATGTTCGGAACAGAGATCGTGGTACACGGAAGCGCTTCTGACGATATCGGCTGGATAAACTGCGGTGCAACCATAACCGTTCTTGGTGATGTTACCAATGGCGCTCATAATGCTGCTGCGCAGGGGAAACTCTACGTGCAGGGCGGCGGTGGTGCCCGCTGCGATACCATGACAAAGCATAACCCCAAGTTCGATCCTCCCCAGTCATGGTATTTCAGAGATGTGGGGGACACCTTTGCGGAGTTTAAAGCAGGGGGAGTTGCAGTGGTCTGTGGAATAAATCCCAGAAACCCGGAAAACATCCTCGGTTACCGTCCCTGTGTTGGAATGGTGAGCGGAGTGGTCTATTTCCGCGGGCCCATACAGGGCTACAGCGAAAAAGATGTTATGCTCCATGACCTGACAGATCAGGACTGGAAGTGGCTTACAAAAAATATGACGCCATACCTGAAGGCGATAAAAAAGACTGACTATTACAAGGAGCTGACCAGCTCTATTGATGAGTGGAAAAAACTTGTACCCTACTCAGCCCAGGACAGGGCAAAGGTAAAAGACTTTAAGATGTCAGTTACAGACTTCCGTTCAAAGGTTTGGGATGACGGCGTGGGCAAGGGCGGAATTTTTGCCGAATATTTAACTCATCCCCTGACAACACTTCCTTACATTACAACAGGAGATGAAAGGAGGTTCAGGCCGGTCTGGAATAACCTTAAATACTCATCTCCCTGCGAATATGCCTGCCCCACAGGAATCCCGACACAGAGGAGGGCCCAGCTTATCAGGGAAGACAAGCTCCATGAAGCAATGGAGCTGATTCTTCAGTACAGTCCCCTGCCTGCTTCAGTCTGCGGTGAGATCTGCCCGAACCTCTGCATGCAGGCCTGCACGAGGATGCATGTTGACAGGGCATTTAATATTAAGGAGATGGGAAGAGCCAGTCTTGAAACCAAGGCCCCGAAGATCACGAAAAAGACAGGGACGAACGTTGCTGTTATCGGTGGAGGGCCCGGCGGTCTCTCAGCAGCCTGGCACCTTGCATTAAAAGGCCATGATGTCAGTCTCTATGAGGCAGAGGAGAAGCTGGGTGGAAAGCTGGAGCTCTGTATCCCGAGAGAGCGGCTGCCCCAGAGGGTCCTGGAAAAAGAGATAAACCGGTTCAAGGAGATGGGGGTAACAATAAATCTCAAGGCACGGGTAACGAAAAAGAAATTCGATGATATATATAAATCACACGATGCAATAGTTGTTGCCTGCGGAGCCCATAAGCCGCGGATGATGAATATAACCGGATCAAAGGATATGGTTTCAGCCTATGATTTTCTGAAGGGCATCAACATCGGAGACGTCCCGGACCTGAAGGGGAAAGAGATTGTTGTTATCGGCGCCGGAAACGTGGGTATGGACGTTGCGGCCGAGGCATACCACTGCGGCGCAAAACAGGTGACCGCTGTTGATATTCAGCAGCCAGCTGCATTTGGGGCTGAACTGGATATCGCGAAATCTCTCGGTACGGAGATTCTCTGGCCGAAGTTTACGGAAAAGTTCACGAAAAAAGAGAAGAAAATATTTTTCACTGACGGCACATCTCTCAAGGCAGATGTCGTCGTGATGTCTATCGGCGATACACCCATGACAGAATTTCTGCCGCCAAGTGTCAATACGGATAAGAATGGCTGGATAGAATCTGATGAAATCGGTTTCACTTCAGATCCGAAAATATTTGCGATTGGTGATGCTACAAGGCTTGGTCTGGTGACCCATGCCATCGGCCATGCACGGTCAGCTGCCGAGGCAATTCACGCATCATTGTCCGGAAGGTCCTTTTACCGGCCTGCGCGCAAACCCATGGTGCCGTATGAGAATGTAAAAACAGCCTATTATGACACCTGTAAAGGCGAGCCCTTCAGTCCTGAAACAGAGGCCCAGCGGTGCATGTCATGCGCTGCCTGCAGGGACTGCCACATGTGCGAAGCCACCTGTTACTACGACGCGATCAGCAGGAAAGAGTTTGAAGACGGTTCATACGAATATATTGTTGATAAAGATCTCTGCATCGGCTGCAGCTTCTGCGCCGGCATATGCCCCTGCGGCGTGTGGGAGATGGAAGAGAATATTTAAGTACCTGCCGGTTATACGTATGCTATACGGTGTGCACATCCTTGTTATTCAACACCATAATCTTCAGAAATATCTCAAGAACGTCCGGATCCAGATGAGAACCGGAGAGGGACCGTAAGTATTCAAGGATATTCCTCTCAGGCCATGCAAGTCTGTAGGGCCGTACGGACCGCAATGCGTCCCATATGTCAACGACAGCAAATATCCGCGCAGCAAGCGGGATTTCCTTGCCCTTCAGTCCATTGGGATATCCTGTGCCATCCCATTTTTCATGGTGGCTCAGAGGAATGTCCAGGGCTGGTTCTAGATATTCTATTGGAGCGAGCATCTCATTTGCGTAGACAGGATGGAGTTTCATTATGTTTGACTCTTCCTCAGTCAATGGCCCTGGTTTGAGCAGAATGTGGTCAGGAATGCCCATCTTTCCTATGTCATGAAGGAGTGCGCCTCTTTTTATGTGCACCAGGTCTTCGTCTTTAATTCCCATATCCAGTGCTATGGTAAGTGCCATTTCCGCCACTCTCTGGGAATGTCCCTCTGTTTCCTTGTCCCTCAGGTCCATTGCGCGGGACCAGCCTTCGATGGTCGAATCATAGGCCATAAAAAGCTCAACATTTGAGCGCTGCAGTTCATCAAACATGGTTGCATTATCTATGGCTATCGCACCCTGGTCTGACATTGCTTCAAGGAGCTCAATCCAGTCATGGTCAGGCTTGAACTCTGTGCGATGAAAGAGCTCGAGAACACCCTTGACAACACCCCTGGCAATAAGAGGCATCGCAAAATAGCTGACAAAGCGTTCATTCCCGATGTTATTTTCAATTTCCTGCCCATCAGCAGAGAGTCCCATGTCAGGTATTTTTACCAGTTGCCGGCTTACGACTGCCTGACCTGCAATACTTCGCGCGACTTTCAGTTTCTTGTGTTTCAGCACGTTTGAACTGAACCCCTTAATGTTTACAAATTCAAGCATCTGGGTGCTCTGGTTCAGCACCAGTATGGCCAGCGCGTCGCTTTTCAGCTGGTTTGAAACCTGCTCAAGAAATGTATCAAGGGTAATGCGAAGATCAGCATTGTCTATAATTGCCCTGTCAATAGTGCGCAGGGCATTAAGGTGATTAAGGGTTTTCATCATCCTCTCTTCGGCAAGTATTCGTTCTCTCACTTCCACCTTAAGTTTGTTATAGGCCTCTTCCAGTTCTGAGGTTCGTTCCGTGACCCTGACCTCAAGGCTGTCATGTGCTTTTTGCAGGTCATTTTCCGCCTGCCGCCGCTTTGAAGCATGGATGGTCAAGGGTCGCATTAAGAAAAAGTATAAAAGGGGAGATACCAGCATAACCAGAAGGGCGGAATCGAGAGCAGCCTCCATATACTTCGACTTGATCGCAAGGGGAGTGATGATAAACATAACAACCGCCTCAGCTGAAAATATCGAAAGAAACGTAATGAGCAGGAGGTAAAAAGGTGAGTGGTAAATGACGGAAAGATTTCCTCCGTCATGATCCTTTTCGGCTTTTTCAGCTCTGAATAGCACCGTGATAATGATGATAAAAAATCCAAATACCAGAGCAAAGGAGACAATGGCTGATTTGAAGACCACGTTATTCAGGTCAAGGCTCCTGGACGTTATTTCAAAGTATATTTCAAATGCTCCCAGGAACTTATCTCCTGCCATGATAGGAACATACGTTTCCACTACATCAGCGCTGACCTTACGGCCCTCAAGTGTTTTTGTGTCTTTCTGGACAACTTTGGTATGCACATTCCCTTTTGCGACTATCCGGGCAAAGTAATCCTTTGTATTGTTTTTTCCAACGTCTTCGGGTGTTGTGGAATATAATACTTCCCCTGAACTGGAGAAGACCTTGATCTTCTCTATATACTTTTTCTCTTCTGCCTGCAACATGATAAAAGGCAGCGATTCCCGGCTTACGAGTTCCTGGTTTTCTGTTATCACCATTGTTGATAAGTTCTGTGCAACATGGATGCTCTCCTCCTCGGTAAACTTGACAAGCAAGTTCGTGAATGAGGGAAAAATGATATAGAAATTGACCAGAGGATAGATGATCGCTATTGCACAGGATGTGATAAATATGTTTCTTAACGTTTTATTAGAAAACATGGTTCTTTCTGTTCAGGCAACATCAGCCCTGAATGTTTCGCCTCTTTTCGGCCTTCACTATATGTGCTGACCCTATTCTCTTTATATATCGAATAAATTGAGAAAAAACTTGAGGGGCTCATTGAGCGAGGCAATCAAAAACATTCAGGCACAGTATTTTCATTGAGGGCCATTCCCGAAATCAAGACAAGGCAAAAGTCCTTTCTGTCAAAATATTCCCTAGGGCTTATTACTAAGAATTCAGTGGGGAATTTACTGTTCTTCTTAAGTTTTCTGCTCAATTCCCGATAAGATACACAATTATAGATATTCAGAGAGGGAGCAAGCAGAGAAAAAGAAAGCTGTTCAGGTTGCTGTTGCACTGCCGCATCTGTGCAGTTTTAAGATTGCGGATCTGAGGGCGGGAAAAAAGACGAGTTATGACCAGAGCCAAGTTGATAAAAAAAATATTTATTGTATCCTGCATTGTTGCAGTAATGTTTCCCTTCATTAATATTTACTTCATCTTCCCTTCATTTACCGGCCTTCTTGTAGAACATACGGAAAATGAAGCATTACGTCTGGGAAAGCACTACTCCTCAATGTTGCTGGGTGAGGGGGAGAGACTGTCTCATGATAATATCGCCAGACGATTTTCTCAAGGTGAGACCCCGGGCATTCTGGATGATTTCAACCTGGCGAAGATGAAAATATTTGACTCATCAGGCGAAGTCCTCTACTCTACTGATCCGGCAGAGATAGGGAAAATAAATGACAAGCCCTACTTCAGAGATATTGTAGCAAAGGGGAGGCCCTACTCAAAGGTTGTTCAGAAAGACACACTGTCTTTAGAGGGTGTTAAAGTCATGTCAGACGTTGTAGAAACATATGTGCCGATCATGGAGGATAATGAATTTTTCGGTGCCTTTGAAATTTATTACGATATAACAGCGGGCAATAAAAAACTGAATAACATTGTATTGTACTCCTCCATTATTCCTCTTTTCCTCATGCTCGGTTTTCTGGCAACGATTATTCTGATTCTCGTCAAGGCAGAGGAGCAGGTAGAAGATTCAGTAGTTGGAAATCTGTCCGCGCTCTACCGGTCTCCTTTTTATTCCATGCTGCTCATGACCGCATCCATATTTCTCATTGAAATAGGTGTCATGTATGTGGTCAGGGCCATGCCTGTCCTTTCCGTGCTCAACGCGGCTATCTTCAACGCGTTACTGCTTGTCGTGCTCGTCTCGCCCACACTCTACTTTTTTGTCCTCCGCCCGCTGCTGATCTACGTAGCAGATCGGAAAAACTCTGAGTCATTAATTAACCGGATCGCATACTACGATGAACTAACCAACTTACCGAATCGCAACCTCTTTCTGGACAGGCTGAACAGCGCCATTTCTCATGCTGCCCGCTACAACAGAAAAGCAGCGATACTTCTGCTGGATATTGATAATTTCAAGCGGGTCAATGAAACGCTCGAACACAGACTGGGCGATCTCATGCTGATGGAAGTTGCATCGAGGCTCGTTGCCTGCATTCGGGGCGCAGATACCGTATCGCGCGATAGTGACGACAAGCTGGAAAATGCCATAGTTTCCCGCCTTGGCGGTGATGAATTTACTGTCCTCCTTTCGGAGGTTAACGTACCGGAGGATTCAGTACGGGTGGCCCAGCGGATCCTGAGTGCTATATCAGAGCCTTTTCAGATAGACGGTCATGAAGTTGTGGTCACCGCAAGCATAGGAATCGCCATATACCCCCGTGACGGAAAAAACATGGACGCACTCATTAAGAATGCAGATACCGCAATGTATCATTCAAAGTTCCAGGGGAATAACAACTACAAGTTTTACGATGAAAAGATGAACGCCTCAGCCCTGAAACGCCTGACACTCGAAGGCGAACTGCGGAAAGCGCTCAAGAGGGACGAACTGATTTTGCATTACCAGCCCCAAATTGACCTCTCTAACGGAATAATAACAGGCGTTGAGGCTCTGATTCGCTGGATCCACCCGGAGAAGGGAATGATCCCTCCAAATGATTTTATTCCAATAGCGGAAGAAAGCGGACTCATCGTCCCTATTGGTGAATGGGTACTGAAGACCGCCTGCAGGCAAAACAAAACCTGGCAGAATTCTGGATTGAAGCCCATCCGCATGTCAGTAAACCTTTCGTCCCAGCAGTTTCTCAGTAAAGACCTGATGCAGTTTGTTTCAAAAACACTTCGGGAGTTTTCAATTGATCCCCGGTACCTGGAGCTTGAAATCACTGAAGGCGTTCTCATGAAAAACAAGGAGACCACTATTGAGATGCTCCATGAGCTGAAAAAGATGGGAATGCGCCTCTCAATGGATGATTTCGGTACAGGGTATTCCTCCTTCAGCTATTTAAAACGGTTTCCTCTCGATGTCATAAAGATCGACCGTTCTTTTATCATGGACATTCCGGACCATGAAGATGACAAGGCCATTGTCAGCGCGATCATCGCGATGGCGCACCGGCTCGGAATGTCAGTAATCGCGGAAGGCGTAGAAACAGAGGAGCAGCTCGCTTTTCTGAAAGAGCACCGGTGCGACGAAGCCCAGGGATTTCTGATCAGCCGTCCCATGCCAACAGAAGAGGCCTCCCTGTTTATAGCCGGAGAAGAACAAAAAACAAAGGTTTAACACCCCTCTTCTGTTGCAGGAATGAAAGCTGCCGACCGCATTCAGACAGCCGATTCTGCGCGGCAGGTAAAATTTATTTAAAGTACTCGCCCCATATCTCCGAATATATATAGATGAATGCAGGGAATAGCACAGGAAATGGGAGGGGGTGATGTCCGATGATAATTAAAACCAGGAATGTCAGATACATTTTTGCTGTTTTAGCTCTTTTGGCGGTCATACTAACAGGCTATAATTTTTACTTTATCTATCCAAAATTCACAGAAATATTAGTTAAAAATGTTGAAGATGAGGCAACGAGACTGAGTACGCACCTGTCTGCCACGTACTTCCCCGACAATATGGATCTCACAGAGCATGATATTATGCAGATGGAGATAACGGTCAATACGCTGATCAATGATTTTGCCTTAATGAAAATGAAGGCTTATTCACCGGCAGGTGAGGTTTTTTACTCTACAGATGAAATAGATGTCGGGCAACTGAATGAATCTGACTTTTTTTATAATACCGTTGCAGAGGGCCATACCCATACGGTCCTTGTAAAGAATGATATGCTTGACGATGAAGGGCAGGAGGTGGTCTCTGATGTGTTGGAAATCTATGTACCTGTCATGTATCAGGGTGAATTTATCGGGGCCTTTGAGATGCACTTTGATATTACCAGTCAGCTCGCGTCATCCGATGGGGTAATAAACAAGTCTATTCTTGTTTTAGTCATTATGCTTGTCTGTGGTCTTTCATTAACGACACTCATGATGGTCCAGCTTGACAGGAGCATTTTGAAGCAGCAGGAGATCGAAGAGGAGCTGAAAATTTTTTCCGGTAAACTCAATAAGAGCAACATGGAGCTCAAGAGTTTCAGCGATAAACTCCACAGGATCAACCGTGAACTTGAGAGCTTTGCCCACACGGCCTCTCATGATCTTCAGGAGCCGTTACGAAAAGTAGCCGCTTTTGGAGATAGATTGAAAACCAGATATGCTGACAAGCTGGGAGAGCAGGGTATTGATTACGTGAACAGAATGCAGGGTGCTACGAAACGGATGCAGCAACTTATTGATGGTCTCTTAATGTACTCTCGTGTAACCACAAAGGCACAGCCCTTTGAGGCTGTTGATCTCTCTACAATAACCAGTGAAGTGATATCTGACCTTGAGGTGCGCATCCAGGAAAAAAGCGGAACAGTGGAAGTTGAGGAGTTGCCCTCTGTAAGTGCTGATCCGCTCCAGATGAGGCAGCTCTTCCAGAACCTTATCGGAAATGCCCTGAAGTTTCACAGGGAAGGTGAACCTCCCGCGGTCAGGATTTCTGCTTCTCTTGTCCACGATATGGAGGAGAGCTCCGGGACTGTAAATCCGGACAGTGAGGTCTGCAGAATCACCTTTAAAGACAATGGGATCGGCTTTAAAGAAGAGTACGCAGAACGGATATTTGGGGTATTTCAACGATTGCACGGACGGAGCGAATTTGAAGGATCAGGCATCGGCCTTTCTGTCTGTAAAAAAATTGTTGAGCGCCACGGGGGCAGTATAGAAGCCAAAAGCGTGCCAGGTGAAGGTGCTACATTCATCATTGATCTGCCGATAGGCCATGCGGTTGCGGCAGATGCGTAGAAAACTAAAACGTTCTGCCTGATCGCCCATTATTCCCCGAAGAAACGACTTTCCCCCCTGCTCCTTCCCTGACGTTAATAAACTGACCGCTGATAGCTGACTACTGAACGCTTAATTTCTGATCGCTAAGATCCGCCAGTGACCCTTCAGCCTGTCACACCTCAAGCCCGTAATCTAAAGTTTCTGCTTGTAAATCCGATTATAAAACAATAGTTATTGAAGACCATCAGATGTCAATAAGGAGCATTACATGGCAGGAAAAAAAAGCGGTCCATTGAACGGGTGCGGTGATCAGGAAAAAGCCATCGGCGTTTTCCGAACTTTTTATCTCAGAAGCCCGGGTAAGACAGGATAATGATTAGAACAAAATCAGTTCTGTACATCTTTATCGTGATGACTGTGTTAGCGGTATCGATGACGCTGTATAATTTCAATTATATCTATCCTTCATTTACTGAGCTGCTGATTAAAAATATCGAAGATGATGCTGTGCGTCTTGGCACGCATCTCGCTGATGAATATTTTCATTCTGATCAGCCTCCAGAGGCGTCCACAGTCGCCGCTCAGGTCACTACTCATCAGTCTCCGGGCATTCCTGCTGATTCTCATTCTTTAATATATACGATTCAGGCGGGTTCCTTTGGTGACATGAAGAGTGCCCGGAATAATTATGACTCCATAACTAAGGAGCTGGTCAGCAGGGACCTTCATTATCTCCGGATTGAACAGATAGGGCAGCTCTATACTGTCAGGCTTGGAATATTCAAGGACCGTTCTGATGCTGTTGCACAACACAGGAGTATCAGGCCATACCTGTCGAATACCCTTGTAATCTCCGCTTACCTGAAGGACGAACGGATCAAGAAGATGTATGCTGCTTCCATACTTCCGGTTGGTAAGGTTTCAGCAGAGGGCATGGGAAAGGTGCGACTTCTGTCAAAACGTGAATTATCGGCAATGGAGGATACAATTCAAAAACAGGTCAGGGATTTCAACCTGATGAAGATGGAAATATTTAATTCTTCCGGAGAAACCATATACTCTACCAGTAGCGGGGATATTGGCAAGATTAATAAACATGACTATTTTCGTACTATCGTAGCCGTTGGAAAGCCCTTCACAGAAGTCGTTAAAAAAGACACGAGGTCACTTGAGGGGCAGACAGTGACAGCTGATGTTGTGGAAACATATGTTCCGGTAATGTCCGGCGGGACATTCATCGGGGCCTTTAAGATGTACTATGATATTACCGACAGAAACAACCAGCTCACCTGGGTAATGAACAGGTCAATGCTTATCCCTTTGATCATACTTTTCTTTACAATCATGGCAACATACGTGCTCATGGTAATGCTGGACAGGAGCTTTATAAAGCAGCAGAAAATTGAGAATGAGCTGAAGGTCTATGCCGTAAAACTTCACAAAAGCAACCTCGAGCTGGAGAGTTTTGCCCACATAGCATCACATGATCTCCAGGAGCCGCTGCGGAAGGTGTCAGCCTTTGGTGACCGGTTGAAATCAAGGTGCGCCGGGGCCTTTGATGAGAAGGGACTCGATTATCTGAATCGAATGCAGAATGCCGCACAGAGGATGCAGGTCCTTATTGAGGGGCTCCTGACATATTCCCGTGTATCGTCAAAGGCGAGGCCCTTTGAGCCTGTTGACCTCTCTTCTGTCACAAAGAATGTGATTGGCGACCTTGAGGAACGGATTCAGGAGACAGGAGGACAGGTGGAAGTGAACCAGCTGCCCGCTGTTGAGGCTGACCCGCTTCAGATGCGTCAGCTCATGCAGAACCTGATCGGCAATGCGTTGAAGTTCCACAAAGAAGGAGAGACTCCTGTCATCAGTGTTTCAGCCTCCATTGTCAACAATGGGAATAATCCGGGCAGGAGGCAGCTCAGCAGCAAAATCTGTCAGATCACCTGCAGTGACAATGGCATCGGTTTTGATGAGCAGTATGCAAAACGCATATTCGGAGTGTTTCAGCGACTGCATGGTAAAACTGAATTTGAAGGATCAGGCATCGGCCTGTCTGTCTGCAAAAGAATAGTTGAGCGACATGGCGGCAGTATAGAAGCGAAAAGCGTTCCTGAGGAAGGGGCTATATTTATTATCAGGCTGCCTCTTGAGCAGCCGCATGATCTGACGCAGGGATAAAGGAAATGGTAATCGCCGGAAACAATAAGATGGTGATACTCAGATAAGGAGGAAATGATGGACAGGAGTACACAGTCAATTACAATCCTGATGGCGGATGATGATGAAGATGACCGCCTGATGACGAAAGAGGCCTTTGAGGAGGCACGGCTGGCAAATGAACTGCGCTTTGTCGAGGATGGCGAAGAGTTAATGGATTATCTCCATAGACAGGGCAAGTACACAGACCCTGCAGTATCGCCCAGGCCGGGGCTTATTCTGCTGGATTTGAATATGCCGAAAAAAGACGGCCGTGAGGCCCTCAGGGAGATCAAGTCAGATCCGGACCTGAAGCGTATACCGATCGTGGTCCTGACAACGTCAAAGGCAGATGAAGATATTTACCGCAGTTATGATCTGGGGGTGAATTCCTTTATCACAAAACCGGTATCATTTGACGGCATGGTGTATATCATAACATCACTTGCCCAGTACTGGTTTCAGATAGTCAGGCTGCCTGAGAATAGCTGAAAAAGGTTGGTTAAATAGCGGTAGGAGGTAATGCAATAATTTGTTACAGAGTGTGCATAACGTATATTGGACTGAATTGCCGAACTGGAGAGTATTAAGAGATGAATAAAGATCTTATCAACATACTCCTCGTTGACGATGATGAGGATGACTACATCCTGACCAGAGATATGCTTGAGCAGGTAGAAGGCACAAAGTACATAATAGAGTGGGTTTCGTCATATGAAGCGGCCCTTCTGCATCTCTGTAAGAACAGCCATGATGTTTATTTTTTTGATTACCGCCTTGGAGAATTCACAGGAATTGATCTTCTCCGTGAGGCGATTACCGCCGGATGCAGCGTGCCTATTATCGTTCTGACCGGACAGGGCGACAATGGAATAGATACAGAGGCCATACAAACCGGGGCAACAGACTATCTGAAAAAGTCAGAAATCAACTCTCAACTCCTGGAGCGTTCGATCCGCTATGCTATTGAACGTAAACGTACTGAAGAGCGTATTCTCCATATGGCCTACTATGACAGCCTTACAAAGCTCCCTAACCGCGCGCTCTTTCATGACCGGTTGACCAAAGCCCTGAAAAAAACAAAACGGTACAGCGGGATCTGTGCCCTGCTGTTTCTTGATCTCGATAATTTCAAGCAGGTCAATGATACCCTGGAACACCGGACCGGAGACCTTCTGCTTCAGGAAGTTGCTGATCGGCTGAACACCTACGTGAGGTCAGCAGACACGGTTGCGCGTCAGAAGATAGGTGTAATAACCAATACGGTTGCGCGCCTGGGAGGTGATGAATTTACGATTTTGCTCACTGAAATTCACTCTCTGCAGGATGCGGCAAAGGTGGCACAGCGGATCCTGAGTATCCTGTCACAGCCCTTTTACCTGGACGGGTACGAAGTTTTCGTAACAGCCAGCATCGGTATCGCCATTTCGCCCTCTGACGGAGACGAGATGAATACTCTTATCAAGAACGCTGACACCGCAATGTACCACGCAAAGGACCAGGGAAGAAATAATTTTCAGTTTTACAAGCACGATATGAACGCAAGCGCTATGGAGCGGATGACTATGGAAAATGACCTCCGCAAGGCTATAGATAAGGAGGAGTTTGTCCTTCACTATCAGCCGAGAATAAATATTTCAAACGGGAAAATCGTCGGAACAGAGGCCCTGATCCGCTGGCAGCACCCTGAAAAAGGGCTGATCTATCCCGGTGCCTTTATAGATCTCGCCGAAGAAACGGGTCTCATCATTCCCATGGGTGAGTGGGTGCTGAAGGAAGCCTGCCGGCAGAATAAAATCTGGCAGACCCAGGGGCCCCTTTTCGCCCCCGTAGCAGTAGCTTTGAATCTTTCAGGCCATCAGTTCAGACAGGAGAACCTGATAAAGATTATTGAAAAAGTCCTTACAGACTCAGACCTGGATCCGACGTTTCTGGAGCTGGAGATCACAGAAAGCGTTATCATGAAAAACGCAGATAATACCATTGCCCTGCTCCGCAAGCTCAAGGACATGGGTGTGCAGCTCTCAATGGATGATTTTGGAACTGGCTATTCCTCTTTTAATTATTTAAAGCGGTTCCCTCTGGACAATATCAAGATCGACCGTTCATTTATAATGGACATCACGCACAACCAGCGGGACGCGGCCATTGTGAAAGCAATTATCGTCATGGCTCAAACCCTGGGCCACAAGGTCGTTGCCGAGGGCGTGGAAACAGAAGAACAGATGGCGCTGTTACAGGAATTCGGCTGCGATGAACTGCAGGGATTTATACTAAGCCGGGCACTTCCCCCCGAACATGTTCACGAGTTCCTGGAAATCTGGGAAACTATACTGAATAAGTAAGAAAGCGATCATATGAATAAACGACAACACAACCGATTTGTCATCACACTGCACACAAGGGTAACCGTAAACGGCGATACCTATGAAGGAATCATCGGGAATGTGTCTGAAGAAGGGATATCGTCAACGATTACCACCTATGTAAAAACAGACAGCAACTTTTCTCCTCATAAGGCGGTCACCCTGAACTTTAATCTGCCCTCAGGTGAGCCTGTGACTCTTGAGGGGAAAGTCAGGTGGTTTCTAAAGCCGTCTGAGGACAAGGAAACATTGATTCTCGGACTCTATATTGAAGATCCTCCGCCCCGGTACAAGGAGTGGTTAGGCAAGTTCAGATAAAAGGAACAGTGAATGATCAACAATAAAGCCGTAACGATTTTAATAGCAGACGACGATGATGATGATCGGATGATGACCAGGGAAGCCCTGAGAGAAGCACGCCTTTTGAATAATCTGGACTTTGTCAAAGACGGCGAGGAACTTATGGACTACCTCTATGCTCGCGGGGCCTATGCAGACAGAAGGAGCAAGCCCCTTCCGGGATTGATACTCCTTGACCTGAACATGCCGAAAAAAGACGGCCGCGAAGCCCTGAGTGAAATCAAACGTGATCCCGTCCTGAAGAAGATTCCGGTTATAGTGCTGACAACATCAAAATTAGAGAATGATATCTTCCGCAGCTATGACCTCGGGGTGAATTCATTCATCTCAAAACCGATTTCCTTTGAAGGCATGGTGGCGGCCATGAAAGCCATGTCACAGTACTGGCTGAATATTGTCCAGCTCCCGCCGGAAGAATCAGGCCGCTGAACAATAAGCGGTTCGGAGTGCAATCATTTATCAGTTTCCGGGGGTACTGTCAGTTGTTCCTGTTTTTCCCATGACCCTCAAGTATTTTCCTGATAAATCCGAGAAAAATATATGTATTATCCCGAAGGAAAGGTGTGGCGGTGATCCAAAACAGAACCCTTAAATATGTTTTTATTATCTCACTCGTAGCAGCGGTACTGTTTCCACTTCTGGTCATTACCTATATATCTCCGACCTTTTCCAGCATGTTAATGAAAAACATTGAAGACGACGCACTCCGCTCAGGCACCTATCTTGCGGATATTGCCATGGACTTTGATAAAGATCTGTCAAGGAAAATAATCTCAGATGATTTCATGGTTCTGATGGAGAAAATGACGAACGATATGAACCTGATGAAAGTAAAGTTATTTTCACCTTCAGGAGAAGTCATATATTCCTCAGTGATAAAGGACATTGGTACTGTCAATGACAGGGCCTATTTTCATGATGTCATTGCAAAGGGCAAGATCTATTCGAAGATGGTGAAAAAAGAGTCTCTGTCCCTGGAGGGCCAGATCATGCCCCGGGACGTGGCTGAAATATATGTTCCGGTGATGAAAAATAAGATATTTGCCGGGGCGGTTGAACTTTACTATGACATCACAGAAAAAAACAGGGAACTGGACAGGATCGTTGTGATTTCATCACTCCTTCCCCTTGTTCTGATGCTCGTATTCCTCATCAGCATTGTAACTGTCCTGGTACGGGCGGACAGGGAAGACCAGCAAATACCGGAAGAGGTCAGTATAAAGAAGAGGTCCCCATATGTAAGCATGGGAATGATCGGGCTCTCTATTTTCTGCGCGGAGTTCATCATTATGCTCTCCTTTACTTTTCTTCCGGAAATGCCCAATAGTTTTATTGAGGCAGCTCTCGATTCTGTTCTCCTTGTACTGCTTATATCCCCGACCATATACTTCTTTGTTCTTCAGCCTTTGGTGAAGAACCTGAAAGAACAATCAATTTTTTCCCGAAAGCTCGAGGATAAAGAGGCGCGCCTCAGCTCTGTCGTTGAAACAGCCCACGATGCTATTGTTTCGATAGATAGTAAAGGCAATGTTATTGACTGGAACAACGCGGCTGAAACCATATTTGCCTGGAAGAGAGCTGACATTATGGGCAAACCGGTCAGCATGATAATGCCCGATAACTATCGTGACGCACATATGAGCGGATTAGAGAGGCACTGCTCAGACGGGAGTGAACATGTTATGGGGCAGACAGTGGAACTTGAAGGGCTCACAAGGGATGGTGAAACTTTTCCCCTGGAACTCTCCCTGTCAAAGTGGGTGCAGGGGGATCAAAAATATTTCACCGCTATAATCAGAGACATCTCTGACAGAAAGGCGCTTGAGGAGTCCCTGGAAAATGAAAGAAAGCAGTTAGAATATCTGACCCTCGAGCTGGAGGAGAACAACAGTGGCATCGAAAGAAACAGGGAGGCGCTCCAGGTTGCCCTTGACGAGATATCACGCCTGATTTTAAAAACAACAAAAGAGATAGGTCATGATGTCAACTTTGCAAACCCCAATTTGAAAAAGTGCTATGAACTGAAAAGCTGCACAAAAACAGAGTGTGCTGCCTATGGCAAGGGGCCTACAAGGTGCTGGCAGACAGCAGGTACGTTCTGTGGGGGAAATGTCCAGGGGGCCTTTGCTCAGAAATACGGCGACTGTTCGGAGTGCGATGTATTTAAAGAGGCCACTTCTGATCCGATATATCAGATCGGGGAACAGTTTAACAACATGATGCACGTTCTTGAGCAGAAGAACCAGGAGCTTGAAGAATCGAACACAGAACTTGTTTCTTCTCACGCCACCATTCTCCAACAGGAGAAAATGGCGTCTATTGGACAGCTTGCAGCAGGTGTTGCCCACGAGATCAACAATCCCATGGGATTTATATCGAGCAACCTCAGTTCTCTGAGTAAGTATATGGCAAAAATAACGCAATTCATTAATACCCAGACGGAGATTACAGCATCACATAACCTTCCGGAGGCAGCGGACGAAATAAATGCGATACGGAAAAAGCTCAAGGTCGATTACATTATTGATGATGTGGGCCAGCTGATAGAAGAGTCCCTGGACGGTGCGGACAGGGTAAAGAAAATAGTACAGAACCTGAAGAGCTTCTCCCGGATTGATGAGGCTGACTTCAAGGATGCTGACATAAATGAATGCATTGAAAGCACATTGAACATAGTATGGAATGAGATCAAGTATAAGGCGACCGTTGAAAAAGAGTATGGAGAACTGCCTCCGACCAAATGTTATCCCCAGCAGCTGAACCAGGTGTTTATGAATATTCTTGTAAACGCGGCCCATGCGATAGAAAAGCAGGGAGAGATAAAGATAAAGACCTGGAATGGCGACGGTTCAGTACATGTATCGATCGCAGACACAGGCAGCGGGATCCCTCAGGAAAAGTTGAACAGGATTTTTGAGCCCTTTTATACCACCAAAGATGTGGGAAAGGGCACGGGTCTGGGGCTGAGCATTTCCTATGATATCGTAAAAAAGCACAAAGGAGAGATTACCGTTGACAGTAAACCAGGAGAGGGGACTACATTTACTATAACGATTCCAGTGGCGGACGACGAAGATTCCTGAATGAACCCGCTTAAAACGAGAGCACTCTATGATTGAGAATAACAGACATATCGCTGGAGATGAAGAGGCAGAAATCCCATCTGAACAGGACGTCATTGCACGGCAGGATGAGTTAAAGGAGCTTCTGAGAAAAGTAGAAATCGTCAAGAGGGAGCAGCACAAGATCATGGATTCTGTGGGAGACATGATAATCCTTACTGATGATGAAGGAAAAATAAAAAGGGTAAATAAAGCGGTACAGACATTCTCATCAAAACCCTATAAAGAAATACTTGGTATGGACTGGGAAGAGTTGATATTTGAAAATGACCTTGAAGCAGTGACCCTCTACGTTGAAAGTACAGAACTCTTTCAGAGAACAACAAATAAATGGTTTACCCTCACGGCTTATCCCTTTGAAGACAGTGAACTGAACTATTCAGGGACTGTCATTACCCTTCATGAAACAACAGAACTGAAAATTGTCTCGGAAGAGCTTGAAAACACAAATAAAAACATAAACCTGAACCGTGAAAAGCTTCAGGCCGCCCTGAAACAGATTTCTATTCTCATGCAGAATGTAACAACCCAGAAAGAAACGAGTATCAGGCTTACCAATGACCATCTGGTGAAATGTTATGAACTGAAAAAGTGTGAAAAGCCGGACTGTATCTGTTATGGAAAAGATGCCATGAGGTGCTGGCAGGTGGCAGGTACCTATTGCGGAGGAGAGTTGCAGGGATCATTTGCCCAGAAGTACGGGAATTGCGCTGAATGTGACGTCTTTGAGCATGCAACATCAGACCCCATCTACCAGATGGGTGAGCAGTTCAACAATATGATGAATGTGATGGATACCAAGAACCGGGAGCTTCAGGAGGCACTGGGAAATCTGAAGTCCTCCCAGTCAACCGTACTGCATCAGGAGAAAATGGCCTCCATAGGGCAGCTTGCGGCAGGTGTGGCCCATGAGATTAATAACCCAACAGGGTTTATCACGAGCAACCTTGGAACACTGAACAAGTATGTGAGTAAACTGTCTTCCTATATCAGCACGCTGAGCGCTATCGTAGAATCCGGGGAATCTCCGGAAACCGTGGAAGAGGTTAAGAAAGAAAAGAAAAAGCTTAAGATTGATTACATTTTAAATGATCTGACAGATCTCATATCTGAATCTCTTGATGGTGCCAACAGGATTAAGGTCATTGTACAGAACCTGAAAAGCTTCTCACGGGTTGATGAGGCTGATTGCAAGCATTCTGACATCAATGAATGTATGGAGAGCACACTGAATATTGTATGGAATGAATTGAAATATAAAGCTGCGGTAACGAAAGAATATGGAGATCTGCCCCAGGTAAAATGCTTTCCCCAGCAGATCAATCAGGTATTTATGAATATCCTGGTGAATGCCTCTCATGCCATTGAAGACCAGGGAGAGATTAAGATAAAGACCTGGAATGGAGACGGCTGGATTCATATTTCCATATCAGACACCGGCAGTGGAATTCCTGAAGAGAAAGTCACAAAGATTTTTGAGCCTTTTTTCACAACCAAAGACGTAGGCAAGGGCACCGGGCTTGGTTTGAGCATTACCTATGAGATCATTCAAAAGCATCATGGCGAAATTTTAGTTGATAGTGAAGTGGGAAAGGGCACTACCTTTACCATAAAGCTGCCTGTGAACGGCCCTGATCTGAAGAGTGCATGATCACTCTGCTGCGCTGTTGTAAATTCCTGATTTATTAAGATATCAAAATATCCGTCAGATGAAGCTGAACTATCAGTATTTTCTCAAGATTTCCAGTAGTTAATCCGATAAAGAGAGAAGGAATTGTCAAGCTGGAAAACATAAAATTGAAGCGAGATTGCTGTGGTAAATAGTTATGACATCATAAAGAAACATAACGGAGAGATTAATATCGACAGTAATGTAGGGCAGGGAACCACCTTTACAGTGCGCATCCCCGTTGCAGAGGAATGAGGCATGGATGATGAAGTAAAAATACTATGTGTTGATGATGAAAAAAATGTTCTTAAATCTCTGGAAAGACTTTTTCTTGACACAGACTATGAAATCTTTACCGCTTCATCAGGTGAAGATGGCCTGAATATACTGAAAAGTACCGAGAATATCCAGATTGTTATGTCTGATTACAGAATGCCCCAGATGAACGGTGTTGAGTTTCTGAAAGAAGTATGCGCACTGCGGCCGGAAACCGTCAGAATCGTGCTCTCGGGTTATGCTGATACATCGTCAATTGTTGAAGCCATCAATGAGGGTCAGATATACAAGTTTATACCCAAGCCATGGCATGATGAAGAGCTGAAGGTAACGATCTCCAATGCCCTGGAACACTATTTTATGCAGCAGAAAAACATTCAGCTTACAAAAGAGCTTGAAATAAAAAACCAGGAGCTTCTGAAGATAAACAACAACCTTGAAAAGCTTGTTGAAGAAAGAACCCTTGACCTGCGGATACAGAACAGGGTGTTGACAAGTTCCCAGAATATACTGGATTCACTTCCTGTTGCGGTGATCGGAGTTGATCCTGAAGGACTGATTGCCCAATGCAACCAGACGGGGAGAGACCTGTTCTCTGGGCAGGATGCAAGTATCATGGGGATGGACAGACAGGGGGCCTTACCCGAAGAAGTGAATAAAATTATTGAAGAAGCTGCTGAAAAAGGCTCTATGACAGGGACAATCTCAAATAATGGCACCAGCCTGAATGTGAAGGGTGTGCATATGAAGTTCTCCGGCGGCCAGGAAGGCGTTATTTTAGTTATTGACAAAGGGAATGAACATGGAAATGGATAACAACGTAAAGGCAGAGAACCCGATGGAACAGACTAATAGTGCAGAAAAAGGTCTCCGCCAGGAAGCCGCTCCTGCAGAGCCATCGCAGATGGAGATCCTTTTTGTTGACGATGAGAAGAACGTTCTCCAGTCGCTGAAGCGGGTGTTTATGGATGAAGACTATGATATCACCATAGCAAACTCAGGGGAGGAGGCTCTCGAAATAATCAAGGCGAATGATAATTTCGGTCTTATCGTTTCAGACCAGAGAATGCCGGGCCTGACAGGTGTGGATTTTTTTGAAAAGGCAAAGGAAATACTTCCTGATGCCCTTCGCATACTCTTGACCGGATACGCGGACATCAATGCTGTTGCTGATGCAATCAACAGGGGCGGTGCATACCGCTATATCACGAAGCCCTGGAAAGATGACGAACTGCTGCAGGTCATACATGAAGCCGCGAAAAGGTATTCATTAACCCAGGAAAACAAGCGCCTTGAGGCATTAGTTGCGAAACAGAACGAGGAGCTTAAGAACTGGAACACGCAGCTTGAGGTGATTGTTCAGGAACAGACCATGGAGATACAGAACAAGAACAAAGTACTCCAGGAAATGAACCGGAACCTGAAAGAGAATTTCAAAAATACCATAATGGCCTTTTCAGGATTGATCGCTCTCAGGGACAGAAAAGCCAAAAATCACTCCAAGAATGTTGCCGAGATCGCGGTGAAGATGGCGAAAGCATTGAGTCTGGATGGTAAACAGATCGAATCTGTTGCTGTTGCAGCGCTGCTCCATGATATCGGAAAGATAGGCATGCATGACAGGTTTTTTACGATGGACGTAGAAAAAATGGACGCAGAAGGAAAGAGGGAATATGTTCAGCATCCGGTTAGGGGACAGGCAGCAATTGACTCGGTAGTAGATCTGCGAAGCGCTGGTGTCCTCATCAGGCATCATCATGAATGGCATAACGGGGAAGGTTTCCCTGATGGGTTATCTGGAGACCAGATCCCTGTTGGTGCGCAGATTATATCAATGGCAGACTATTTTGATCGGATGTTTGGGAAGTCAACTACAGCAGAGTCGCTCGATGACAGCCTTGATATGGTAAATCAGGCCATTGGAAAAAGATTTGACAGTAAGATGTACCCTGCTCTTCAGAATGCGGTGAAAGAGATCTACTCAGAGGCACTGCTCGGTCTCGATAACAATATGATTGAGAAAGAGATCGAGATTGATGATGTACGGGTTGGAATGATTCTTTCCCGGGATATACGAAGCGGTACAGGGCTGACGCTCCTGACAAAAAATATGAAACTGAATGAAAACAATGTTGAGGCAATGAAGCGTTATTCTCAACTCGATCCATCCAACAGCGGTGTCTTTATACTGGTAGAAAAATAAAGAGGGAAAAAGGTTATGGACAATACAATATTGCTGGTTGATGATGAACCTGGGGTAATATCTTCTCTGAAGAGGTCACTCCTTGAGGAAGATCTGACCATATATGAAGCAAACAGCGGCGCGGAAGGGCTCGAGCTTCTAAAAAAACACAGGATAAAACTGGTCATCTCAGATGAAAGGATGCCGCAGATGGCAGGAAACGAGTTTCTTGCTGAAGTAAAGAAGTGCTATCCCCAGACCGTGAGGATCATGCTTACGGGACACGCCAGTATTGAGGCAGCCATGAAGGCCGTCAATACTGGTGAGATTTACCGCTTTTTTTCAAAACCCTGGAATGATATTGAGCTGGCCCTCGCTATCCGGTCCGCAATTGAAAAGTTTGACCTCGAAGATGAGAACAGGATGCTTTTGAAGACAGTCAAACGTCAGTCTGGAGAATTGAAAACCCTTGAGAAAAAGCACCCTGGAATAACCAGCCTTGAAAAAGACGAGGAGGGGAACCTCGTCCTTCCCGAGATATCAGGTCTTGACGCAGAATTGACCGCAATCCTCTCTGAATCCAAAGAAGATAAAGACATCGGCCAGTAAGCCCGGCACAATTGACAAGACAGGTTTTTATAAGGTATCTTTATTATTCGGTTTTGTGCGGGCCTATAGCTCAGTTGGTTAGAGCGCACGCCTGATAAGCGTGAGGTCGATAGTTCAAATCTATCTAGGCCCACCATGACTTGAATTTCAGGTTCTTTATTATTTAATATAGTAACTAGAGTAAGGAATGAAGGGGGTATAGCTCAGCTGGGAGAGCGCCTGGTTTGCAACCAGGAGGTCATCGGTTCGATCCCGTTTACCTCCACCAATTCCACCTATTGTTGTGGATCTTCCACATCCAATCTATTGATATCACCGGAACAGGCCTCGGGAGAGCGGTCGCATCGACAGGTCATCGGTTCGATCCCGTTTACCTCCACCATTTCTACTTTTTATTGCCCTCACATTATCTGCCAGCAGGCCGCACAGGGGCGAATGCCGGCTCGCAAAATAAAAAAATGGTATTTTTGAATTATATGCTTGCAATTTAGTGATCTTTTGGTTTATTATTACCCTCGGATATGACAAATTTCCGGTGGCTTTACCAGAGGGGCCACACCCGTTCCCATTCCGAACACGGAAGTTAAGTCCTCTATGGCTGATGATACTTGGGCCGCGAAGCCCTGGGAAAGTAAGTAGCTGCCGGATTAATTATACAAAGGGAGACCTGAACGCAAAGTTCAGGTCTCTTTTTTTTATTGTCCGTATTGTCCGGCCTTGTGCTATAAGAAATTTAAATGTATAAATTTGTAGGTTGACACCTTGTCCTGAGCTGGATTATCATTAAGCTCATTTTTGGAGGAACTCTATGCAAGAACTCCCGATAATATTTCCGATTAATAAAATTATCGCCATGGGCATTCCACCCTACGTGGCATTCTCATGGGTCGCGACAGCGATTATCGTTGTGTCGGCATTGATGGTGAAATCTTCACTGAAACTTGTCCCCAGCGGCATGCAGAATTTTGTCGAGGTAATTTCTGAATTTCTCCTTGAACTAGTTGACACCTCCATTGGTCATATGGGGAGATACTTCTTTCCCCTGGTTGCAACACTGTTCATTTATATACTGGTTTGCAACTTTCTGGGCCTTATTCCCGGATTTGAAGCACCAACGGGTAACTTAAATACCACAGCAGCTCTGGCGATCCCTGTTTTTCTTGCCACGCACTATTACGGCATAAAAATTCATAAATTAGGGTACATCAACCATTTTGTCGGGCCAATCCGGTCTGTAGCCGCATTGCCCTTAATGATTCTCATGTTTTTTATTGAGCTTGTTGGACATCTTGCACGGCCTCTGACATTATCGGTCAGGCTGTTTGGTAATATGATGGCAAAGCATATGCTGCTCATAATTCTTGCTACACTGGCCCCATGGATCGTACCGATACCGATCCTTGTCCTCGGTGTACTGGTAAGTGCAGTTCAGGCTCTTGTGTTTACTCTGCTCACCGCGCTGTATCTCGCCGGTTCAGTTGAAGAGGCACATTAAAATTATAGTGATGAAGTTTTTCAAGAAAGGAGGAAAAATGAAACGAGTTCTTTCTACAATCTTACTCTCTTTCATAGTGCTACTTATGGGAGCTACCTTTGTTTTCGCAGCTGACGCAGCGATTTCAGATGCAGAACACAACTATCACAGTATGGCTGTTATTGGAGCCGGTATTGCTGTTGGTATCGCGGCTGTCGGCGCTGGCCTTGGCCAGGGAATTGCGACAGGTAAAGCAGTTGAAGGTATCGCAAGAAATCCCAATGCATCCGGTAAGATAATGACACCGCTCATTGTTGGTCTTGCGATGATGGAGTCACTTACTATTTATGGTCTGGTTGTTTCTGTTCTCATCCTGTTTGCAAAGTGGTAGAATTTTTGCAACCTCAAGGTAATGTTTAACAGTTACCAATGCTGACCTATTAACAGCTCATATATAACGTTTATTTCAGAGAAAGGCAGGTTATCCTGCCTTTCCTGTTTTATTACGTTCCTTCTGTTTTTTTTCTGAAAAATTGTTACAATTCCTCGTTGCACTGTTTTCATTATACTCTCGATGTTAAGAGAGTAAATGTGTGAGTTTGGATACATACAAGGAGAAGAAGGTGGGGGTATTTGACAAGTTAAAATCAGGGCTGTTTAAAACGCGAAAATCTCTTGTTGATGATGCTGAAAAACTCGCAAAGGGCCGTAAAGTCGATGAGGCGCTTCTTGAGGAGTTTGAAGAGCTCCTGATTATGTCTGATGTGGGGCCACAGGCAGCTGATGCCATAACCGGGGCATTAAGAGAGAAGGTCAAAGAGGAAAAAATCAAGAATGAACATGATTTGAAGCTGGCTTTTAAAGAGGAGGTCAGGGCAATTCTCAAAGAAGGGCACAAGGTGATGTGCGCAGGAGAAAATCCCTATGTGATCTTGACTGTCGGGGTAAATGGAGTAGGGAAAACAACAACGATCGGAAAGCTGGCCCGCCGCTTCACTGACCATGGCTTCTCAGTCACCCTTGCAGCCGCTGATACGTTCAGGGCCGCGGCGATCGAACAACTTGAGATCTGGGCGGACAGGGCCGGAGCGAATATCGTTAAGCACCGAAGTGGTGCTGACCCGGCCGCGGTAGCTTTCGATGCAGTAGCATCAGCAAAATCAAAGAATATTGATATTGTCATCATAGATACGGCTGGCAGGCTCCATACCAAGTCCAATCTCATGGAAGAACTAAAAAAAATAAAGCGTGTCATTACAAAGGAAAAAGCCTCTGCTCCCCATGAAATACTCCTTGTTGTGGATGCAACATCAGGGCAGAATGCTATTAATCAGGCAAAGATATTCAATGATACAGTCGGGTTGACCGGGATAGTTCTTACCAAGCTTGATGGAACGGCAAAAGGGGGGATTATCCTTGCTATCAACAAAGAGCTCGATATTCCCGTTAAGTTAAT
>CAMYND010000031.1 GCA_947259645.1 Thermodesulfovibrionia bacterium | reverse complement strand
ATAAAGACCAGTTCCCGGCGCTGATCTTCTGCGCTGGCTTCATCATGAGATGCTGCGGCAGCGGGGATGAGTGATGCCTCTTCAACAGATGAACCGACCAGGATGGTTTCATCGGGCTGCCCCCCGTCAAAGGGAACAGGCTGAAAATCAGCTGAAAAGAGTAGACGAGGTTCAAGCTGTTCTACTGAAAAACGATCTTTATGTCTTATCTTAATCATATAAGGCGACTCCCCAGAACTATTGAGCAAGAAACATACCATTGGCTGAGAAGACTTTTCTATTTAAATTCAACATATTAGAAAATTAATAGATCCATAAATAGTCGTTATATAACCCATAATCTGGTGAAATAACGCACAGATAAGGATTGAAAAGCCGCTCACTCAATCTCTCCCATACCTCTCATGTCGGCATTTTACGCAATAATCTTTAATTATTTCAGTCAGTTATGAGGTATTTACGACACAGTAAAATGGCAGGTTGAACAGTGTGTCCTGTTCAGGCGCCGGTGTTAAGCAGTTCAAGGAGCTTTTTTTCCGGGAGGGCCTCGCTAAAGAGGAAGCCCTGGTATTGATTGCAGCCTTCTTCCTTTAAAAAGTCCAGTTGCCCTTGTGTCTCAACACCCTCGGCAACGGTATGCAGTCCAAGGCTCTGTGCCAGGTAAATCGTGGAAGAAGCGATGGCGCGGTCTTTCCCGTTCCCCGGAAGATCTTTAATAAAGGCCCGGTCGATCTTCAGTTCGTCCACCGGGAGCTTTCTCAGATAGCTGAAGGAGGAGTAGCCAGTACCAAAATCGTCTACAGCCAGCTTAAGGCCGATCTCTTTGAGGCTCTGTAACAGAAGAATCTTGCTCTCAACATCATCAAGAAGAAGGCTTTCCGTGAGTTCCAGAGTCAGAAAACGGGGGTCTACGCCACTGTTTTCAATGCTTCGCTTTATCATTACAATAAAATCATGATCAATCATCTGTTTTACTGACAGGTTAATAGCCATGGTCATTCCAGACCTCCCTGACTGATGCCAGTCGCGCAGATCAGAACATGCCTGATTGATAATCCACTCGCCCATGGGCACAATGAGCCCTGTTTCCTCGGCCATTGTAATAAAACGTCCCGGCTGAGATAATCCTCTGTCGCTGGAGTTCCAGCGTATCAGCGCCTCAACACCCTCGATTGCGTCTGTCATGACATTCACCTTCGGTTGATAGTGAAGGACAAATTCATCTTTCTCCAGCGCCTTGCGAAGATGAGACTCAAGGCTGAAGCGCTCGGCATACATTGCATTGATTTCACCGGAGGAAAACTGAAATGAGTCGCCGCCCTTGCTCTTTGCAAAATCTTTGGCGCTCGATGCAAGCTGCATGAGTCCTCTAATATCTTCAATCTCACTCGGGTAAGATGTAATGCCGATACTGGCTGTAAGATAGATGTCCTTTTCCTGGACATGGAATGGCGCCCTGACCTCCTGGATAACTCGCTCAGCAACCACTGCCGCAAATTCCCCATTATGAATCCGGTCAAGGAGAAGGGTGAACACATTGCTTTCCAGGTGGAATAAACTCACTGCACCTTCCTTCACGCCTGCACGGCCAAGAATATCTGACTTCCGTGTAACATATTCGATTCTGCCCGCAGCCTGCCGCAGAATTTCTTCTCCGGCGCTTACTTCCATTGTGTCCTTGATTTTGTCAAAATGATCCAGTTCAATATTTAACAGGGCGAGGCAGTCCCCGTATCGTTTTGCTTCCCTGTATGCCTTTTCAAAGTGTTCCAGAAACAACTGCCTGTTCGGCAGGCCGGTCAAAGAGTCAAAGTATGCAAGCTGGTCCTGATAGGCCTTTGCTGACAGAGTATTGCGCACCCTGAGTCCGAGCTCGCTGGCATCCACAGGCTTGGACAGAAAATCAGTGGCGCCGAGATCAAGTGCCCGGATTTTGCTCGCGCTGTCTGTTGAGGCCGTTAGTATGATTATGGGAAGATATTTAAACTTGCTGCTCTGCCTGAGCTCCGCGAGTATGTCATAGCCTGATACCTTCGGCATTGATAGATCAAGGAGCAGTAGGTCAGGATTTTTTTCCTGAAGAGTTTCTATAGCCAGCGTTGAATCCTCAACAAGTACAAACTTCTGATACCCTTCATCTTCCAGAAACGTCTTGACCACTTCCATGTTGATAAACTCGTCATCAACGATCATGATAGTAGCATCGGTTAACTGCTTATTTTTGGTCTTTAGCGTTATCATCCTTCTCTTGTTTCTCCTCTTCTCTTTCTCTGCATACAGTTCCCTTTCAGTCCTGTTAACCCGTTCTGTTTCTTTCTTTGTACAGAAGCTGTCAGCCTTATACAGTGAACTGAGCTGAGTTTACCTCATATATACTTATCGTCAAGCAAGAATAATTCTTAACCCTTTTTTATATCCAGCACATATAGCATGATTTTATAACAATAAAAGAGGCTCTGTTTTCTTGAAAAAATAGATGTCTGTTGAGAAAAAGATTAATCATCATGTCCCTGTTTTTTCTCACTCGTCACCCGGCACTTACGACAGCCAGACTGGCACAGGCAGTTTAACTCTTCATCGGAAGATACTTAACAAGATCCGTGCTCGTAAGAGGCTTGCTGAAGAGATATCCCTGGTACTGGTTGCACCCTTTCATCTGCAGGAACCTGAGCTGCTCCGGTGTCTCAACACCCTCAGCAACGGTATGAAGGCCGAGGTTTTTTGCGAGAAAGGTAAGGGTGGAGACGATAACGCCATTGTTGCCTTTATCAGGCAGGCCAGAAATGAAGGTCTTGTCGATCTTCAGTTCGTCTACGGGAAGATCACTGAGATAACCAAAGGATGAGTATCCGGTACCAAAATCATCAATTGCAAGTTTGATCCCGAGATCCTTGAAACAACTCAGTATTTCAGTGGTTTGCTCAATGTCAGCCATCAGCAGGCTCTCAGTAATTTCAAGGGTCAGGAAATGGGGGTCTACACGGCTTTCCTTAATAATCTTCTCCACGCTTACGTAAAATTCCGGGTCACGGAACTGCCGGGCCGAGAGGTTCACACTCATCTCAATGGGCTTTCTGTCCATTTTGTGCCACTCTGCTAACTGCGCAAGGGCCCTCGAAAGAATCCACTCGCCAATGGGAACAATGAGGCCTGTTTCCTCTGCTACCGGGACAAATTCCTCGGGAGGTATAGAACCAATTTCACTATTCTCCCAGCGCAGCAGGACTTCAACGCCCATGACAGCATTGGTGGTAACACAGACCTTTGGCTGGTAATATAGTACAAACTCATCCATTTCCAGGGCCTTCCGGAGACTGTTTTCCAGACTCCTGCGTTTTGTGTAGATATCATTAATGGCACTGGATGAAAATTGCAGGGAGTCGCCTCCCATGTTCTTGATATAATCCTTTGCCCTGCCAGCAAGCTGAAGCAAGGTATCACGATCTTCGGTCTCCCTGGGGTAGCAGGAGATGCCTATACTTGCCTTTACATATATTCCCGCTCCATCAATCTCGAGAGGTTCTCTGATCGCGTGGATGATCCGCTCCGCAACAATTGCAGCGCTTTCCGCATGATCAATACCGTTAAGAAGGAGAGAAAAAGTACTTCCCTCCATACGAAACAGGTTCATGTCCGGGTCATTCTCATGTGAGGCATGACCCAGGAAGTCGCACTCCCTGACTGCGCTCCTGATCCGATCCGCTACATTACAGAGGACTTCGTCAGCGACATTTGTCCCGATAGAGGCGTTTATTTTACCCAGATTGTCAAGGGCTATATTGAGGACTGCCAACTGCTCCCCGCTTCTCTTGGCCTTTTTCAACTGTCTTTCCATATATTCAAGAAACATCTGCCTGTTCGGCAATTTCGTCAGATTGTCATAGTATGCCAGCTGGTCCTGATAGGCCTTTGCTGCGAGGGTGTTTCTTACGCGAAGGCCCAGTTCAGTTGGGTCTACAGGCTTGTTCAGAAACTCTGTCACACCAAGGTCCAGAGCCCGGATACGGTCTGCTCCGCTCGACGATACGGTCAGGATTATTATGGGCATATGCTTGAATCTGGGGTTCTTCCGAACTTCAGCCAGGATATCAAACCCTGAAACCCCGGGCATAATAAGGTCGAGGAGCAGGAGGTCGGGCATTGTTTCCTCGAGTATTCGCATCGCTTCACGCGAATTTTCAACCTTGATGAACGCGCGATACCCGATCGTTTCGAGGAAGGTCTGGACTACTTCCATGGTGCTCAGGTCATCATCGACCATCATTATCGTCGGGGAAGACTTATTCTGACCATTATCCTTGAAGATAATTTTTTTCTCTTCTGATTTATTGAGTATTTTCATTCCAGCTCTCTATTCCTTTCCGCAGCCTGATCTGACAGGCGTTTATAATTTCACCGTATATATTCATCGCATTCACAGATTATCCTCAGGTGCAAGCAGTTCATGAAGCTCCTCTGCCGGAACAGGCTTGCTAAAGAAATAGCCCTGGTACTGGCTGCAGCGATGTTTCTTCAGGTATTTCATCTGCTCTTCAGTCTCCACCCCTTCGGCAACGGTCTGCAACCCAAGACTTTGGGCGATGTATATGACCGATGAAGCGATGGCGCGGCTGTCAGCGTTATCAGGCAGATCCATAATAAAAGAACGGTCGATCTTTAACTCATCAAGAGGAAGTTTCCTGAGATAACTTAATGAAGAATATCCTGTGCCAAAGTCATCAATCGACAGTTTGATCCCCATATCCTTTAACTGGTGCAGCAGTTCTATTTTTTTATCGATATCATTCATCAATATACTTTCCGTAAGCTCCAGGGTCAGCCAACGCGAGTCAATACCGCTGCTGTCAATAGCTTTTTTTACGGATGAGACAAACTTTGGATCTGCAAACTGTTTTATTGATAAATTAACAGACATGTTGATCGGTTTTCGCGATTCTTCCTGCCATTTCCTTAACTGTGAGCAGGCTTCGTTCAGGGCCCACTCCCCGATGGGTACGATCAGCCCGGTCTCCTCGCTCAGCGGGATAAATTCATTGGGCGGCACAAGTCCGCCCTCATTGCTGTTCCACCGTATAAGGGCTTCAACTCCTTCAATATCACCGGTCATGAGATTGACCTGAGGTTGATAATGGAGCAGAAACTCTTCTTTTTCCAGGGCCTTTCTCAGCTTGGCTTCAACGCTGTAGCGCAACTCATACATCGCACTGATACTCGGGGAAGAGATCTGATAGGAATCACCATCCCTGTTTTTCGCGAAGTCCTTGGCGCTCGATGCGAGCCTGAGCAGTAAATCAGGCTCCTCGCTCTCATTCGGATAGAGGGCAATACCGACACTGGCTGTAATATAGATTTCCCTGCCGTTCACCATCAGGGGTTTCCTGATTGACTGGATCAGCCGGTCTGCCACCAATGCGGCATCTTCCGCATTTTTTATCCGGTCCAGGAGCAGTGAGAAAACACTCCCTTCCATGCGGAACAGGTTTAATACTGGATTTTCATCTCCGATCCGGCTGAGTTCGTCAGTGCTTCTGACCGCCTGCTTGATCCGGCTGGTAACGAGACGAAGGACTTCATCTCCCTCGGTCAGTCCGAGTGTGTCGTTTACTCTGTCAAAGTGGTTGAGCTCGATATTCATCAGCGCCAGAACATCTCCATAACGCTTTGCCTGTTTGACAGCAAGATCCAGTCGCTCCAGGAAATACTGCCGGTTCGGCAGTCCTGTGAGTGGGTCATAATAAGCCAGCTGATCACGGTAGGCCTTTGCAGCCAGGGTATTCCGGACCCGCAGGCCAAGCTCACTTTGCTCTACGGGCTTGGACAGGAAATCCGTGGCTCCGAGATCAAGTGCCTTGAGTTTATTCTGAACGTCCGTTGATGCGGTCAATACAATGATGGGGAGATGTTTCAGCTTCGGATGCGCCCGCACTAGTGTCAGAATATCAAAACCTGAAATCTGGGGCATCATGAGGTCAAGCAACAGGAGATCAGGGCGGCTTTCTTCGAGTCGCTTCACTGCCTCTGCCGAGTTCTCAACGAGAATAAACTTGCTGTACCCCACTTCTTCAAGAAAGGCCTGCACCACATGCATGTTAATCGGTTCGTCGTCCACAATCATAATCGTGGCGTTTGTCAGATGCTGAAATTTTTTGTCCAGCCCGACTTTATCTACCCTGGCCGTATTTACGATTTCCATCTGTATCTCCTCTGATCAGACCTCTTCTTATGATTAGGCGACCGATTTTCATATCTAGGAATAACTCCCGGGAGAAGGCTTTTCAGACCCCTTTGTTTCTTCCTTTCCCAATTTGGTTACCATAGCCGGGGGAACTATGCATTGTGCGAGGGCCTTTACCTGCGCGACCATCTGTCCTGCCTGCTCCGCCTGCCCGGCTCGTGCGGAATCTTCCAGCTTGCTCGCAGGTTCCGTAAAATCGTCATACCCGACAGTGCCTCCTGACCCTTTCAGCCAGTGAGCCAGCAGGGCAAGTTCTTCCATGTCTCCATCCACCGTGGCCTGCTCCATCCTGAGCACCTGCTCATCCAGTTTTTTTACAAACTGAAAAAGTGCTTTATGGAGTTTCGGGATTGACGCCAGCCGCGACGTTACCGGCTTCTGCGCGGCAGATGCCATCGGCATTGATGGTTCAGTCTTTGCCGCTGCGGAGCCTTCTTTCGCACTCATACCAGAGACTGGAGAAGGGATGCCATCCTCTCCCGGCACGACCAGGCGCTTTGCAAGCGCATGAAGTTCAGCAATGGCCTGAGCCACTTCTGTATTCTTGCCTTCTTTCGCCAGGGCTTCCAGTCTGGCCGCCGGATCAGTAAATACATCAAACCCGACTGTACCGCCGGAACCCTTCAGCCAGTGGGCAAGGTCTGCCACCTCTCCGAGGTCACCGTGCTCTGCTGCCTCTTCAAAGGCAGATAACTTCTCCTGCAGCCTGACAACAAAACTGGATATTATTGTACGGAATTTCTTTTTGTCAGCAGGTAATTTTGATATAATCGGAGACTGGTCTTCCTCCCCGGTTTCCGTGACAGATCCTTTATCTCCGACATGCGTCATTCCAGGCAGTCCGGGGGCATCCTTAACAGCTTTTCCATTGAGCAATCCAGCCATCAGTTTCATAAATTTATCGATATCTACAGGCTTGCTCAGGTACCCTGAGTAACCGGTATCGAGGCATTTCTGCTCAAACCCTTTCATGGCATTGGCAGTTAAAGCGATAATCGGTATGGTAATTCCTTTTCTCCGGAGCATCTCTGTTGCCGCAAATCCGTCCATAACCGGCATCTGTACATCCATGAGAATGACTTCATATTCTTCTGCCAGGGCCTTCTCAACGCCGATCTGCCCGTTTTCCGCCTCCTCAACAGTAAGGCCGGCCTCCTCCAGAAAAAGCCGCACCAGCTCCCGGTTCTCAGCGCCGTCATCCACAACAAGTATGCGGGCCTCGGGGAACTCCCAGTGCTGGGCTTTCGCTTCTCCGGCAGCATCGCTGCGCTGGACCAGGTCTTCTGGCGATACAAAGGGGACATCCTTCATATCACCCGCTGCAAGGGACACGGTGAAGGTGCTTCCCGTGCCCTGTTCACTCGCGACTATGATATCGCCGCCAAGGGCCTGAGAGAATTTCTGGCTTATCGAAAGACCAAGGCCTGTTCCGCCAAAGCGTCGTGTCGTCGTTGTTTCGGCCTGAACAAAGGGATTGAAAATCGTTTTGAGACTCTCGGCAGGCATACCGATACCCGTATCCGATATCTCAATAATAAACAGGGGCGATTCAGACATCTCAAACCTGCAGTTCACCGTAACACCGCCCTGTTCTGTAAACTTGATTGCATTACCCACAAGGTTAATGGTGATCTGGCGCAGGCGCGCGGGATCAGTCTCAATGCTCTTGGGGAGTGTCCCCTCTGCCGTGAACCCGAGAGTGATGCCTTTTTCCTCAGCCTTGGCGTTCAGTATGTCCAGGACGTCATGAATAATACTGTACGGATCGGTTTTGGTTGTTTCCACTTCAAGACGGCCCGACTCAACTTTAGACAGATCCAGGATATCGTTTATCAGCTCGAGCAGGTTCTTGCCGCTTGAGTGAATAGTATTCAGGTATTTCAGGCTTTCCTGCTCATTCTTTACGTATCCACGCTTGAGCAGCTCGGTAAAGCCGAGGATGGCATTCATCGGAGTACGTATTTCATGGCTCATGTTTGCCAGGAAATCGCTCTTGGCCCGGTTGGCAAGTTCTGCCTCCTCCTTGGAGTGCAACAGTTCAATCTCCTTTTCCTCAAGCTGTGTTATATCGTCAAAGCTGACCAGCACACCCGCATATTTTCCTTTGCCTCCTCCGAGTACCGGTGAACAGTTGATATTAAATGTCCGCACCCCTTCGTCGGGCAGCTGCAGACGGAGTTTTTGGTTTCTCTGTACTTCGCCGGCCTTCAGGGACTGGACCCAGGGCCGCTCTTCATTTGTCATGTCGTGACCGTTCATGTCCAGCCACGGGAAGTCTCCAGCCTTTTTGGCAACCAGGCTGTCCGCCTCTTTATTGAGCATGGTAGCAAAGGCCTGATTTGCAAGCACGATGTTCTCCCTGCGATCAAGTATGAGCAGACCCTCAGCCATGGTATCAAGCGCAGAGCGGACCCGCCCGGGTACTGCACCGGATGGATCAAGATGACGCAGCACTTTGCCCAGGTAAAAATAAAAAGCAACTATGCAGCCGAGTGCCATGAACAGTATCATCCGCACCATGGGGTTATCCATGACACCTCTGAAGCCTTTTGCGACGAGGGGCTTGAAGCGAAGCTCCAGTTGTCCCCACCTGCGTTCCCCTGACCATATGGGGACCCGTACCTGAGACTCCTTTGAGTACTGCCCAGTCATATTCTCCCATTGGCTGGTATGGTCCCCGATGGCAATAAGTATCCGGCCGCTGTCCCGTCGCAGGGCAGCAGACATCAGGTCGTCATTTCGTTCAACGATTAAGTCTAAGTCATCTCTCAGACGTTTGAAGTCGCTCTTCATAACCAGTGCGGTACTGTATACAGCAATTGACTCGGCGAGGGCGGCCCTGCCTTCGCGTACAGCAGCGATTCGGTCAGGGACAATCTTGAGAAAAAACGCAAGCATAATCAGACTCACAATCAACCCTGTCAGACCGATTACAATGCGCAATTTTGTATTTAAAATCTTCATGCCGTACGATGCTTCCCTGTTATGGTGCCCATAGTTAAAACTTTATTAGTTCTTTTCGGCATTAAATATATTTTCTTTAAATAAATAGAGGGCATTCCATCTACAGGGCACCTCCGGGGAGGCAACATCCTGTTCGAAAAGAAATAATTACAAATGAATACATATATATAAGGATGGGTACAGACGTGACATTTACCTGGGTTGGGATTTCGGAGAAAAAGTGCTCAGATCAGAATATTTTTGCTATCCTGTCAGTGGATCTATTGAGCCTCTTTGAAATGACGAGAAATATGTGCTTCAGTAGTTTCAGACCAAGCAGGGGATGGTCTTCCATCAGTTTTTCAAAATCGCTGTTGTTCAGGATCACGATTTCCACCGGCTCCAGCACGACAGCAGTGACTGAGCGCGGGTGATCAGTGAGCAGGCAGAGCTCTCCGATAACGGTTCCTTGGGCAAAGGTCCCGACAATCATATACTTGCCCTCAAATTCGGTCTTTTTCTTTATTCCTACCTTGCCGGACACGACAAAGGCGGCATAGTTATCTTTATCGCCTTCCCGCCAGAGGGTTCCCCCCGCCTCTGAATGCCGGGATTCACAAAAACCCAGAAAGGCCTTTCTCTCACCTTCCGTAAGGATATTGAAAAATTTGAAGGAATCCTTCATTCTGTCGCCGAGATTATCGATGGTCTGCAACGATTGCATAGTAATGTATTCGGCATTATTTTAAAAAGCTTGAGTTTTTTTCGTAGGGATAAAGCAGATTTCAAGGTATCGGAAATAATGATTTATTTCAGTAAATGTCATGATTCCCTGATTAAAATTGGATGAGGTACTACTCAGTTTCCTGAGTCGGGCTCTCAGATGGTTCCGAAGAAGAGTCCACTGGCTCTGTATTCTCTTCACCTTCTGAAAGGTTCTGCATGCTTCTCTGCCGCTTCAGTCTTTTTTCTTCCTGTTTTTTCTGTCGCTGAAGCTCTTTTTTCCGTTTATTGCTGCTGTACATTCCTGATCGTTTTGCCATAATCTCCTTTCCTGTTTAACATATTCTCATTATGAAAAGCCCCCTCCTGGAGGAAGGGGCATTCCGCAATTAGTTAACTTTTACGACATTGATCGCTTTAGGCCCTTTTGGACCGTCTTCAGTGTCAAAGCTGACAGCGTCGCCTTCAGCAAGGGATTTGAATCCGTCGCCCTGGATGGATGAATGATGCACAAACGCGTCACTTCCATCTTCGCACGAGATAAATCCAAAACCTTTCTGGTCATTAAACCATTTAACAATTCCCTGATTCATTACTTGTACCTCCTTTTCTATAAACTTAAATCTCAGAAGGTCTCAAAATTAAAAAAAACCACAAAGATCAAAAATCTTCGCGGCCTCATCAACTACAAAAACTTCTAAAACTCTGGAATAATCATAGCATGTCTCTAAACAGTCCGTCAAGGTGAATGACAGGTCCCTGTTAGCTGGAAAAGACTGTAGTTAATTTCAAGCTAAATAGGTTACTCTATAGCACAACATTTTTTTAATACATAACACTCAAAGATATAAAGGACAACATATGGTTACGACATACTCAACAGGTGAAAGTATTGATTCATGGTGTTCAAAATGTAAACTGGAATTAGGCCACACAATTGTTGCAATTGTTGATAATGCGCCTAAAAAAGTAAAGTGCAATACCTGCAATTCACAACACAACTTTCGTTCTAAACCGCTCAGTAAAAGCCGGAAAAAATCAGCCACTACTTCGCGAAAAAGAAAGTCTAAAGAAACAACATACGAAGAGTATTTTTTGCGGTTGCAAAATAGTGATCCTGCCAATTCCAGGACATATGATTCAAAAGAGAATTACAAAGAAGACGAAATAATAGTACATCTGCGTTTTGGAATTGGAATAGTCTTATCAGTAATTCAGACTAATAAATTAAAAATTCTCTTTAAGGACGGCCCCAAGCTCCTCATTCAAAATCAGTAGGCAGGGGAAGTTCAGGAAAGTGTTTACTGGTCACGGTATCCGCGTTTTGTGTCCACCGCAGTTCAGCAGAGAAACGAGCTCCCTGTTGTCCTGCTCTTCATCTTTTTCCTCGTATTATTTTTTTGCGCTCTGGTTTCGCTAAACAGGTTTTGCAGATTGTTGAACCTTTTGCATCATAACACCCGTCCTGATCAATCGTTTTTTCTAAATCATCACAATATATTTTTGTGCTTTTCTTATGTTGCTTTAACTTAATCATCGTCATCTATTGTGAGCTTCTTTTGCTCTAAAAGCAAGAGAAATCATTATGAAGAATGAAACAATCCATAAATGTTACGTGTCAATGCCCGAATCTAATCAATAAACATCAGTTGATAATCTTCTCTTCATCTGATGACATTCTGGACACAAGGCAGATCAATCGAGTAAAATTGTGCAGCTGCAACAATGGCAGAACCGGTTTACAAATGTATAAAACAGCACCTGTTTCTAATGACAACCGCTCTGCCATAGACCATGACGGGCGTGTGGCGGAACTGGCAGACGCGCTGGACTTAGGATCCAGTGGAGTGATCCGTGGAGGTTCGAGTCCTCTCACGCCCACCATGTAATCTTTAAGGATTTTATTGATGAAATTTTTATCTTCCCAACTGATCTTTTTTTATCAGAATAAATCGATGAGGAAAAATCTTCGGAACCTGAGCACGTTCCTGGTGGTTATAACTGCTGCGATAGCGATATACAGTATCCTCTTTCACTATATTATGGAATATGAGGGGAGGCAGTTTTCGTGGGTCACGGGCTTCTACTGGACCCTGACGGTAATGTCCACGCTCGGGTTCGGCGATATTACCTTTACCAGCGATCTTGGCAAGGTTTTTTCAATGATTGTTCTCTTATCGGGTATCGTTTTTCTGCTGATCATGCTTCCCTTTACCTTTATCCGTTTTTTTTACGCGCCCTGGCTTGAGTCTCAGGCGCAGTCACGAACGCCCCGTGAGCTTTCCGAAGGAACAAAGAACCATGTCATCATAACGAACTATGAGCCGATCGCCATGAGCCTCATAAGTAAACTGACTCAATATGAAGTTCAGTACGTTATTGTTGTCCAGGATACGCAGACCGCTACAGAGCTGCTGGAGATGAATATAAATGTAGTCATCGGAGAACTTGACAGGACCGACACATATGAGCATCTCAGGGTTGCGAAGGCGGCCCTTGTTTTTGTAAACAATAATGACATGGTGAATACAAATATTATCGCTACAATACGGGAAGTCTCGGAATCCGTTCCTATCATCACCACCGCAGACGCATTTGATTCAATTGATATCCTTGAACTTGCCGGAGCAACACATGTGTTTCAATTTACCAGAATGCTGGGCATAGCAATGGCAAATCATGCCCTCGGGGTGTCTGCCCAGTCCAATATAGTCGGTTCTCTCGGCGGTGTCTTGATCGCTGAAGCCTACGCAGCCAATACACCCTATGAAGGTAAGGAGCTTATAGAGAGCGGACTTCGTGAGAAAACAGGCATAACAGTGGTCGGAATTTGGGAGAGAGGTAATTTTGAGATCCCACGACCGGAGACAGTAATCCATCCGAACTCTATCCTCCTGCTTGCGGGATCGGAAGAGCATTTCAAAAAGTATGATCACTATGTGGGGAGTTCACGGTCTTACTCAAATCCGGTTGTAATATTGGGAGGAGGCAGGGTGGGACAGGCCGCTGCTGACACATTAGAAGAACTGGGAATTGATTACCGCGTTGTAGAAAAGAGCAGGCATCCGGTAAAAGACGACAAGAAATATATTTGGGGAGACGCAGCTGATATTCATGCACTGGAAAAAGCCGGTATTTCTTCTGACGCCCCCTCTGTGCTTGTCACTACTCACGATGATGACATTAATATTTACCTGACGATCTACTGCAGGGAGCTAAGGCCAGATATACAGGTTATCAGCAGGGCAAGAAGAGACCGCAATATACATAAGCTCTATTCAGTCGGGGCCGACATTGTCATGTCATATGCCACAATGGGTGCAAACAATATTCTGAGCATTCTCAGACCTGATCAGAACCTAATGCTCATTGAAGGTTTAAATGTTTTCAAGGCCGCTGCACCCGTTTTTTTATTAGATAAAACACTGGCCGAAAACCAGATCAGAAAAAAAACTGGCTGCAATGTAATCGCGATCCGTTCCGGTGACTCATTTAATGTAAACCCTGATCCAACGGTTAAGCTGCAGAAAGGCGAGGAACTGATTCTTATCGGAACGGTCGAGGCTGAAAAGGAATTCAAGAAAGTCTTTTTTTAACTATCAGTCAAGGAATATTTGTTCGGTCATGTTTTATCCTATGAAATACCTCTCTTTGAATCGTGTGTTCAGACCCGGCTGCTCAGGATTGCTGTTCATTATTCTCTTCGGGCTTAAACTTGATCACGATTTGTGAGTAAGGAAGGACGAGATTGTACTTTTCCACTTCGTCATATATGACGACATATTCGTCCTGCGCCTCACGCAATTCTGCGTTTGAATAGGAAGCTCCGGAAAAATCAATTAAGTAATATCCTTCCAGCGCCAGGTCAAAATGAGCTTTCTGTCCGATATACTTTGTTAAAAACTCTCTATAGGTCATGACACATTCACCCCCGTTTTCTCCTGTTATACTTTTATGTTCGGAATTTTTTCATTTTTCCTGAACCAGTCTCAGACAGGAGTAAAACCGGCTTTCCTTAAGTCTGTTACAATATTTTCATAATGAATAGAAGTGTAGTGAACAGCATGAGAGAAGAGATTCAGCTCGTGATTACCATGGCCCTGAAAAAGGAGATCCCTGCACAGTGGCTGAAATCCCATGATATTTCTGTCTGCTCTCTGGCGGCATTAAAGTCAGGAGCATTGAACAGTCCTGGACACTCAAACCGGGGCATGATGATCGTGACAACCGGGCTGGGGCCTGATGCAAGTAAGGAAGCCGCCCTCTGGATACGGGAGAACCTGCTCCCCCTCTATATTCTGAATATCGGCACATGCGGTCTCACTGATAAAAAATATGAATTGGCGCACTGGATCAGGCCTGGCTCTGTAACTGATGAAAGAGGCAGGGTCATAAAACTTGACGACAGAATCCCTGTACCCTCTCCTGATTCAGTCACAGCAATTACTTCTCTCTGCACCGTGAAGAAGGCGAATCTATCGCTCAGTCCTGAGTTCAGAAACCGGCACGATGCTATTGATATGGAGTGCTTTGCGCAGGCACAGGTGTTTGATAACTCCGGGATCACGTTCCACTGCCTGAAATTCAGCACGGATTATTCCGATCAGAATACACCCGCTGATTTCAACAGAAACCTCGAGATTTTCCATGAGAAATTCAAAGAGCTCTTCGGTTTTATTACAGAAAAGGATTTCAGCATTAACGTAATCATTCCCGTCTATAATCGTGAAAAGACGATTCAGCGCGCACTCGATTCTGTTTTGTCACAATCCCTGAAACCTGATGAGATTATCGTTGTTGATGACTGCTCTACTGATTCTACAGGAGAGGTGCTTGATTCATACGGGGAAAAGATAACAGTGATCTCTCTCTCCAGGAATGCAGGGCCATCAACGGCACGGAACAAAGGGGTAGAAAAAGCATCAAGCCCCTGGATAGCATTTCTGGACTCAGATGACAGATGGGAAAAGAAGAAACTGGAGAGACAGCGAGATTACCTGATGCAGAATCCCTTTTATCAGATTATCCAGTCAGAGGAGCAGTGGATACGCCGGGGAAAGCGCGTTAATCCCTGCAAACATCATAACAAACCGGAGGGATGGGTATTTCTTCCTTCTCTTGAGAGATGCCTCATATCCCCGTCCAGCGTTCTGCTCAGAAAATCGCTCTTTGAACGATTCAACGGCTTTGATGAAGGCCTGCCGGTATGTGAGGACTATGACCTGTGGTTAAGAATCGCACGCCACTGCCCTGTCGGTCTTGAACCGGGCCTTTCTGTTGTAAAGTATGGGGGCCACCGGGACCAGCTCTCACTTAAATATCCGGCAATGGACAGCTTCAGGGTCCGGGCCCTGGCAGCGCTCCTGAAAAATGAAGTTGACCACTGTATAAAAGACAGAATTAGCGGTGTTCTCAGTCAGAAACTGGATATATTAATCAAGGGATGTGAAAAAAGACACAAAACAGACTGCGTCGAACATTACCGGGAGATCCTGGAGTCTTTATAAGTCGTTCCCAATGGCAGTGATCACCTTCCCGATCTTTTTTCACAAAAGTTTCATTAATTTTTATACAATAGACTATGTCTATACAGAGCGTGAATGTTAATGACATTCTGATAGATGACAGCCGGTTCTCTTTAAACGACTATCTTTTCGACCTGGCCCGAGACCAGACCTGCCAGGTAAACTCCTTTGATACCCTGGGAATACTCTATCCCATTATTCTATATAAGGATGATAAAAAGCAGCTCCACCTTATCGACGGCAAAAAAAGGGTCCGGTTCGCTCTCCTGAGCAATGAATCTATGATCAGGGCGACGGTGCTTCCTGAGTCAACCCCGATCACAGAGCTGATTATTCTTATCCTCTGCAATAAAAAGCATGAAATAGCATCCAGCGTTTTGAACAGGCTTCAGTTTGTCTATTTTGCGAATTCACTGAATGCCCCGGAGTCCTGGATCCAGCAGTCCATCTGCATACCCTTTGAATTCAAACCCTACAGGGAATTTTTTCGCGAGTGCGAACGCATCTTTAACATGCCCAAAGCGCTGAAACTTTTTTGTCATGAAAAAAAGTTCTCGTTCAAACAGCTGCTGAACCTCTCCTACCACCCCCGGGACCTTATAACACAGATACTGCAATGGAGATCTTCATTGCACTTGACAGCTTCCACCCTTGATGAGATCACATCCAACCTGAGAGATTATTTAAAAAAGGAAAACAGGTCATTAAAGGATTTCATTGCCGATGATGAAATCCAGGAATTATTTGATTCGTCCCTCAATCCCCGGGAAAAAACAGAGGCCTTCCGTAAGCTCCTGTATATTAAACGATTTCCTGTCCTTTCAGAAACAAACAACAGGATCATAAAAACGGTTTCTAACCTGAACCTGCCAAAAGAAGTACGTGTTAACTGGGATTGTACTCTTGAAAATAAAAATGTTAATGTATCCCTGAACATTAAAGATCCTGACCAGTGGCAGAGCACTCTTAAATCTATTGACTCAGAGGAATTCATAGAGGCGATCAAAGCGGTGCTGAGAGAGCTTTAAATTTCCACCCGCAGTAATCTTCCGCATGACACGGGAAGAACGTATAATAATATCTGTTGCAGGGCTATTCCTATGAAATCATCTCATTACAAAGAGGGCAAAGCAAACATCCGGGTAATACCCAAAAAGGGCAACCTCATGGATAGATGCGCAACATTCAGCACTGAGTATCTCTGCTGTCGAGTCCATGTCCTGAAGTCTGTCCAGAACTGCCCCTATGACTGCTCCTACTGCTTTCTCCAGAGCTACCTGACTGACGGCACAACAAAAACTGTCGCCGACATAGACATGCTCATGCGTGAGGTGAATGATAAAATATCGGCTGAACCGCAAAGACTGTTCCGCATCGGCACCTGGGAACTGGGCGACAGCCTTGCGCTGGAGCATAAAACAGGCCAGGCTGCAGCACTGGTGGACTATTTTTCAAAACTCGACAATGCCCTGCTTGAACTAAAAACAAAGTCAGCAAATGTTAATCCTCTTCTGCCCCTTGATCACAGGGGGAAAACCGTTGTCTCGTGGTCCCTGAATACTGATGAGGTGATCAACAGCGAGGAGCATCGTACTGCACCTCTTGAGGAGAGAATCAGCGCGATCCGCAAAACAACAGAGACGGGGTACCTGACAGGTCTTCACTTTGATCCGATGATCCTTCATGAAAACTGGCAGAAAGGCTATACATCACTGGTCCTCAGGGTGTTTGAATCAGTTGCGGCTGAGAACGTTGCATGGATATCGATCGGCAGCCTCCGCTTTAACCCGGAAATGAAAAAGATGATAGAAAATAACTACCCAGACAGCAGCCTGACCTGCCAGGAAATGGTCCGGGGCAATGATTCCAAAATGCGTTACGTGAAACCTCTCAGGGTCGCCATGTATAAAGAGCTCTACCATGAATTAAAAAAACACATTGCTCCCGATACCCTGGTATATCTCTGCATGGAACGGTGGGACGTATGGGACAAGGTACTGGGCTTTCATCCTGATTCTGTCGGGCACCTTGATTACCTCTTTGCGCAATCGCTGTATGATCGATATGGACTGGGAAATGCGCCCCCTGTGAGGGAAACCTATGAGAAAGGATAAATTACTCAATCCGAAATCCCCTGCAAAGGCCCGCTCTCCCTGGTTATGGATCGGCACGTGGAGCATGGGCGGCGAGGGGTTCGGGCCCCATGATGAGCGGGAATCACTGAAGGTCCTGCATACCGCTTCTGAACAAGATATCCGACACTTTGACACGGCAGGATTTTATGGTCATGGCAAATCCGAGAGACTGTTAAGCCACATTTTAAAAACCGACAGGGAAGAATATTTCATCTCTTCAAAGGGCGGACTGGTCTGGGAGGGCAGAAAGGTCGAGTACAGGGCTTCTCCGGAAAACTTGAAAAACCAGCTTTATGAGAGCCTTGAGCGGCTGGGCACTGACTATCTCGACCTTTACCAGCTTCACTGGCCTGACCCGAAGGTCCCTGTCAGCGAAAGCATCGATGCATTAAAAGAATTGAAGGAGAGCGGTATTATACGCTCCTGGGGAGTAGGAAACCTGTCAGAATTTGATATCTACACCTATCTGGGAGGAGAGGAAAATATCCCCCATCAGGTTCACTTTAATCCAATCCACAGGAATTTTGCCGTGCTGCACTCAGGTGAAAAAGAATGTATTAACTGTGTTACCTCCCCATTTGAACAGGGCCTTCTGTTAAGAGGGAAAACCCTGGCTGGACAGGAGGGTATCGGGAAAAATGATTTCCGAAACCGCAACCCCTATTTTTCAGATTTAAAGGTCCTGGTCTGGATAAAGAAACTGAATGAGCTATTACTGAACTGTCCTATCCCGAAAACATCAGTAATCTTAATGTGGATATGCTCCCAGCCCCATGTACACGCTGTAATCCCGGGACCGAGAAAGCCTGCCCAACTTAATGAGATAATCAGGTTCAGAAAAGATGTGGAAAAATACGGACTGCTCAGTTCCCCCGAAGATACCAGTATTCTGTCCCGGGAAAAAACATCAGAAGTTATACCCAAAGATATATGGAACCGCCTGTCAAAAGGACCGTGAACACTGAGGGTGCGTCCGGATCCGGCCCTGACTCAATTTCTTGTCTCCCAGGTTATTGCCCTCTCATAGTGATTGAAAAGTTTTTCCCGCCGTCTGAATTCCTTTGAGTGAAGGACACGCCGCTTCGCGCCATTATCAATACCGATATCAGCATGGAGCATCTCATGATAGACTATGAACGCAACATAGTAGCGCGGGACTCTCTTTGAGTCCAGTGCAGGGCTTATCCGAATTGTATTGCTGTAGCTGCTGAAACTGCCGAGTGTCCTTCTCGCGGCAGCACGGGCCGGCCTTCGTTCACTCCAGGTAAGAGCGGCAGAAACTCTTCCGCAGAAATACTCCCTGTTTATAGTGTCATAGATCTCAGAAAGATCATGGTATCTGCCGACAGGCTGAAGATTTAATTTCTTTGGTGTCCTCTCTTTTATCGTGTGGGTGTTCCGGGAGATGTATTTACTCAGAAGGGGGGTTCTTTTTCTTTTATTCCCGATAAATTCTGCCAGTTCATCGAGAACATCATTTCCCCCGGCAAGAAACATTCTGTGCAGCCGCAACATAACCGTATCCCTGTTGAGCCTCATTGAAAGCATACTGGTGCTGTTGTCCGTAATAACAAGGGATACTTTTCTGCCTGTCGCCTTCTTGAGGTAATCCTGTAATGCATGATCATCACGCTCAAAGGCTAAGTTCAGCTGGTCCATGTAACACTATACAATATTATCGACTCAATTTTCGATCACTTCTGTCCGATAATATATACAGGATGAAACAGAGCCTGTTCACTGAAGTATTCAGAGCATATCTCAACACAGATACGGTTCTACTGCTCATACGTAAACCAGGAGGAAAATATGAGTAAAATTTTTGTCATTGATACAAACGTGCTGATTCATGATCCTGAAGCAATTCTGTATTTTGCGGACAATGATGTGGTATTGCCAATTACCGTTATTGAGGAGCTGGACAAACTGAAGAGAGGAAACGGTGAAATCCCCTACTCCTCAAGACAGGCGCTGAGACTGATAGACTCATTCAGAGAGCAGGGGAATCTCTCAGGAGGAGTTAAGCTTCCGGGAGGAGGCTCCCTGAGGGTCGTGATAGAGAGCGAGTCCTGTATGCATGAAAAATCAAATGACAATAGAATAATATCCACGGCCGTTGCCATGGCCCGCAGCACCAAAGCTGTCATCCTCGTATCAAAAGATACTTCTGTCAGGATTAAGGCCCATGCCATGGGGATTGACACACAGGATTATTTAAAGGACAAAACAACGGTTTTCCAGAAATACGGAAATATCATAAATGGCGATTCACAGGATGACGACATCAGATCAGTGAGGTACCAGACATCGGGCGACAAGATCTTCCGCACCTATGGTAATGACAAGATGGAGATGATAAAAAGACAACGGGCTGTAATGAGTATTTATCCAAAGAACATTGAGCAGGAATGCGCTATTGATGCCCTCAGAGCTCCCCACGTAAACGTCGTTGCCCTGACCGGGATGGCCGGCACAGGGAAGACTCTTCTGGCAGTTGCCGCGGGACTGCACCTTGTGACAAAAACAAAAACTAAAGGTACAGCAGAGTTCTCAAACAATTATGAACAGGTCATGGTGGCACGGCCTATTGTTCCTCTAGGAAATGACATCGGGTTTCTGCCGGGTGACATTCAGGAAAAACTTCACCCCTGGATGCAGCCGATATATGACAATCTTGACGTCATAGTGGGGACGTCAGATGAACAGGTAGATGAAAAGGATACTGATTACAGGAGTTCAGATTATTTGATTGAATCAGGGATAATTCATATTGAACCGCTTACCTTCATACGGGGAAGAAGCCTGCCCCGCCGTTACCTGATTATCGATGAGGCCCAGAACCTCAGGCCCCTTGATGTTAAAACAATTATAACGCGCTGCGGCGAGGGGACAAAGGTCGTTTTTACCGGTGACCTTCAACAGATCGACTCACCCTTTCTGGATGCCGCTTCCAATGGCCTGGCATACCTGATCAACCGGTTTATTCAGGAGGAAAACTTCTGTTACCTCAACATGAAGCACAGCGCCCGGTCAGCACTTGCCGAGCAGGCGGCAATACTACTGTAAGGGTTATCTGCCAAACAGTCCCTTGAGCTGGTTCACGGTTCCGCCGACTGTATCTTCCACTGTTTTCTCTACAGTTTTTTCTACGGTGCTCCTGATGTCTTTCATTGATGCAGTGACGGTTGATCCGATATTCTTATTTAAGGCGGCAAATACCTGCTCCATCGCTTTTGAGAGGGTGGTCCCTTCTTTGCCTTTGCCAATGTCTTTCATATTGATATCAGGAAGGTCCAGCGTGACCTGCTTACCGCCAAGGAGCGCGGCGCTCATATTGACCTTTCCATTTACTATTGTCAACCTGTTTATCTGAATTTTTTTGTCTTCTCCTTCTGGTTCTGCAGCATCTTTTTTTCCTGCACTCTGCACAGATCTCGTAAATTTTTTAATATTGTTTAAAAGGGCATTAAAATTGTCTCCGCCACTTCCCTTTTCATAGGTTATGTCAGGCGAATCAATATAGATTTCATTAACAATAATTTTATCTGAGAATATTGACTCCAGATCCAGTGCAACCCTCATTGCGCCAAGTTTAAGGGCACTGTCAGTTTGAAATCCCTTTGGATTTCCGATGTATAATCCTTTGAGATTGCCTTTGCCTGAAAACACCGAGATATCAGCTTTATTTAATTGAACGGCCGCTCCCAGCGCTTTCGGTCCTAGTGTTTCAACACCATGTTTGACAATCGAATTTAACGAAAAACCTAATGCGAGAATGATGACAATGAGTAAAATTGGAATTGCAATAAGTGCTTTTTTCATGATCGGGTTCCTCCTCTTAGCGTATATCTCACAGTTAGTAATTTAGCCTGACAAATATATAATAATTATATCACTAAAATTATGATTCTGATTCTCCGTGATCACCCTGGTCCCGCATGAACCTGTCATGGATTTTCCCCAGAGCAGCGAGGGCTACAACGGCTCCGATCAGCGCCATAAACATGTCTGACTGGGTATCCCAGACATATCCCTGGGTGCCAAGAAAAGCCTCGGCCGCAGTCCCCGACGCGACAGCGACCCACCACTCCAGAAATTCATAAAACGCGCTTATGGCAAGGCATATGCAGGTCACGATGAAAAAGAGCCATTTCCCCCTTACGAGGGGTGATTTCCTCAGGAGGATCTCTCTTGCTATGATGGCAGGAACAAATCCCTGGGCAAAGTGTCCAACCTTGTCATAGTGGTTGCGGCTCAGTTCAAAGGCATCACGGACCCAGTTAAACAGCGGGACTTTCGCATAGGTATAATGGCCGCCGATCATCAGAATCACTGCATGGACAAGCATGAGCCAGTACGTCAGTTCTGTAAACCGGAAACGCTTATATGTTGCAGCCAGAATTATAAGGCCCAGCACTGCCGGTCCAACTTCCAGGATCCAGGTAAAGTAATCGTGCGGTCCTATGCCTGACCAGATCAGGACGAGGAAAAACAGGATATACCAGGTGATTATTGTTTTATTGGCAGGGGCTTTCATATTACGGATCATAATACCATCTTCCTCTCCAAATTTCATTCAAAATGCTGCTCTCTGTATTATAATTGAGAATCTTTGTACTATAACCGGGATCATGAAATGAATTGCCTGTTGCCTCTTTACTATGAAAAACTGGAAAAATAATCTCTATTTTGTCCTTGTTGAGCCCAGAGATCATGGAAACATCGGTGCATCTGCGCGGGCCATTAAAAATATGGATTTTAAGAACCTCTGCCTGGTAAATCCTCCTCCTGTTGCAGCTGATGAGACCCGATGGCTGGCCCATAATGCAACTGACATTCTGGAATCCGCCCCGCAGTTCAGTTCAATGGAAGATGCTCTCAGTGATAAGTATTATGTCGTTGGAACATCACGGCGGAGGGGGAGAAAGCGGGGCGCGTTCATTCCGATTGAGGAAGGTGTGGAGCGCATACGGGACGTTGCAGAAACCGGTAAGGTAGCGCTTCTCTTTGGCAGGGAGGACCGTGGGCTCTATAATCATGAAATAGAGGAGTGCGCCTTTCTCATGACAATCCCGGCCAGCAGGAAACAGCCCTCAATTAACCTTGCCCAGGCAGTCATGATTATCGCCTACGAGTTGTCAAAGGCAGGAGCAGGTCAGCAGAGAAGAGAAAAGGACAACACAGAAGAGACAATGTTGAAAGCCAGTCCTCCAAAAACTATCACTCAGAAAGAGCTCAAATTGTTATATGAGCGGTGGGAACACTCGCTGAGGCTGCTGGAGGTTATCTCCCCTGACAGCGCTTATCACTATAAAAAAGTTATGCGAAACCTGAAGCACTGTCTGGGGCGTGTTGGTTTAACAGACTGGGAAGCCAATATGTTTCACGGTATCTGCAGACAGATCGAGAGAAAAATAACCGGCAATAAATAGTGAGAACCGGTGAATCACTTGATTCATGAATTATGGTTTTTCCCTTTCCCGAACCCGCCCCCTCCCGGCGTGCTGATAATAATTGAATCTCCTGCGTCCAGTTTCAGCAGCTCACGGTTTTTTAATGTCAGCTTTTCACCCCGGGCTTTCCGCAGCTGATTTATCCCCTTCTCTCCTGCTCCTCCTCCCTGAAGACCATAGGGAGCGGAAACCCTGCGCTCTGAAATAATTGATACTGTCGATGGTTTTAGAAATGCTATTTCCCTGATAACCCCGTCACCGCCGGGGAATGCGCCCTTTCCACCGGAACCTCTGCGCAGCGTAAACCGGTCAAGGCGTATTCCGGGATGTCTGAACTCCAGCACCTCCGGGTCTGTAATTCTTGTATTGGTCATATGAACCTGTACCCCTGAAGCCCCGGAGCACCCATTCAGGGCGCCCGCTCCACCCGCTATTGTCTCATAGTACGGTGCTTCGCCCTTGACCTCAAAGAGGAGGTTGTTCATTGTTCCCTGGGAAGCGGCTGCCACACCCAGGGCCCCCAGGAGCACATCTACAACTCTCTGGGAAGTCTCAACATTTCCTGACGCAACCGGAGCAGGATATAATGGACTGAGGATGGTACCTTCGGGAATAATAATATCTACCGGGTTAAGGCACCCGCTGTTCAGAGGTATATCCCCATCAATGAGCGACCGGAGAACATAGATTACAGCAGACCGTGCAACTGACTGGGGGGCATTGAGGTTGTCATGAAGGTGCTGCTCTCCTGTCCCGGTAAAATCAATAACAGCTCTCAAAGTTTCAGGGGGCTTCTGACCGCCGTCAATTGAGACATGCACCTTTATTACGGTTCCGTCATCAAGGCAGTCTTCGAAGTTTGACTCAAAATGATTGTCATTCTTCAGGAGTTGAAAAAGCGCTTTTTTTACTGAAAATTCAGAATTACTCTGAATGTGCCCCATATAATCCCGAACCATATTCAGACCATAACGCACGATTAAGGCATTGAGCTGACTGGCGCCTTTGTGACAGGCAGCAATCTGGGCCCTGAAATCAAAGAGACGCTCATCACAGTTTCTGACCGGATAGGCATGATTCTCAAGAAGCTCTTTCAACTCTGCGTCCTGCAACTTCCCGTTACGCACCAGGAGGTAGTCCCTGATCAATACGCCCTCCTCGTCTATGTGAGATGCCGAAGGGGGCATTGACCCCGGGGTTGTACCGCCCACATCTGAGTGGTGGCCCCGCGCTGCGGTATAGAACATAAGGTTGCCGCTGAATGAAAAAACAGGGGAGATCACCGTCATGTCAGGAAGGTGCGATCCTCCTCTGTAGGGGTCATTTGAGAGATAAACATTACCTGGTTTCATCTCTTTGCCCCGGGCTTCTATAAGGGCCTTTACTGTGTCTGCCATTGCCCCCAGGTGAACAGGAATGTGGGGAGCATTGGCAACAAGGTCCCCTGCCCCATCAAAGATCGCACAGGAGAAATCAAGCCGTTCCTTCATATTTACCGAGTAGGCCGTATTCCTGAGCGTCAAACCCATCTCCTCAGCTATCCCCATAAACAGGTTGTTAAATACTTCCAGAAGCACCGGGTCTGCCAATGCCGAGTCCTTTACAACCGTCTCAACCTGTGCGTCTTTTCGTTTGATAACGATAATGCCGTTGTCGTCTGTCCGGGCCTCAAAACCGGGATCAATGATCACGCTAAAGTCATTATCTACAATGCATGCAGGCCCTGGAACAGTAGAAAGGGGAGAAAGTGATTCCCTCCTGTAGACCTCTGCTTCCTGGGGTCCACTGGCATAATACATCGTATGATAGAGGTCAGGTACAGGCACGTTGCTGTCTCCGTGAGTTTCTTTAACATATGGAGTCAGGTACTCTTCAAGAACCATAATCTCAACTCTCAGGTTTACAACTTCGAGGATCGTGTCATCGAGGCTGAAACCGAACAGGCGGGTGTACTGCTGTTTAAACAGACTCAGTGTTTTATCATAATCATCATATTCAACGGTCAGAAATGTTTCTGCCCCTTGCGGCCGCAGGTCAATGTCATATCTCGATTTTATAGAGCTGTCATGGTACGCACCGTCAGACATGAGATTCTCTTTCATTTCGTTCAACAGTGCAGGAAGCTTATCGTGAGTTTGCCTGCTGTATGTCCTCAACACCGTGCATGATGATTTTCTGGCCGGCTTTGCAAGACCTATCCCATAGGCAGACATTACACTGCTCAAAGGATGGATAATCACTGTTTCAATATCGAGAAGTGTCGCGATAGAACAGGCATGCTGACCACCGGCCCCGCCAAAACAGACCAGAGCATATTCACGCACGTCAAACCCTCGTGACACAGAAACCTTTTTAACTGCCAGCGCCATGTTTTCATTGGCAATCCTGAGAAATCCCGCTGCAACTTCATAGAGGGTAAAAGTCGTGCCGAGAGTCCTGTTTATTTCCTCAGTTAAAGAGGCAAAGCGGTCCTTCACTACTTTCTTATCAATCCCGGATGTACCATCAGACCCGAATGCCCTCGGAAAATAAGCGGGCATCAGCCTCCCTGTAAGGAGGTTAGCATCAGTGACTGTCAAAGGCCCTCCAAAGCCGTAACAGGCAGGACCGGGATTTGATCCTGCCGAGTCAGGGCCGACAGTCATTTTCTGACCATCAAACTTAAGCAATGAGCCGCCGCCTGCTGCCACTGTTATGATATCCAGCATCTCTGTCTGCAGCGGGATACCAGCTATTGTTCGCTCGTATACCCTCTCGAACCTGCCGTCATACCTGGACACATCGGTTGAGGTCCCGCCCATGTCAAATCCTATTACTCCTCTCAGTCCTCTGTCCTCAGCAATTGTTGCCACAGCCACGACACCGCCAGCCGGTCCCGAGAGTATTGCATTCTTGCCGGTAAATGTGCCGGACACCGCCAGTACTCCGCTGCTCTCCATAAATTCCAGCGGTATCGGCCCTGTCTTATTTTCTATGCCCTCAAGATAGCGGGCAAGGACCGCACTGAGGTAGGCATCAACAACAGTGCTCTGTCCGCGGCTTATTATTTTTATCAGGTTCACTGTCCTGTGAGACAGGAAAACAGCGGAGTACCCCTGTTCCTTTAATAACTTTTCACAGGCCAGTTCGTGAGAGGGATTTTTCCATGAGTGCATCAGAACAACGGCAACCGCTTCAATCTCCTGCTGTTTCAGCTGAGTCAGCTCTGCTGACAGTAAAGCGGTGTCAACGGCTCGTATGGTCTCTCCCCTGCTGTTTAGACGTTCATCTACTTCGATTACTGCAGAGTAGAGAGGGCGGGATTTCTGTATGCAAAGCTGAAAAATATCGGGTCTGTTCTGGTTACCGATTTCAAGAAGGTCCCTGAATCCTTTTGATATAAGAAGTGCGGTCTTGCAGCCCTTTCTTTCCAGAAGTGCGTTTGTGGCAACTGTAGTCCCAAAACGGATTCTCTCAATCTTTTCAAAGGGCAGCTGTTCATCAGGACCAAGGCCGATCATCCTCCGTATCCCCTCCACAGAGGAATCAGGGTATGCGGGGGAAGATGAAAGCAACTTGAATGAATGAAGAGTCCCTGATGGGTCGAGGCCTACAATGTCGGTAAACGTCCCGCCCCGGTCAACTGCCAGCCGCCATTTTTCACCACCCTTATTCATACCGGATATAATACATCAACAAAGGGATTCTGAGCGCAAAATATCGGCTGTATTCCAACAGACATTCCAATATGATCGCCCGGACTAGCAAATACAGTGGCACCATTAAAAAAGGGGGGCAGCAAGCCCCCCTTCAACAGTTCAACTTTAGATATGTTACCTGTCTGTGCAGGTTGCGGGAGTATTGTACTCTTCGCAGTTCAGGTCATAGCCTGACCTGCTCTCAAAAACCCTGCATATCCAGTACATAAAACGGGAAAAGCTGTCCTGTCTCCAGGCGCAGTCCGGGTTGTTTACACAGGACATTTTATCCGTATAGTCGGAACATTCCCCTGCGGGAGGATCACAGTTCCCATCACCCAAGTCGGTCATTCCGTCACAGTCGTTGTCTTTCCCGTCATTGCAGGTCGCGTCACCGTGTGGTCCTTCAGTCTGAGGCTCGGCCGGGACACATGAGTTCAGCACTCCTCCTCCAACGCATTCAAACTGTCCTGTTGAACCGCACTCTCCTTGTCCGCAGCTGGAGGAAGTAATTACATAGTCCTCATCAACTAAGCCGTCGCAGTCATCATCAATGCCGTCACAGGATGAATCACTGACTGCCGCTCCAGACATAGGATCACAGGTATCGACCTCAGTGCCGTTCTGACATTCCATACGTCCTGTATTACCGGAGCAGGCGCCTTCTCCGCAGGTTGTACCGGTCATGACGAATGCATCATCGATCGAACCATCACAATCATTATCTACCCCGTTGCACGCGGCATCTTCAGCGCCCGGGTTAACTGATTGGTCATTGTCATTACAGTCAACGTCCGGCCCCTTGTCACAGGATGGATTTCCATTTGCACCGTAACCATCGCCGTCATTATCAACGCACTGAGTCGCGCAATCCGGGTCTTCAGCGGTATCGGTGAGTCCATCACAGTCGTTATCCATCCCATCACTGCAGGTCATGGCTCCGGAAGGTCCTTCAGCCCCGGGATCACCAGGCTGGCATGTGTCCTGCAAATCTCCCCGTACACAGATCATTTCACCTGTTGATGCGCACATTCCTTCACCACAGTCTGTTACTGTCGGGGTATAGTCTTCATCCATCTCGCCGTCACAGTCATCATCAACTCCGTTGCAGATAGTCTCAGATATTCCTGTCGGTTCGCATGCAGCAGGCTGCCAGGTTATTGTTTCCATGACATAGGGCGGTACCATTCCGGTGTTCACCCATGCCTCAAGCATTCCTATTCCTTCATCGCCAAGGAATTCATTCTCCCCGTTGTTTTCCAGGAACAGGAACTGAACATATTCCCATGTTGTGCCCTGATAGAGCAGGCTAATATCAGCGCTGTCCGCTCCGGCAGGTGGATTGAGCTGAACCTCATCCCAGTAATTATAGATGCCTCCGGGACTGCCGCCGTACTGATCAGCCGGCACCGGAAGGGCGTTGCGCTTTCTCGCTTCCTCATACACCATCCCATAGGGAGGTATGCGGTTGTCCATTGAGACATGATTGTTCAGGACAAAGTGAAATGACTTGTGATAGGTGTCCGGCTCCTGAGCAGAAAGATCTCCGAGCGTAAATTTTGGATCACCTGTGTAGCGGTCATAGCTCAGGACCATATCAGCAGGATATGCAACTGAAAGAAGCACATCAGCCCATTCCTTGGTAAGAGCATAATGAGCCTCATATATTTTTCCATTTGGATCCTTAAGATCGAGGAGGGACTCGACCTGGACCATCTCTCCCGTGGCAGGATTCTGGATCATGACCGGGTTTCCGTCTTTATCCACAAGGGGTCCATAGGCTCCGTCTTCCCTGATTAAGTCACCGACTTGATCATACCACTTGATGTTCAGCATCATCCTCCGGCCTTCAGGATATCCGGTGATCAGTTTGTGGCCGGTCAGGTTTACGATTTTAAGGGTATTACCATCGTTAATTAATTCAAGAGACGCTGACTGGTTCAGGTGGGCCTTGGCACGCTCAGCTCCGTAATCGATTGCAGCGATCTGGTCTAAAGTTAAATCACCTCCCAGCCTGAGCAGTCCGTGTTCATCCTGGTACTTCATCAGTTCTCCTGCCCAGTAGTTTCCTCCTGTCAGGTCATGTTCGGGCAAATCAGGCCTGGTCGGAACTCCGTCGATCATGCATCCCTCGCCGGTAGTGGGCCGCAGATGACAGGTCTGACAACTGAAATACCGCGTAGTTCCATCTTCGTAATCACCGTTGTTTCCCGCTGCAAGAGCGGCTAAGTAGGAAACATCGAGGGAACCTCCCGGGGACTGGAGATCCTGGGGAAGACTGGAAAATTCAGAAACAGGCAGTGTATCAAAGGCGCTTGACTTGAATTCACTGAATGTCCTTTCAACAATACCGTACATATAGGGCGGATTATTAAAGGCTGCTTTTTCTTCAACAGGTCCTCCCAGGTTCGGGGCTCCGAGGGGAGGAAAATCATAGCTTGAGATAACAGGGTCACCAGTAGGCTGGGTCCCGTGGTTCGGCGCCAGGTCTCCCACAGCCGAGTTCGACACGTCGTGGCAGGAACCGCAGAAATCTACAGATCGCTGAAAACTTGAATGGGTCACATTGTGTGTAGATGCAGCGTCATCTGCTGCATAGGGTCCCATTTTACCTATTTCATTTGAGAGAACCAGCATACCGCTTCCGTAGAATCCCTCACCGTTCTTATTCGCGATAAAAGGCGGGTTCATCGCTCCGGCATGTTCTGATTGATCGGGGTTGGTCATCTCATGGCAGGTATCGCAGTCTACGCCATTATCATCAGTTGCATTCAGCCCGGATCCGTCTGTCGGCTTGGAGCGTCCACCATACCACCCTCCTACACTGTGGCAGCGAATGCAGAGGTCACCTGAACCGTCAAAGTCCTGCTCAGCGATTGCCAATGTTGCCCAGAATATGGGATCACGGCCTGCATTGCCCATGGGACTGCCCCGCCAACCGGTTACCGGTTCTTTTTCAGGTTCTAACCTGTCATATCCTTCATGACAATAGCCGCACACATCAGGGTTTTTAAGTTCCGCATCCAGCTCCTCTGGCTGCGTTCCGGGCATCTGAATCTC
>CAMYND010000030.1 GCA_947259645.1 Thermodesulfovibrionia bacterium | reverse complement strand
TCGATGTCATCCTGGGGGATATCAACTTGCTTTGCGTTGGCGATTCCCAGCGAAAGCGTGTCGTCGGTCTCTTTCAGGATGAAACCAGCGTGAGTGTCGCCGTCGATAGTCAACACCGAGATCGTTTCGTAGCCTTTGGCAATCTTGTCGTTCGGCATCAAGATCGACGTCAGCATCTCTTCCTTCTTCATCCGCGCCGCGATGTCGGAGAGATCGGGTCCGAACTTTTTGCCCAGCTTGCCGACCATGTGACAGGCGGAACAGACTTGTTTGAATACTGCTTCGCCGCGCTGATGTTTGCCGCCTTTCAGTTTTGCCAACTCGCGGATCGCCCCCATGCGTTCGCTTTTTGGTGCGTCAACATTTTCGGCGATTTCGATCGGCTTCAGGGCTATGCCGCCGGGCCCCGCCATCTTTTTGTGACGTTCAAGGTATTTTTTGGCTGCCTCGGTCGAATTAGCCAGCAACAAGTTGGGATCAGCCGCCTGCCAATGAGGCTTCAGCGCGTGTAGCGTGTGTTCCATCGTGTATGCAAGCCAGTAATCCAGTTCCTGATCGACGGCCTTCAACGCAATTCCCACTGCGTCGGGTGAATCGATAAAGCTGACGCCACGAATCGCTTCCAGCCGGACACGTGGATGTGTGTCGGAGATGGCCGCCGCCATCCGGCCTTTGAAGTCACGGACGTGATCACGCAAGTTGGTGATGGTGTGAACGGCGGCGGCGCGGGCTCGATACTCGCCACATGCCAGGATCGTATCCAGTAGCTTTTCATTGACATTTGCCAGTTTCACGGTCCTCTCCTGAACGCGAATTTCAAGCTCCCCGTGGGCTTTCTGCAGGGCCTTCTCAATCATGTTTTTTTGCGTAAGAATTTTCATGATTATGAGGGTAAATAATGAAAATCCTGCGATGAGCAAAACCAGGAGAAACAGGTGATCCAACAGAAATGTTACGAACGCGGAGATGGAAACTACTTGCAGAAATGGTTTGTCTTTAAATAGATATAAGTCCACTATAACATCGATGAGCCAGATGCCTGCAATGAACGCAACAGCAAGGGATATTATCCTGGTTTTATCCCTCACGGATGGGGTCCCCTCTTTCTGCTTCTCCGGAGCGCAACAGATGGGATTGTTAATGCTTCGCTCTTTTCTGTCAGGACAGATAACAGCTCATGGAAAAACATATCATAGTATATCAAATAGTTTCGTAAAATCATACAGTTAGATGTCTCTCGTAAAGTGGGGGGATCCAGAATCAGGGCAGAAATTCATCAGCACAGACCTCTTCCCGGATCGCGCCCGCAGTGCCCTCTATTTGATATACTCCTCTTCCCGGATCGCGCCCGCAGTGCCCTCTATTTGATATACTATGAAAGGAGAAAATGATGAGCGCCCGAAAACTTTCATCTGATACCTTTGCGAACCGGCCCTTTAAAAACCTGAAAAACCTCCTTGTTGAGAAAGAGAAAAAAAGATGTACAGAACCCCCTGTTGCAAAAAAAGAGGAGGTTCCCGGCGATGAGGAGCTCTTTGCCCGTGCCATGAAGGAAGTGAAGGAAATTAAAGAGTTCAGGGAAATTCCTGTTTATCATAATGTATCAACCTATTCACGCTGCAGACGTTCACCTGATCATGACGCGTTAAAAGCCCTTGAAGAACTGGTCCAAGGGAAACGGCCTGTCCATCTCCCTGATACCCCCGAGTTTGTGGAATGGATACATGAAGATTACCGGGATGACCTGGCCCAACGGCTTCATGAAGGACATTTCTCTGTTCAGGACTGCCTTGACCTGCATGGGAACACAGTACAGGAGGCAAAAGAGGAGGTTTCATATTTTATCAAGATGTCCATAACAAAAGGGTACCGGTGCATTAAAATTATTCATGGCAGAGGGTTGAGATCGCCCCAGGGACCGGTGCTCAAAAACAGTGTTGTGCAATGGCTTTTGACCACATTTCGAAAATATATCGCGGCCTTTGTAACAGCCAGACAGTGTGACGGGGGGGCGGGTGCGCTCTATATCCTTTTCAAATAACTGTTCTCTGGGAAATCCCTCCAGCCTCTGAAGTACATTACCTGAGAGCCAGTTGATCGCGCCTGTACTACGGTGATTACCATTATGTCCCTATTTAAATATTTTATTTTTAATGAAAAGAGCAAATTGTGATAATATAATGAGGGCACAAGCAGACATGCGGAGACTTTTTTGTGTCCCGTTTTTCTGCATAACGCATCTAATGGTTGACAGGAACATATCTCGGTGAAGAACAGACAATACATATATGAGCGGGCTGAAGAGAAAAAAACCGATTACCAGAGCTATAATTTTACGCAGAAAGAGAATGACGCGTTAAAGACTTTTTTTGATCTTGCCCAGGAATTTGATGATATTGAAGACTTCTACAATGTCTGCGTAACCATCCTGAAAAGTTTTTTTGATAAAGATGCCGACCTCTACATTGTTGATCCCAAACTCAACACTCTTGCTCTGGTTGCCAGCACTGAAAATCATGGCAAGAACCGCAACTCGTCTCCTCCTGCTGACGTTATCCCGGCAGATCAGCCTTACTATACGGAAACAGAAAGCCTTGTACTGACAATCCGGGGCAAAGAGCCATTGATCGAAAAACTCCCCTTTGAAGTAACGGATGATGTTCTCGGCCTGCTTGTCATCTATCCGGTCAAGGATTTGGGAGAACATCGTGAACTCTTCTTTGAGAAATACGCCAACCGCATAGGGTTTAATATGCACAACCGGATTCTTGTCAAGAAAAATATTGAGCACCTGGAGTTCATCAAATCCCTCGTAGCTGACATCGAACATAACATCATTGTTCCCAATATGGTGTACAAGCTTTTTCTCCGGGGGCTCAGAAAAAAAATAGAAAAAAATATTGAGATGGAAAAAGAGTTTCTTGATAAGTCAAGCATGGGCCAGTGTGATGATAACTGCATGTCTGATTTTCTGAAGGAGTTCAATGACACAAACCAGGGCCTGACCCTGGAACTCCAGAATATTGAGAAACACTACAAAAATATGAGCCTTTTTATTGAAACCCTGTTTCGAAAGAGTCATTTTGACCAGGGCAGACTCACGCTCAGGACAAAGTCCTGCAATATGAAAGATGATGTTGTTCAGCCTCAGCTGGAGCGTTACATTGAAATACTGAAAAGGATGGGAATATCAGTGGATGACCGTTTCAGCGGAATTCCTGACGCAGAGATTATTACAGTCGTTGATGTGGGTCTGATAGCCCAGGTGTACGCGAACCTCTTTTCAAATGCTGTCAAGTATACACAGGAGATCACGACTGATAGCGGCGAAACAAAAAAATACATATCATACGGCCATGAAGTGATAACAGATTTCTTCGGCCCCGGCAAAGACGGCGTAAAATTTAATGTCTTCAATTCCGGCCCGCACATCCCTGAAGATGAACGGACTAAAATCTTTGAGGAATCCTACCGCGGCAGAAATGTTAAAAATCAGCCGGGCACCGGCCACGGTCTCTCCTTTATCAAAAACGCTGTTGAAATACATGGCGGAAAAGTGGGGTATGAAGCTACTCATAACGGAAATAATTTTTATTTTATCCTTCCCAAGTAAGGCAGCAGGACTCCTCACCGGCACCAGACTTTCTCGTTTTATCAGTCTCCCCGTCATAGTACCATTCATTTTTCTCCGGACCTCCCAATGAAACCTGCCCGGAAAAAAGGTACAATAACAGTCTGATGACACTACTGGCTCTTTCATTTGCCCTCTACCTTTTCGCGCTCTGGAAAAGGCCTCTGCTCTATGGCGGCCTTCTGCTTCAGATTGCTTATATGGTTTCAAGAGGCGCTGAACTGGGCAGGCTTCCCCTTGTGGGGCCCCACGATACCCTGGTGTTTCTTACCGCTTCAATAGCCGCCTTTGCAATCCCGTTTGGTTTTACCCTGAAAGAGCGGGACCGGTTTTTTGCTATCATCGCTGCTGCAGCAGCACTTTTCACCGCATTTGCCATGACAGCCAAACAACATAATTCACCGCTGCCCCCTGTTTTAAAGACCTTCTGGTTTGAGTTTCATGTGGTCCTTGCGTTCATGTCTTACGCGCTTTTTGGCATCGCCGCCATATGCGGCGGTCTTTATATAAAGAAACAGCAGAGCACTGTGGATGGTCTTGCATACAGGGCCATACTCATCGGGTACTGCCTGTTTACCCTTTCGATGATCTTTGGGGGCATATGGGCTTACCTTGCGTGGGGAACATACTGGATGTGGACGCCAAAAGAACTCTGGACAAGCATCTTATGGGCATATTACAGTTTCTACCTTCATGCCCGGTTAACGCCGTCGTGGTCCGGGAAACCTATGGCTTATCTCGGCATTGTAGGTTTTGGGGTGGTCATGTTTACCTATCTCGGTGTGAGTCTTCTTATGAAAAGCTCACACAGTTTTTAGACAAAAAATATATCTGCATGAAAATACTTAATTATATACTGAAATTTTTCCTCTCCCTTCAGACATCTCTCTGGCTTCTGGGACTTTCCCTTCTCCTGATGCTTGTCGGCGCTGTTATCATGCCGGGAAACCCCGCGTTTCAGGAACTTCATTCTATTCAGCTATTTCGCTGGATAACCACGCAGCCCCTGCAGATCACCTGGTGGTTGTGGGGATTAATCGGCGTACTGGCGGTCATGGCTGTAAATACTCTTTTCTGCAGTGTCGAGTCGATCATAAAAAAAAGAAAGGTCACCCACTGGTTATTATTAATTTCTCCCCAGGTAATCCATATCGGGTTTCTCTTTATTCTGCTGGCCCACCTGTTGAGTTCTGCCGGTGCGTATAAGATGACCGCAGTGGCCCGGGAGGGGTCACTCATCAGAATATCAGAGAAGGCCGCGCTGCTCAAAGTCAACAACATAAACATAAAGCTCGATTACTATGGAGGAATAGCAGATTACAAGGTAGACGTAGAGTATATAAGAGACGGAAAAGTGTTTGAAAGAGACGTGATCAGGCCGAATGACCCTTCGGACAAAACCGGGGTAAATATTGTTGTGAAAAACATCAGCCCCTACCCGCGTGAGGCTGTCCTCCTGGAGATTCATAGTGAGCCCGGGGCTGTGTGGGCTTTGACAGGGGGCATTCTGTTTATGGCAGGGATTGTCTGTCTCATTATGCTCAAGGTCAGGATAGAGCGATAAGAAACCGGCCTTTTCCGGCTTTTCATATTAATTACAATTAACATTTGACTTTTCATATAAATAATGGCAAGATAAGCACAGTATAAGTTTTAGTAGTTTTTGCAACACATGAGGCCACAAAGACTTTACTTTGTGGCCTTTTTTAATTACAGCTGAATTCAAAATGAATTTAGTTTATTACCGAAGGAGGAAAATTAGTATGGCAACAGGAACAGTAAAGTGGTTTAATGAATCAAAAGGATTCGGTTTTATCACCCAGGAAGACGGTGCTGATGTATTCGCGCACTACTCAGAAATTCAGGGAAATGGCTTCAAAAATCTTGCTGAAGGCGAATCAGTAAGCTTTGATGTCGTTGAAGGTGATAAAGGCCTGAAAGCTACAAATATTACAAAAGTGTAATCTTTGAAGCGGTCCTCGTCTTGGGGACCGCTTTTTTATACCCTTCCCATTCTCATTCATTTCAACTATCTCATCCCTGCAGACAGTCAAACCTTCAGATATAAAAGTAATAACAATATGCCCGGTAATCAAACAGGGTCGCGGAAATTATTAAGGGTAAGGGAACCTTCAGTTCAGAAAAAAGACTTCATGGCATGAGGAAGTACGGCCTGCCAGCCTGTGAATAGGAAGAACCAGACTTAATAGTCATCTGCTGAATCACAGCAGGAAGAGTAATTCTCGAGGTCCTGGATCTTTATTTTCTGTTCTTCAAGCAGGGCCTTTGATATATCGGCAAAGGTTATAACTCCTAACAACTTTTTGTTTTCAAATACCGGCATATGACGGATATGGGCTGATATCATGACTCCCATACATTCCGCAACAGATTTATCAGGAGTAATGCAGTATATCTCCTTTGTCATTAACTCTTCCACAAGCACCTCTTTTGCAGATATTTCCTTCGAGATTATATTGCGGGCAAAGTCTCTTTCAGAAAAAATACCGGCAACATGTTCTTCATCAATCACCAGCAGCGCACCGATGTTTCTCTCTGTCATGATTTCCATTGCCTTGAGGGCGGTATCTTTTGGACCTATTGACCAGATTGCTGAGCTTTTTGACTGCAATACATCTTTTATAGTTAACATCCTGTTGTTCACTCCATTTTATATTTCACCTGCAGTAACAAGGTCTTCCTGTAACCTGCGGCGTACAGCCAAGGGAAGGATAAATCATAAGGCCCTTTAATCAGATATTATACGTAATGGATCAGCAATAATGAGAGGGGTTGATGAAAGTATTAGAATTTTAAATATAAGCAAAGATAGACTGTAAAACTAAGAAGGATCATTGAGGTAAAAAAGGGGTACAGCGTACTGTACCCCTTTCCCAAAACGAATAATACCAGGAGCTGAGCCCTTTTATTATGCCTGTTCAGCTGAGCCCAATACATTAATATTTTTATGTTTGTACAGTTCCTTAAGGGCGTCCCTCGCTGGACCGAGATATTTTCTCGGGTCAAACTCAGCAGGTTTTTCTACAAATACCTTTCTCACAGCAGCGGTCATGGCCAGTCTTCCATCAGAGTCTATATTGACTTTGCAGACAGCTGACTTTGCAGCCCGCCTGAGCTGCTCCTCCGGAATACCGATAGCATCTTTCAGTGCGCCTCCGTGTTCGTTAATAATCTTGACAATATCCTGCGGCACAGAGGAGGACCCGTGAAGAACAATGACAAAGCCGGGGAGCTTTTTCTCTACTTCTTCCAGAATATCAAAACGGAGAGGCGGCGGAACAAGGAAGCCCTTATCGTTTCTTGTGCATTGCTCAGGGGTGAATTTGTTTGCACCATGCGAGGTTCCTATTGAGATGGCAAGACTGTCAACACCGGTATTTTTCACAAACTCGATTACCTCTTCAGGTTTTGTATAGGTTGATTTCTCGGCAGACACATCATCTTCAACACCTGCCAGCTGACCCAGTTCACCCTCTACCGTCACATCATACTGATGAGCATAATCCACCACTTTCTTTGTCAGGGCGATATTATCTTTAAAGGAGTGGTGGGAACCATCGATCATTACAGAAGAGAACCCGTTCTCAATGCAGTCTTTGCACAACTCAAAGGTATCTCCATGGTCCAGGTGAAGGGCGATCGGAATTTCATACCCGAGCTCCTTGACATACTCAACCGCGCCTTTCGCCATGTTTCTCAGAAGCGTAGAGTTAGCATATTTACGCGCGCCCGATGAAACCTGCAGAATAACCGGTGATTTTGTCTCAACACATGCCTGGAGGATAGCCTGAATCTGCTCCATATTATTAAAATTATATGCAGGGACAGCGTATTTGCCTGCCATGGCTTTCTTAAACATATCATTCGTATTGACCAGTCCCAAGTCCTTGTAGCTAACCATTGTATTATTCTCCTTTAATATGAAGTTATTGAAAATTAAAATGTAATTATAACAGCCTTTTCAACTTGTTACAATCTAATTCCAATGCAGGGAAGTTAAGAACACTATCCTGATATACCCTCAACCCTGAAAGGTCCGGCAGACTCTATGGGCGAAGGTCATACACAGTCGGTTGTAAATGAACAGGGCTTTATGGTACCCTTTGAAATCATTGATAAATTAACTAGTTGAAGATGACGTGCCTTCCCGCAGCATTGTTCTTCACCATGCCTGAAGAAAGGAGCAATCCAGTGAATGAAGACGTTCTTGTAGTAGAGAACAGTTTACTCAAGAGATATATTCAGGGCAGGAGCGGATGCCTGATTACTGACCGGGTAGAAGAGGTTTACAGCGACATACTCCGGAATCATTCCTTTATCCCCCGGGACGAGGCTGAATACAATTTTGAGCACAAGCAGATAATTCCTTATGTAGTGGTTCATCATAATGATGATTTTCTCCTTTTGCAGAGGACCTCAAAACAGGCAGAGAAAAGACTTCATAACAAGTACTCCCTCGGCATCGGCGGTCATATCAACCCGGAGTCTTCCCCGGCAGAAGACAATATAATAACCAGCAGCATGTACAGGGAGCTCAACGAGGAAGTCCGCGTAAGCGAACATGAATCTCTCCGCTTTGGAGGGATCATCAATGATGACAGCAACAGCGTAAGCAGGGTTCATCTCGGCCTGCTCTACGTCCTTGAAGTGATTTCACCTGAGTTTGAAGTGCTGGAAAAGGACAAAATGACCGCAAAATGGGTCAAAGAGCCGGAGCTGAATAACTATTATGACAATTTTGAACGGTGGTCACAGATCGTCTTTGATGACTATATTAAAAACAGGAACAGGCACAGGGAGCCAAATGACAGCATCAGTAATTAATCGCTCTTCTCCCTTTCCGGTCAGATAACAATGGAAGAGAAAGACCGCATAATTCTCGCCCTTGATGTGGCTGGATATGATGAAGCACTTGAAATGGTGAAAACCTTTCAGGACCAGGTTCATATCTTTAAGGTCGGGCTGGAACTCTTCACTGCTGCTGGCCCCCGAATAGTTGATGATATTCATGGATTGGGTAAAAAAGTCTTTCTTGACCTGAAGTTCCATGACATCCCCACTACAGTTTTAAAGTCCGCACTTGTTGCGGCACGACTGGGGGTATATATGTTTAACCTTCACGCCATGGGCGGCTTTGAGATGATGAAACGCACTGCTGACGCCCTCAGTGAATTGTCCCTTAAGGAAAATGTACCACGGCCGAAACTGATCGCTGTTACGGTCCTGACCAGCATCGACCAGTATGCTCTGCGTGATGAACTCAGCGTGAACGTGGGAATGACAACACAGGTCAAACACCTCGCAGGCCTGTCCCAAAGGGCCGGGCTGGACGGAGTGGTGGCTTCTCCTGAAGATGCCGAGATGATCCGTTCCCGTTTCGGCAAAGATTTCCTGATTGTTACTCCCGGGATCAGACCTCACTGGGCCTCAGCTGATGACCAGAAGAGGGCATTGACCCCCAGGGAAGCGATAAAAAGAGGTGCTGATTACCTTGTTATCGGCAGGGCTGTTACAGCACAACCGGACCCGATTCAGGCACTGAAACGTATTGAAGAAGAAATAAAGGGGTTTTAGCAGATACCCTTCAGATTCCATCCTGCGGACATCAAAAATCAGAGACACCACATATTCAGACAATCATGGTACAATTTCATCGATGTTCCGGCTGTTTTTAGATTGTTTCTGTTATCCTCAAAACACAGATTGTTCTGTCTGCCTTGAATATGATTAAGATCCGCCCATTAAAAAATGAGTTTGTCAGGAGCGCTGAAAAAGGCGCTCTGTCACCCGTATATGCGGAACTGCCTTTTATGACTCCACAGAAGGCATATGAATCATTAAGGTCCCCCTGGAGTTTCCTCCTTGAAAGTACCAAGGGGCCTGAAAATATAGCCCGGTACTCATTCATCGGTGCTGATCCGTTTCAGACTATTTCTGTTAAAAACGGTTTAATCAATTACTCAGACCATGGGAGGGGAATCACGTCCTCTCAGTCTCCTCTGAAGGCGCTCAAGGAACTGTTGACGAGGTACAGGCTTCAGGCACGGACAGACCTGCCACCCTTTATCGGCGGGGCTGTGGGGCTGCTCAGTTATGACTTTGTTCACTATCTTGAGCGGCTGCCCAGGACCGCAGACGATGACCTGAATATTCCTGATGCCCACTTTATGCTTGTTGACATGGTGATTGCGATTGATCACAAGATCGGAAAAACCTTTATCATCTGCTGTCCTGCATTTCCGGAAATAGTTGCCGGAAGCAGAAACCATGCTGATATGGACTGGGCTCAGCAGTACGACAGGGCCTGCAGCAGAATCGAAGCCATCTATACAAAGATATCTTCCCATGAACCGGTTGAAAAATCAGTGCCAGGGAAAAAGGGACAATCTATTCATATCCAGCACGAAATGGGCAAGAAAAAATATATGGATATCGTTAAAAAGACAAAAGAATATATCAGGGCCGGCGATATCTTTCAGGCAAACCTTTCCCAGCGGGTATCAGCAGACATAGGTGAAACTCCTGCCTGGGAAGTATACAAACTTCTGAGCACAATTAACCCCTCCCCTTTTGCGGCATTTCTTGACATGGGAGACTATCATATCGCCAGCTCCTCTCCCGAACGGCTGGTAAGGGTCTCAGGCACAAACGTCGATACCAGGCCGATTGCCGGAACCCGGCCGAGAGGGAAGAATGCCGAAAGTGACAGGCAGATGCGCGATGACCTCCTGCTGAATGAAAAGGAGCGGGCAGAGCACCTGATGCTGATAGATCTGGAACGGAACGATCTTGGCAAGATCTCCGACTACAGCACGGTCGAGGTTGATGAACTTATGATAACGGAAGAGTATTCGCATGTTATTCATATTGTCTCTAATGTAAAAGGCATTCTGGCTGCAGGAATGGACTGCTTTGACGCCATACGGGCCACATTTCCCGGAGGCACCATCACCGGGGTACCGAAGGTGCGCTGCATGGAAATCATTGACGAGCTCGAGCCGGTCGTCAGGGGCCCGTACACAGGCTCTGTCGGGTACATCAGCGTCACCGGGGATATGGACCTGAATATTATTATCAGGACCTTTGTGATTAAGGACAGGATGGCTTATGTACAGGCAGGCGCGGGTATTGTAGCGGATTCAGACCCGGAACGAGAATATTATGAAACCCTTAAAAAGGCAGAGGCATTAATCAGAACCCTGGAAGTCCTTCAGACTTAACAGGCAGAGAAGACACCGTAACATTCTCAACGGATACTCAAACAAAAAGGCTCGGCATCTTTACACTTCATCCCAAAATGTAATCAGCTTCATCGTCCCTACCTGAATGGTAATCCCTTTATTGTTAATCTGCTGAATTAATATCGCTAATCGCCCTGCTCATAAAAAATAAATTAGTTGTATCATACAACTATATTCTATTTTTTTCAAAAAAAACTAATCTGCCAGTTCCCCCCTAACAGCACACAGCCCTTTCATATCGAGGTTGAACGTTGAAATGAGATGTAAAGCAATGCAATCGACTAATTAGAGGGAATAGTATAAAATGGAGTGGTTCGATAACTTATTGAATATAAGGAAGGAAAATGGTGGGCTGTCGCGGAATTGAACCACGGACACGAGGATTTTCAGTCCTCTGCTCTACCGACTGAGCTAACAGCCCATGCAGGAGATGATAACCCATAGTTTTTTTCATTGTCAAGATTTGACGTAATAATGATCTTCAGTTTAGCGCTGAGCAATGAAATAGTTCTTACTATTAAAACGTTACATGATAAAAAAAACTGACATCATTCTGTCAATGCTATCGGGAGCCATGCTTGTAGCCGGATTCCCCCCCTATGACATCTATTTCCTGCCCTGGTTATCCCTTGTCCCCTTTCTTATAGCGCTAAGAAACAAAAATATGAAGAGATCTTTTCTGCTCGGGATCATTATGGGTCTTGCCTATTTTCTGGGCACGATTTACTGGGTATACCATTCAATGTATGTCTATGGTTACCTTCCTCTGAGTGTCAGTATTATCATTCTCCTGCTGTTATGCCTCTACCTGTCACTCTACATCGGATCATTTGCACTGCTATACAATTATATCTTTTCGAGGTCCCCGGTTCCTGCATCTATAGCCGTTCCTGTTGTATGGGTAACCCTGGAGTTTGCGCGCACCTATGCCCTTACCGGGTATCCATGGGCATTACTGGGATACACGCAATATACCCTTCTTCCGGTAATCCAGATAGCCGACATCACCGGGATTTATGGTGTTTCCTTTCTGGTGGCCTCTGTTAATGGTGCGGTTTATGACATGACACTATCACGGCACACGACAATACCTGGTGGGTCCCGCCAAAACAGATGGCAGATGCCGTCTGCTGCCGCGCTGCTGATAGTTGTGCTTATCGCTGCTGTTATTTACGGAACAGGGAAACTGAATGAAGAAGACCTTGGCCATAATATCACGATCAGCATAGTACAGGGGAACATCCCCCAGGACAAGAAGTGGGATTACAGATTTCAGCAGGAAGTCATTGACACCTATAAAAAGCTGACCCTTGAAGTCTCTGAGAATAAGCCTGACCTCATTGTTTGGCCTGAAACTGCAGTACCATTCGTATTTGGCCGTCACAGGCAGTTCACTGAGGAAGTCACCGGCCTCCCCACAGACCTCGGAACATACCTGCTCTTTGGAAGCATGATGACTAAAGGCAGAGACAGGCTGGCAAACAGCGCTGTCCTCCTCTCCCCCTCAGGTGAAATAGCTTCAGTGTACGATAAAATCCACCTGGTACCCTATGGAGAGTATGTGCCTTTGAGAAATCTCCTCCCCTTTGTCGATAAACTCACTGCCGGGTCAGGCGACTTTGCAGAGGGGCTGGAGCCTGTTGTGATGGAAACTCCCTTTGCAAAAATCAGCACCCTGATCTGTTATGAGATTATCTTTCCGGGGCTGGTCAGGAAATTCGCGGACAACGGGGCGGACCTCCTGGTGACCATCACAAATGATGCGTGGTTCGGCCGGACAGCAGCGCCGTACCAGCACTTTTCCATGGCTGTATTCAGGGCCATTGAAAACAGGGTCCCTGTTGCCCGGGCAGCCAATACGGGGGTATCAGGATTTATCGACTCCCGGGGGAGAATAATGAATAGCAGTGAAATATTTGTGGAGGCAACACTGACAGAAACGGTTTCAACAGGAACGGAAAAAAGTTTTTACGCGGAATATGGGGACATCTTTGTCTATCTCTGTATCGGAAGTTTCATGCTGTTACTGGCCGGCAGATATTTTACAAAGATATGAGAAATAAAGCGTTAGCCAGCCTGTTCAGGGAAAGCAGCTTATCCCCTGCCCTTCCGGGCTGTCTCTTCATCAAAGAACTTGTTGTAAAGCACTTCCCATTCAGAACTGCCTTCATAGATCTTCTTTGAATAGGACTGCAGCTTTCTCCTGACCGCTTCATCAACACTGTCAGCAAGTTTCAGCTCATTAACAATCACCCTCCTCATCTCGCGTCTGATTTGACTTTCATCAACCAGGGGGGTAACTGTCTTCTGTTCAATCAGTGCTTTCAGCACGATATGGGTCAGGTGGCTTATTTTATCGTCAGAAAGTCTCATAATATAATATTGCGTTCTCTCACAAGTTTCTGTTTGGTCAGGTCAAAGACCTTCCGGTAATCCATGCGGCCCTTTTCTATCTCTGCGTCATATTTTTTCAGCATTTCCCGTACTTCATCATTCAGTCTGTCCTCAGCCATGAGCTCTTCCAGTATAAGCTCCTCAAGTGCGATCTTGAAATGATCTTCCGGAATGTTCAGGTCAATTAATTTCCTATTCAGGAGTTCCCGGGAAATCTCCTTGACCATGACATGTACCCAGCTCTTCGGTATTCTCATCTATTTCTCGACAAAGGGCAGAAGCGCGATATTCCGTGACCTTTTAATTGCTCTTGTCAGTGATCTCTGATGCTTTGCACAGTTGCCGGTCATTCTGGCAGCCACAATCTTTCCTCTTTCCGTGAGATAGTAGCCAAGAGTTTTTGTGTCCTTGTAGTCAATAAATTCAACTTTATCTGCGCAAAACCTGCAGAATTTTCTTCTCTGAAATCTTCTGTATCCCAATGTATTAACTCCTTATCGTGTAATTTAGTTTTTTTAAAAGGGTTCAATATCCGTGTATTCATCTGGCGGACCAGCTGGTTCACTCGTGCCGGCTCCCGAGGGTGCTCCCTGTTTGCGGGGCATGAAACGCACATTCTCGGCGATGACTTCGTGTCTGCTTCTTTTCTGGCCGTCATCGGTCTCCCACCTGTTCTCCCGCAGCCTGCCCTCGATAAGAGCTGAACTGCCCTTGTTGAGATATTGACCGCAGGATTCCGCCTGTTTCCCAAACACGACTATGTTTATGAAGGTGACTTCCTCTTTGGACTCTTCCCCTTGCTTATACTTACGGTTTACAGCAATTCCAAAACTGCATACAGATGTCCCCTGGGGAGTATATCTCATCTCAGGGTCCCTCGTAAGGTTTCCTATCAGAATTACTTTATTAAACATCGTTTATTTCCCCTCCTGCTTTACAGCGTCGTCGCCGCCAACAACAGGCGCTTTTTCAGCTGATTCGGCTGCGGTTGTTTTGGCCTCATCACCGCTCTCCTTTGCGGCGGCAGCAGCAGGGACATGAAGCATAGCCTCTATCTGCTTCTTTTTGGTGATTTTTATTACCATAAATTTGATAATTGAATCGACCATCTTGCAATACTTTTCAATCTCCAGGATAGTTGGTGACGGAGCCTTGAAGTGCAGCATTACATAGTTGCCTTTCTGCTGCTTGTTGAGCTCATAGGCAAGCTTGCGTCTTCCCCAGTTGTCAATTTTGATTATTTCTCCGCTCTGCTGCGTAATTATTCCCTTTATCTTTTCGACAATTTCTTCGGCTGCAGAGTCTTCGAGTGAGGGGTTGATAATGAGGATCTTCTCGTAGTAGTTCATAGACTACCTCCTTATGGATTATTTCTTTTCATACAGAAAAGATGAGCCCCTGTCCTATACAGGCAGGAGCAAAGAGTTCATTTTTATATCATATTGAAGCAGAAAAATCAAACTCTCCGGCCTCAAAGCGTATTTAAATAGGCAATTAATAGAGATAGTTCTTCGTCTGTTAAGTGCTGAAAGGAGGGCATCTCTTTGTAGGGGTTTTTCAACTGTTTCAGGATGTTTTCCACCGTTGCCGGATAGTTGCTGGTTGGCAGTCGCGGTTTTTTCAGAATACCCTTGAGGCCCGGACCGGCATGATAGGCTGTACTGTTTGCCCGGTGGCAGAACCCGCATTGTTCCTGAAATAGTTGCTGCCCTCTGTTTATGCTCTCATAATCACGTTTTGCTTCAATGGTATTCGATCCGGCACTGTTCCGGGGATTTTCTCCCCTGCAGGCCAGCACGATTGAAATGCTCAGAAGAGACCATAAGACAATTCTCAAATAAACCACGTTCGATGAATGCGCCATAAATTGTATTTTATTTTATCCTGCGCGGCATCTGTCGCCATCCTTATGTCGCGCTTTATGATATATATCATAGCTCATCGAAGATTATTAATTTAAATTATGTATAATTAGCTGACAAAGATCTGCCCATCAGACAACTATCACAAAAGGAGGAATATCTTTTATTGCAACAGTTTGAGGGCTTCATCACTTTATGATTTAAAAGTAGTACTGAAAGGAGAAAAATAGTGAAAAAATTATTGATGCTTATTATTGTTATCATTGCAATCAGCTTCACAGCAACTGCTTTTGCCGGACATGACCATATGGTAATACCGTATGACAAGGACGGTTTTGGGTACAAAACAAGGATGCCCATGACGTCTGCAGGTGATATCCGTCAGCACATTATCGGACAATCCCCTTATAAGACCTGGGACATGTGGCCCGGGAAAGGGAAAATGTATGAAGGCACTGAGCCCCATGGTTCACTGCTGACAACATATGTTAATGATATAGCCCTGAAGTCAATTAAAAAGTTGAACGGCATGGCCAATAATTCAATTGTTGTCAAAGAAAATTATTCCCCTGACAAAAAACTGGTGGCAATAACCGTCATGTATAAGGTCAAGGGATTCAATGCTGAGACAGGAGACTGGTACTGGGTGAAATACGGTCCTGACTATGATACAATCGCGGAAGGAAACGTCAAAGGCTGTATTGCCTGCCATAATTCTGCCAGTGCCAATGACTACATTTTCACCGGCAAGGTCACGAAATAAGGCAGCCGCCGCACGAAAAGAAGATATGCAGACTTCGATGGTCTGCATATTTTTTGTCTGAAAAAAAACAGGTTATAATTGATGTAAGAGGCTAAACTGAATAGCAGCATCAGGAGACAGAGAAAATGAAGATAGGTTTAATAGGGTTAGGCAAAATGGGAATGAATATGGGCCAGCGCCTCCTTGAAGGAGGGCACAAGGTTGTGGCCTATGCCAGAACAGATGCAACGGTCAAAAAAGCAGTGGATAAGGGGGCCGTCGGGGCATCATCTCTGCAGGAAGTTGTTGAGAAGCTGGAAAAGCCAAGAATTATCTGGCTTATGGTACCGGCAGGAAAGGCTACTGAAGAAACCTTAAAATCATTGTCTGGAATGATGGAAAAGGGAGATATCATAATTGACGGGGGGAACTCTCTGTACAAGGATTCCATACGCAGGGCCTCGGAACTGAACAGTAAAAAGATCTCATTTCTTGATGTTGGTACAAGCGGCGGTATCTGGGGCCTGGAGATAGGCTACTGCATGATGATAGGCGGTGACAAAGAGATTTTCCTCAGGGCAGAGCCGCTGTTTAAAACACTGGCCCCTGAAGATGGCTATGCCCATGTAGGCCCTGTCGGTTCAGGACACTTTGTAAAAATGATCCATAATGGAATTGAATACGCAATGCTCCAGGGTTACGCCGAGGGTTTTGAAATTATGAACGCGAAAAAGGAGTTCAACCTTGATCTTCAGCAAATATCCAGATTATGGAACCATGGGAGTGTGGTAAGGTCCTGGCTGCTTGAACTTGCGGAAAACGCCTTTAAGAAAGACCCTGTGCTGAAGGGCATACGCGGCTACGTAGAAGACTCAGGGGAAGGCCGCTGGACTGTTGCTGAAGCTATTGACAATGATGTCCCGGCCCCGGTTATTACGATTTCACTCCTCGAACGTTTTAGCTCACGGCAGCGGGAATCATTCAGCGACAAGGTAATAGCTGCCCTGCGCAATGAGTTCGGGGGTCACGCTGTTAAAAAGGCCAAAGATTAATGGTGCTGTTTAGCTGATGATCCTGATCAGAAAAAAACTGTTGGTCGTGTAAAGGATGCCATATGTCTGATGACTCAAACAGTAATTCCGGACCCTCTGTGGTCTGTGAGATTCTTCCTGAGAAATACAGCATTGAACCCTTTACCATGGTTATATTCGGCGGGTCCGGTGACCTGAGCAGGAGGAAACTCCTTCCCACACTGTTTCACCTCTGCCGCGACCAGAACCTGCCTGACGATTTCGCCATTATCGGATTTGCATCCACAGAGCGATCTGATGAAGAGTACCGCGAACTTGTCAGAAAGGCGATCGAAGAGTTCGGCGAATTCACCGTGCATCCCGAATGCTGGGAAAAATTCAATAAGAGCCTCTATTATGTTGCCGGGGCATTCGACGATAAAAAGAGCTATGAAAAGCTTTCCCAGCGCCTTGAAGAAGTAGCTGTCCCCGGACTGAAGGGGGAAAAGCAGGTCTTATACTACATGGCGGTCCCGCCCCAGTTCTTACCTGCAATTTTTCAGAACCTGCCGCACTGCACAATGTGCACAGGCGAATTCAATGAGCGTCTTATAATCGAAAAACCCTTTGGAAGAGACCGGGAATCTGCAGCAGAGCTGAACACCCTCGTGTCAAGGGATTTCAAAGAAAATCAGATATACAGAATTGATCACTATCTCGGAAAAGAAACAGTCCAGAACATCATGTTCTTCAGGTTCGCCAACAGCATTTTTGAGCCGCTCTGGAACCGGCGCTACATAGATCACGTCCAAATAACTGTAGCTGAATCTCTCGGAATTGAAAATCGCGCGCGGTTCTACGAGAAATCAGGGGTCGTACGGGACATTGTTCAGAACCACATGATGCAGCTCCTTGCCCTGGTCGCAATGGAGCCGCCTATAGGCTTTGAAGCGGATTACATACGGAATGAAAAGCTGAAGGTTTTTCTCACTATACGGCCAATGGACAATGACTACATAGACAGGTATATGGTAAGGGGACAGTACGCTGAAGGAGAGATAAAAGGAAAACAAGTCCCCTCCTATCATGATGAAGAAGACATTGATGACAAATCACAAACCCCTACCTTCTTCGCCGGTAAATTTCATATTGACAACTGGCGATGGGCCGGCGTGCCCTTCTATCTGCGGACCGGGAAACGGTTAAATAAGCGGATAACTGAAATAAGCATTCACTTCAAACAACCTCCGTTGAGGCTGTTCAGTTCCACCTGTGATATAAGTGACCCGAATGTCCTTGTTCTGGGAGTTCAACCCCATGAAGAAATTTCCCTGCACCTGGGAGTCAAACACCCCGGAATAGGCAACCAGTTATACCCTGTTAATATGAACTTTAATTATGAGCAGGACCTCCAGGGCGACATCCATTTTCCTCTCCCCTATGAGAGGCTGCTCCTGGACTGCATGAAGGGAGACCAGACGCTCTTTGCCCGACAGGACAGCATCGAAGCGATGTGGGAGGTGGTCGATCCGATAATTAATCGATGGGAAAATACTCCCGCGCCTGAATTTCCCAATTACCGGGCAGGGACATGGGGCCCTGACAAAGCTGACCAGCTCACTACAGACGATGGCAGACAGTGGAGAATCAGATAATGACCCGTAATAAGAAAGACATTCTTGTTTTTAACAGCATTGAAAGTTTTGTCGACCATGCAGTTGAAAAGTGGATCGAGCTTTCTGAGAAGGCGATTCATGAAAAAGGACATTTTTCAGTTGCACTCTCAGGGGGGACCTCACCCGTGCCTCTTTACAAAAAACTGGCTGAAACAAAGGGGCTGCAATGGAGTAAGACACAGGTGTTTCTCGTTGACGAACGTTTTGTACCGTACGAGAGCGGGGAGAACAACTTTCAGATGATAAACACGACCCTGCTTTGTCATGTGGCAATCCCGGCAAATAATGTCCATTATATTTCAACAGTGGAGCGGACTCCGAAGGATGCAGCCAAACGATATGAAAAAGATCTCCTCTCCTACGCAAAGAAAACAAAAGCCTTGATACCCAGATTTGATCTTGTTTTTCTCGGTATCGGTGATGACGGGCACACAGCATCGCTCTTTCCCGCCAGCCCGGCCCTGAAAGAAAAACAGCACCTTGCGCGTGCGGTAACATCACCTCACAAGGACACAAAGGAACGGATCACCCTTACCTTTCCTGTCATCAACAATGCAAAGAATATAATCTTCCTGATTATCGGGAGCAGCAAGGCCGCGGCCGCAAAGGAGGTCCTGGAATCTAAAGCTTGTAAGCTGCCCGCGGCAATGGTAAAGCCCGAAGGAGACAGCGTGCTGTTTATGCTTGATCAGGAGGCAGCGTCCCTTCTGTCAGGAAAGAGATAACCGGTCAGCTCATCTGACTGAGATAACATGTAAAGGAGGACACCATGGGAAAAGTTGAAGACAACGAGGGTAACGCAGCAATATGCCTTCAAAACTGCAAGCCCTGCTTAACCTACCCGGGCGTAGAGGGAGAAGCACTGTTCTGCGCGCGGGGCAAAAGCAGCGCCCCGAAGTCAAAAAAAGGCTGCAATTGCGGAATATGTGATGTTCAGAAAAAGTACGGATGCGATGATCTGTACTACTGCATCAACGGAGCCTGCGAATAGATAAAGGGGCCAAAGGTTACTTTTGGCCCCAGCTTCCGCCTTCTCCCTCCAGCCACCAGCCCGCTCTGGCGTTTTTCATCCAGCTGCCGGCAAATATTTTCTGTACATCGGCAACCCTGTCGGGAGTAAAGTTATTGGCCTTCGCAATCTCACTGTACAGAGATGCCCGGTCATCGTTTTCAGCCTGAACGAGACGGTTTAAAGACGCCTTTTCTTTCAGGTTCAGCCCGTCAGCTGATCGGATAACAATCAAACCGTCTTTTGATATTCCGGCATTCCCGCTGTCCATAAAAGGCTTTATTGATTCAGACCTCTGCTGTATGGAGTCCTTCAAAGCTCTGATGGCAGGAGTTGTCACATTTATATCAGCGTCCTGAGCATATGCCTCTGATGGCCCGATCAATGACAGAGCAGACTCAATTGAATCTCTCAACATACTCTGAGGCTCGACTCCTGTTCCGGGCTTTTCATTCTCCGGTTTTTTTTCTGTGTCTCCCCAAACCTCTTCCACGATCCTGTCGGCTGCCTTCTCAACAGCAGCTGCCGGGAAGTAAATATTTATCGTGACACAGGATGTGATAAAAAATATCAATGAATAGTAAAAAACTTTTTTTCCTCTCTTCTCTTTCATGACGCTCCTCCTTCTTCTGTTCTTCAACAGCTGTATCGTTTAATTATAGAATATTTCGATTGCCACCGCTACCCGCGCCTCCTGTCTGCAGAATCAGAAGACTGTCGGTTACTCCTTTCCCCTGTTTTCAATCTGTCCGATACGTTTCAGTCTTTTAATCATCTCCCTGAAGGAAACATTCTGACTGTATGTTATCACATTTACTTTGGGCGGCAAAAGACCACCCTTGACCAGGTATTGTCTGCTGTTGCCGCCACTTTCAACGCCTCGCAGAAAAAGATTATCATTTTTCAGATGAGCTTTAAAGCCTATTTTTTCATATCTGTATTTTTTAAAGAACTGATATATACCCCTGTCCAGGATGGAGCCGGATGAACCTGTACCAAGAATTGATATCTTCTTGAGCGCGTCTACGCTTATTGTCTGTTTTATTCCCTTTACTTTGTAGCTTTGCAGGGATGCGGTAAATTGCTGGGCCTGCCCTCTGACTATTTCGAGATCATCTATATTGCCTTTGATTACCCCGGAAATATGCCCGAAATCAAATGTGTCAGTAAGCATGTCGAGGTTAATACCATCAAATTTCACTGAAGATGTTATAGAAACTATCGGGGTAAAAACGTTTTCCATGGAGAGGCCCGTGACTTTCATGGAGCCTCCGAACAATTGAAGCTCTATCTCACCCTCGGTATGCAGGCTCTCACCGATGAGCCTCATTGTCGGGATTCGCCCTGAGAGATTACCGTTAAATGCCGGTATGTCCAGCATATTGCTTACCTCAAATAAATCAATATTATCTATCCCGATTGCAAGCCGCAATTCCCTCTTTGAACTCAGGATCTCCTTGTATACCGGCCTGGCAAGCACGATTTCACCCTTTAACAAAGGCAACACAATATCATCTTTAAACATAAGGGCATTACCCCATATTGCCGGGAAAAACTCAGTGTCCTCCAGCCTGACCTTCTTCCATGAAATTTCCTTGATAGATACAACGCCAAATTCTTTCACCGTACCCCTGGGGGCAGTATCAGGATAACTAATATCCAGAGGCAGTGATACATTTATGCCCTTCGCATGCATGCCTCTGTCCCGCTCTATGTTCATCCCGGAAATATCCATTCTCCCCCGGGCAGTCATCTGTTTTGCTGAGCCCTTGACCAGCACATTCAGGTCAGTAGTGCCACTGATCTCGAATGTTGAAAGAGAGGGTGCCTGCTGCTGAAATGTTTCCCGTATAAAAAAATTGTAGGCTTCCCTGTTAGAAATGTTTGAAAGGCCTATTGCTACCTCCCACACGGGCTTTTCCGAGAGGCGAGATATTTCTCCTGAAAGCGATATCATTCCCATGCCGCTTAGTCCCAGAGACGATTTCTTTATCTGTAATGAATCATCGTGCAGAGTATACTTCCCCTCTGCATTGATGTTCAGAACCTTGTCACTGAAGCTGCCATAAAACCTGCCGGCCAGGAGTTCAAATCCAGTAGATTCAGAACTGATCTTGAAATTGATAGTATTTAAAGGGAGTGTAAAATCAAACGCTCCCCTCACGTTCGAATCAATTCCCTCGCAGGCAGTTTCTCCTTCACGCGCAATAAACCCTCCATTTTTAAGAGCAAGGTCTGATATTCCGGAGATTCTGATCTCCCCCTGCTCAGGTATTACTGTGGAAAAAGAGATATCCGCCTTGCCTGTTCCACTCAGGTCAATGCCATGGCGTTTCATACCCTGATCAAAAAGATTGCGGGCCATAGGCGCAATGTCCAACCGGCCCAGCGAGACAGAGGCATCAATCGTGAGGGGACCCTGCATATCCAGGGATGCCTCTGCATGAGCATGGCCGATAGAGTCTGACTTGAATACCATCTTCTTAAGGTTAATTAATTTATTGCTTATATCCCCCTCAACTTTTCCTGTCAGAGATAGATTTTTTTCCTTGAAGTACTCTTTTCCCTTTTCATAAACAGTAGCCCCCTGAATGCTCAGCCTGTTTAACTCCCCGGATATTCGCTGGCCGGAAATTTCAAGACGGGGCAGAGTCAGTTCCACTGTCTTGAGCTCACTGGAAAACCCCGAGCCCTGATGAATATTCCCCTGAGATATTCTCTCCGCGGTGACCAGAGCTTTATTCAGCAGGAGTATATTCCCTGTATATTCAAATGGCAGTTGTGCCTGGACAGATGAGGCCATGAGATTAAGCTTTTTAAACTCTCCGTCTTTCACCCGGGCAATCCCCGCTAGATGAGGTGAGCGGGCTTTGCCCTTTAATGACATATCAAGAGCAAGGGAAAAATCGCTTGCTACAGCATTGATCATATCCATAAGCGGTCCGGACACTATTTTTTTAACCTCTTTAAGGGGCACCTGTAAGCCGCTCACGGTAAGGTCAATATCAGGGTCACCGGAACTGGTGTTTTCTATCGTGCCTTTCAGGATAAAGGGGGCAAGGTGAGCCGCTTCTGTCCTGAGCGACTCTATCTCAAGGCGGTCCTTTCCCGGCTGAATCATGCCATTGGCGGTCAGCTTCAGATCCCTGTTATTCAGGTCTATATTCAACTGCTTCGACTCAACCGCGAAGTCTCTTATCAGAAGGTTCACCAGCCACTTGACCTCTGTTTCCTGAACACCCTCGGCCTCTATTCCTAAATTCAGCGTTCCCTTCATCTTCATTCCTTTAAAATCAGGGAGAACAGAAAGGGCAGAAAGATCCTCAAAATTTATTTCTGTAATACTTACTGCTCCTTTTTTGACTCTGAGTTTTTTCGTATCAACTACCGCATCAAGGGAGAGAGCCGCCATTGACTGGTTTAGATGAGCACGTGCTTTGATCTGTGTTTCTCCAGCCCTTTCCTCGTCAATCGATACATTTACTGATGTCATCTTAACTGCTCTGCCACTGTCCATGATAAAGACAACCTGTGCCTCAGACACCTTACCTTTCTTAAGGGAGAAGGGGATTGAGAGTGTTTTACTTTCTGACTCGCGATTTTCTGTCCTTGAAAGATCAAACGTAATTTCCGGCTTCTCCAGGATGAGATCATGAATTCTTCTCTTGAGCAGTCCGGAGAGGCTCATCCCAATTTCAATTCTGGGCACAGTGATGATCAGGCCATCCCTTGAGCCCTCTTGAACGGTGAGATTTTCGATAATAACCCTGTTGCCCTTTCCAATGGACAATGTCCCTATTGATACCGGCCTGTCCAGCCGCTTCTGGACTAAAGATTCTACGACAGTGACAAAAGAATGGCTCTTGAAGTAAAGCGGGATCAAAATGGCAAGAATAACGATCAGTGAAACTGAAAACAGAAAGAGTAATTTAAGGATCGATCTGGTTCGGGATGATGTATTCATACATCAAAAGTTAATGGAGACAGGTCCTTTTCTTAATATCTCGGGAGGGTCAACAGTGACATCCACAATTGTCGATGGCAGACCACCGGGCGCCTTGCCACCATCTATTATCAGGTCTATTTTATCTCCAAAGTATGTTACGATCTGGGCCACCTCCTCAGCCGGAGGAAAGGATGATATATTTGCACTCGTTGCGGTGAGCGGAAGCTTCAATTCCCTTACGAGATTCAGCGCAGCGCTCTCTCCGGGAATGCGAAGGGCAACTTTTCCGGTTCCGCCTGTCAATAGATCTGGTAGCTGCTCATTTGCTTTAAATATAAGGGTGAGCGGACCGGGCCAGAACTGGTTCATCAAAATCCTTCCCTGCACAGGAACATCTGCTGCAACAGTTAACAGTCTGTCCATGGCATCAACGATTACGGGCACTGGTTTATCTGCCTGACGTATCTTCCGTTTGAACAGGCTTTGAACAGCAGCTTTGTCCGTTGCAAGCACGCCGAGGGCATAGAAACTTTCCGTCGGGTAAGCAATTATGCCCCCGTTATCCAGTATCTTAAGCATTTCCGCAATAATTCCCCTGATATTTTTTTCAGAATAGGGAATAGTCAGCATGACTAATTCTAACATACATTTTTTAACAGACTGGTCCCTGAATTCATGGAAGAGCCCATCCCGGGATAATTTATATTCAGGTCAGGAAATCTTCTGATAGGCAGCTTCTGATAGGCTATTTGTAATTCTGTAAGTCTTAATTTATTATAAATGTGCAAAGCATCTAGTTTTTGTTCCATTTTCAGTACGTGGTGCTGGTCACTGATCATGAACATGGTCTTTCACATTTAATTATAATTAGAATCATCTCTACAAAAATAACAGAAAAACAGGAGGGAACATGGGGAAAATAAAAAATATAATAATCTTGATATCAATGGTGATCTCACTTTCCGGATGTGTTGCCGCGTGGTTAGCAGTCGGTGCCGGCGCAGGAATTGGCGCATATAAATATATTGATGGGAGTTTATCCCGGGAGTATCCGCTTGCATACTCAAGGGCATTAGACGCTACCAATTCCGCCCTGGCAAATTTATTCATCAGCACAACAAACAGTATGGATGAAGGAACCAATGCCAGAATTGATGCTGTGCGGAAAGACGGAACAAAGGTTACGGTTAAATTAGACGACAGGGGTCAGGGCGTCACAAGCATATCTGTCAGGGTCGGGATGATTGGCAACAGGGATGCAGCTCAGGTGATACATGAAGAAATAGCCACGGTATCCGGTATCCGGTAGCCTTACTTGTTCAGCTTGGAAAGGATCTCTTCAGACACCCTGTCAAAGCCTTTACTCCGCAGGGCGCTGAACCTTTTTTCGGCGGCAAGTGACTTGAGAAACTGTTCTCTCTTTTTCCTGTCAGGAATGGTGTCCGCTGCCAATTTACGTACCTTTTCAACGAAACGGAGGTAGCGGGCAAACTCTGTCCCGTAATTCTTTTCAATCTCTTTGCGAATCGCCTTTGATACGGCCGGGCTGGCCCCCTCTGTGGAGACAGCGATGGTCAACGGGCCGCGTCTGACCACAGACGGAACGATAAAGTTCCCCCGGGATGGAAGGTCAACAACATTAACCAGTTGTTCAGCCTCTCCTGCTATTGCGGCATTTATCTCAGCAGAGGAGGTCCCGGAAATCACGATAAAGGCACCCTTTGCATCGCCCTTTCGATATATCCTCTGCAGGTGGCGAATTAATCCTTCCTGTTTTAATTTCTTCAGGCTGGCTGTTAATTCCGGGCTGATTACCGTTACCTTTGCACCGGCTTTCAGCAGAGATCTTACTTTCCTCGCTGCGACACTGCCTCCTCCGACAACAACAGCTTTTCGGTTTTGTATATCGATAAAGGCGGGATAGTATTTCACTCGTTGATTATCAATCCGGGCTTGCTGCTGATCTGGTCCAATGCCTCCCTGGCTTCATTTGCCAGTTTAATTGTTGGGTACTTCTCAATCAGCATTGATAATGTGCTCAGCGCCTTGCTCCTCTGTCCAATGCCCTCATAGGAAAGGCCGAGATAGTAGAGAGCTTCTGATTCCATTTTAGATTCAGGGTAGGCTTTGAGCATATTGACAAAGCGGTTCACTGCTGCTTCATAGGCGCCCTTGTCATAATAAAAACTCCCTACATAAAATTCATATTCAGACAAAATACGTTTGCACGTTTTAATCTTGCTCTCAGTAATGTCCATATAGGGATTTCTCGGGTAGTTTCTCCGAAGTTTTTCAAATTCCCGTATTGCCGCCTTTGCCCATGAAGAGCTGACATCCACCGTCTTTATTCTGTTGAAGAATGTCATTGCCAGTTTAAACTGGGCGTACGGGGCATATTTATGGTGTGTATGCACACCAAGGAAATTCTGATACTCCAACGCTGCTTCGTCAAAGAGTTCATCTTCAAAATAGGTATCAGCGATACGGAGCCTCGCTAGCGTTCCATACTGCCGGGTCGCATCTTTAGCAGCTATTTCCTCAAGGATCTCTCGTGCATTTTCATAATACCCATCATTGATTAAATCATTCGCTTTTGAAAGGGAGGCTTCAGGGTCAAAGGGCGGCTCCTCATACAATATCGATTTATTGCAGGAGAAGGACACTGCAATGACAGCGCACAGGAGCAGTATTTGAAGGGAGGTAGGTTTAAATTTCTTTTTTTTCACAGGCATATACGTTTGTTCTCTCTCATCTTTTTTCAGTTCATTGTATCCCAAACAGCATATTTAAATCAAACCATTTTCCGGACTTTAAATTTCTTATATGTATCTGTTATAGTAGTAATCCTGAATACTGAAAAGTCGGGCGGATAGCTCAGTTGGGAGAGCACAGCCCTTACAAGGCTGGGGTCACAGGTTCGAGCCCTGTTCCGCCTACCATTATAAAACAGCGCTCAGTTGTCAGCGATAACTAGTTGATACAGAAACTAAACTGACAGCTGAAGGCTTGTAGCTGAGAGCCTTAAGTGGGGTGGTAGTTCAGCTGGTTAGAACGCCGGCCTGTCACGTCGGAGGTCGCGGGTTCGAGTCCCGTCCACCCCGCCATTTCCTTTCCTTCAAAAAGGAAAATGGTGGCCCTTCCCTTAAGTCTTATTTCATAGTGCACTAATTATCCGGAGTTTTTATCTTAACTGCCTGTTGTACCCAGATAGCGCAAACTCGGTTGTTTGAAGATGTAACATGACAAAAAAGCCGGTATGTTAAAGCAATTTACTTATGTTAAGAAAATTAACATTACTTGTACGGTTCAGGTATTTCTGTATTTATAATAATCAAGGAGTTAAAATCTGGCATTAAATATGCAATAGTGGAATAAATCGTGATATGATTGTTCTAATGATACTGTTGACGATTAAGAATTATGAATTGAAAACTACAAGCATGCTTTATTTTAAAAGCGATAACTAATCTATTTAACACTATCTAACGAGGTGCAAGCATGAAACTCAAGAATATCAATAATCTTTTTTTTGTTTATCCCATTTTTCTCTTTATTGTTTTGAGCCTTGCTTCCTGTGGTTCAGGCGGCGGTTCAGGATCAGACGTATCGATTAATGCTCCAGCCGGCACTGGCAGCGTGGCTATTCTTTTAACAGATTCGCCGACAGACGACTTTTCGGAAGTTAACATTACAATAAGTAAAATAGAACTTTTGTCTGATGATTCAAAAGTCACCGTCTTTTCTGGCAATAAGATACTGAATCTTTTGGATCTGAAAAACGAAACCACATTATTTTCTATAGAAAATAATGTCCCCGCTATCTCATATAACAAGATACGCCTTACTGTAATCAAGGTTGAATTAATTGATAAGAACGGACAACTTGCTACTAAATCTGTTCATTTACCCGGAAATGGTAAAATTGACCTGAATCCAAGACAGCCCTTTTCTGTTACCCCGGGCGAAATGCTTGCTCTTCAGCTGGATCTTGATGCAGAAAAATCTCTGAAGCTAGATGAAAACAAGAACAAGTATAATTTTCGCCCGGTAGTTTTCATTGACATTATCGAGAACGTTCCACCGGAAAAGCTCTTAAGGATTAAAGGCATTGTGCATGATATTGACTTGATCAATAAAACGTTCAGACTTTGCCCCGATAATAATGATCTCGATAGTTATAACGGTGCCAGCGATGATGTTAATAATAATGGTTGCTGTATAACCGTATACGTTTCTGATGATACATCGTTCTTTAGTTCTGAGGATGGGGGACAGCCGATACCTTTTAAAGATCTTGCAGAGGGATCGTCTGCTGCTGCTATCGGTTTTTACAAAACAGATTCTTCCATAAATGCTGAAAGTGAGTCATGTCGTCTGGGATTAGATGCCATTGTTGTTCAAACAGGTAATTTCTTCAAACTAACAGGCACGATTAAGTCAGACGTCGATCCTGTAACAGATCAGTTTGATTTCCAGGTTGATCCGGATCAGGCTGTTGAATCTGTAAATCCAATTACGGTTGAACTCCAGGAAGGGACAAAAATATATTCTACTATGGGAGCTGCTCTTGACGAGTCTGCGATTCAGGAAAACAGGAGGGCTGAAATTGACGGTAAAATGGTTTTAGCCTCCGATCCAAGTCTCCCTGATCTCCTTAAAGCCACATTTATCTCTGTTGATTTGGACTCTATACTATTAGATAAACTATCTGGTGAAATTGATAATATTAATCATAATGCAGGAACTTTCGACATTATAACGTCAGTTGAGACCCTCTGTGTAGAAATTGCAGATGATGCTCAAATCTTTCTGATAACAGAGGATGGAACGCTTGTAAGCCAGATGATAACCTTTGAAGACCTTGATAACGGCATTCAGGTGGATATTTACGGCAGCAACAATAGTGCATCAGGGTGCTTTGCAGCGGATACTGTCATAGCGTTTGAATCAAAGTGATTTACCATGAAAGGTTTACACTTCTGAATAGATAACTGTGGAAAATATACGGCCTGGTAATGCCAGGCCTCTTTTCTCCTCTCTTAATACTATGAATTCTCAAAATAAATATCTACGAAGATTATTGATAATTCAGATTTCTACAGCTGCACCACCACGTTAGCGAAATCAATACCATAAAAGAATCAATATTCAGGAATACTTGGCTTATATTCTCGGCACGTTGAGGTTATCGATAAGCCATCATTTCAGAAAACAGTGGCTCTTACAGATGACAATCGTTACCCCTGTTACCTGAGTGCCTTGTCTATAAATATATCTTATATCATTCTCAAATCCATTGTTAATCATACGTTCCGTTCGGTACTATTATTTATTCCTTTCAATCAACATGCAGCTCATGTTTTATAAATGTAGAGAATTCGGTAAATTAATTACATCTAAATGGCGAGGGGGGAAAATGAAAAACAGAACATGTATATCATTAGTATTTTTATCTACGGTATTACTCGTTCTTGCCCTGATAGTTCCTGTGGGTTTCGCTGCTAACGTTGTCCCCAATGAAATAAAAATGCCGGGGACGCAGCCTCAAGAAGTTACAATTGAAGCACCTAACAGGTGCCTGAACTGTCATGAAGGTTATGAAACCAACCCTCGAGTAGAGCCAGGGTTTGGCTGGCTGGGAAGCGCCATGGGCAACGCGGGCCGTGATCCCATTTTCTGGGCAACGCTTGCTATTGCCGAGCAGGACTTTGACGGCGCCGGCGACCTCTGCATCCGCTGCCACAGCTCTGGCGGCTGGATGGGAGGCCGTTCAACACCAACTGATGGTTCAGGTCTTGCCGCAAGTGATGAAAACGGCATTGACTGTGACACCTGCCACCAGATGACCAACCCGGATATGACAGAGCATATTGGCACTATGGTTGGTCCATTCATTGCCAACCAGGGTGACAGTCTGGACCCTACCCTGGCACAGGAAGGCTACTATGGCAGCGGCATGTATGCCCTGTCCAATGCTTACGGTAAACTCGGCCCCTATGGTGAGAATGATGCAGTAGCACGGCATCAGTTTAGCGAGTCAAACTTTCACCGGGATGTTGATTTCTGCGGCACCTGCCATGATGTGTCCAACTCGGTAGTGGGCGACCTGGCGCCAAATGCCGGTACACAACCCGGAGCGCCGGATGTTGTTAACAGCTGGGATTTTCCACCTCTCGGTGAACCGAACCTGGGCGGCCCGGTCGGGGAAAAGGCGGCTTTCAATAACCCCCCCTATGCCTATGGTGTCGTGGAGAGGACTTTCAGCGAATACAAGTCCAGTCCCCTTTCCAGTCTCCTGGTGGATGATTTTAACACGCTTCCCGCAGATCTGCAGGATCCGCGTGGTTCCCTGTATAACGCCTACATGGCAGCAACAACTGATGAAACCAGGTCCGCGAATTATATTGACGGAGACCCGAGGTATTTCTCCTGCCAGACCTGCCATATGCGGGCAATTACCGGCAGAGGCTGTGACAAAAATAATGCCCCGAACAGGTTAGACCAGCCTATGCACGATCAGACCGGCGGCAACTACTGGGTTTATCCCCTGGTCCAATACCAGGACCAACAGGGCACCCTGCGGTTGGGCGGTGGCCTGAGCGCTCTTCAGATTGCAGCCATGGATGACGCTACACTGAGAGCAAAGTCACACCTCACCCAGGCAGGCACCCTTGACGTTAATGGCGATCTTGTCAGGATTACCAACATGACCGGCCATAAGTTAATCTCAGGCTATCCTGAAGGACGCCGTATGTGGCTGAATATCAAGTGGTTTGATGCCAACAGTGTCGAAATGACTGCAGATGAAGTTGGCGCCTTCGGAAATATCCCAACAACAGCGACGAACCCTGTGGATGGTTCAACGTTTATACCTAAGTCGATAGTGAATCTTGAAGACCCCAGACTCAAGGTCTACGAGGTCCATCCGGCCATGACCAAGGAATGGGCAGATGTGCTTCTTAGTGTGGGCTATCCAGCCACTATGCCTCTCAGTTTCGATCGCTTAACAGGTGCGCCGGATTTCACCCTGGGCGATCTTGCTGCAATGCCCGCCAGCCAAACCGGAAACATTTCATATCATGAAACGTTCCACTTCGCGCTCAATAACCATGTGGCCTTTGACAACCGTATCCCGCCATACCAGATGAGCTATGACGAAGCCCGGAAGCGCAACTCGCTGCCGGTTCCTGCCAATCAGTATGGTGGTACACCAGGCGGCGTATATGAATACTGGGATGAATTTAACATTGCAGCTATTGCTCCTGCAGGTGCAGTATCAGCTGATCTTACCCTGTATTACCAGGGGACCAGCTGGGAGTACGTCCAGTTTCTGAATAATGCCGTCAGCACGACATCTACCGGAGCTGGGGCCCCAAATCCTGTAACCCCGTTCCTTGCTGATGAAGGAAAAAACTTCCTCGATGCCTGGGTCTATGCCGTTGATGCTAATGGCAATACAATGGTGCCGCCGTACCCCATGGCAACTGCCACATGGAATACTGATTGCGTGCCAGAGACAGAAATCTGTGATGACACTATCGACAATGACTGCGACGGCCTGATTGACTGTAATGATCCTGATTGCGATGGCGATCCTGCCTGCCCTGATCTGATAGAGTGGCCTCATTGTTTTGATGGACTGGACAATGACTTTGACGGCCTGACTGACTGTGCTGACAGGACCGACTGTGACGATGTATCAGAGACCACTACCTGTGGTGTTGGGGTATGCACGTCAGAAGGAAGCCAGACATGCAGAAACGGCACACTGGAAGAAATTACCTGTACGCCGGGGCCTCAGAATGAACCGTCTGATATCACCTGTGATGGTCTTGACGGTGACTGTGACGG
>CAMYND010000029.1 GCA_947259645.1 Thermodesulfovibrionia bacterium | reverse complement strand
AAGGTAAAACTGGACGCGAATGAGAGCCCCTATGGATTCAGGGTCCTGCGATCAGTAAAGACAAATCAGTACCCTGATCCGGAAGCCAAAGCCCTGAGAAAACTTGCGGCGCAGGACCTGAAGGTCAAACCTGAAAATATCCTTCATGGAAACGGCTCTGATGAGCTTATTTATAACTTAATCGTGACCTTTGGCGGCCCTGTCCTCTACCCTGTACCGACCTTTTCCATGTACGGAATTATTTCACAGGCCCTTGGTGAAAAAAAAATTGAACTGCCCCTTGACGAGAAATTTGACATTGATTCTCAAGAGATCCTCAAATCAGCCAAAAAAAATAGGGCAAAACTGATCTTTCTGAGTTCCCCCAACAACCCGACAGGTAACTGCTTTTCGCCCCGGAAGGTATTAGAAATTATAAGAAAATCTGATCGACTGGTCGTTGTTGATGAAGCGTACCAGCCTTTTTCTGCACGCAATGATTTCCTGCCCCTCCTGAATAAATATAAAAACCTGATTATCCTCCGCACATTGAGCAAAGTAGGCCTTGCGGGATTACGGGTTGGATTTATGATAGCTTCCCCTGAAATAGTTTTTGAAGTTAATAAGGTAAGGCTCCCTTTTAACCTGAACTCCCTCTCTCAGAAGGTTGCTGTTGAATTGATGGCGAAGAAAAGAGAGATGAACCGGAATATTAAATCCATTATCTCAGAAAGAAAAAAGCTGATCAGGGAAATGAGCATATTGCCCGGGATCAGGCCTTATCCATCCGATGCAAACTTCATTTTGTTTAAGGTCGATCCGGACAGGGAAAGAAGATCTCAGAGAGGCGGAAAGGCTGAAAAGATATTCAGTGCTCTCCTCAATCGAGGCGTGCTGATCAGGAATATGACAGGAGCTGTTGCTGACTGTCTGAGGGTGACTGTTGGGACACCGAAAGAGAATGCTGCTTTTGTGAAAGCACTTAAGCAGGTTTTATGATACTATGTAATTTATTAATTTACTCTCAGGAGGGTATTGAATGGCCAGACAGGCGAAGGTTACGAGAAAGACCAAAGAGACTGATATCAAGATAGACCTGAATCTGGATGGTAAGGGTGACTATAAGGTGGATACCTCTGTGCCTTTTCTTGATCATATGCTGAGCCTGATGGCAAAACATGGCCATTTTGCCCTGAAGGTACAGGCAAAGGGTGATATCGAGGTAGACTACCACCACCTTGTTGAAGACACCGGAATTGTCCTTGGTGAAGCGATAAAAAAAGCTTTGGGCCAGAAGTTGAAAATTAGACGGTATGGCGAGTCTGTTACACCGATGGATGAAAGTCTTGTGCAGGTGGTTTTGGACCTGAGCGGAAGGCCCTATCTTGTGTATAAGGTCAGAGCACCGAAAGGCAACTCCCAGATTCAGGATCTTGGAATTTCTCTTTTTGAGGATTTTTTTAGAGCGCTCTCGAATACTGCTGGAATGAATCTGCATATAATCCTGCACTATGGCAGGGATCCGCACCACATTGTCGAAGCTATTTTTAAGGGGATCGGCAGGGCATTACGGATGGCAGTAGAAACGCATCCTCATATTAAGGGGGTCCCTTCAACCAAAGGGGTCCTTTAAGGAGCGGTTTTATACAGAGGCGTATTTTCCGGTTGTCTGTAACGCGGTCAAGGCTCAGAGCAAACAAACGTTTGTTTGTGATTGATCACCTGAGATTAACTATTCGCGATTACTTAATTTAAGGAGGAAATTAAAATGGCTATTAAAAGAATAGGTGTTATTACCAGCGGAGGAGATTGCGGTGGGCTCAATGCGGTTATCAAGGGAATGGCTCGGAAGGCATATGCCCTTGGAATTGAATCAGTGATAATACCAAACGGGTATGCTGGGCTGTATAACCTTGTTCAAATGGATAAAGTTGTTGTCCTGAATGCTGAGCGGGTAAGTAAAATAGAAGCATCGCTTGCAGGTTCAGAAGCGGGCCATTCCCGGGTCAAGATCAGCAAAATAGATGATCCTGACAAATACAACAGGATTAAGAAAGGCCTGGAAAAATTTAAGATAGACGGCCTGATCATAAGCGGCGGTGATGATACCGGAAGTGTTGTTGTGGACCTTACCGCCCAGGGCATTCCCTGTGTTCATGTCCCAAAAACAATGGATCTTGATCTTCAGCCATACAGTGTTGGAGGCGATTCCGCCATTAACAGGATATCCGTATTTTCCAGAGACCTCAAGACAACCGGAATGAGCCACAACCGTGTCATCGTTGTTGAAGTGTTTGGCCGGTATGTAGGGCATACAGCGTTTCGGGGCGGCATCGGAGCTGAGGCTGACTGTATCCTCATCCCTGAAGTGCCTGCTGATTTTGATATCGTTTACAAGCATATGAAATCTACGTTCTTTGCCAGGATAGAGCGGAGTGATGTCAATTCCGGAACGTACCTGATTGTGGTTGCTGAGGGGCTTACGAATGCCAGCGGTGAGATGCTCTATGATGAATCAGCAGGTGTTGATGCTTTTGGACATAAAAAACTTGCAGGCGCAGGAAAATATGTGAGACAGCAGCTCGAAAAGAGGTTAAAGGAAGATCCTGAAGTTGTTGCGTTTATGAAGAGGGTTAATATGTTTGTTCCCGGTATTTACGTGATCCCCGAGGTGAGAGAAGTCACTCCGGGGCATCTTGTGCGGTCCGGACATTCCTCTGCCTATGATGTTAACTTTGGCTACAAGGCAGGTGCGGGCAGTGTTGTTCTCCTGACAAAGGGGAAAACCGGAAATACTGTTACCGGTGTACAAGGGCACAAGATTCTCTATATGCCGACGACTGAGGCGATTAAGCGGAGAGAAGTAGACATCGAAGAGCTGGCGCTCTTTGAAAGTCTTGGTACCTGCTTTGGAAGGGAAGCCATGGAGTTTAAACCTGAACTGCGTGAAGAAAACAGAAATGACCGGGCCATGTAGCCTGATATAATATTATTCCCCTGACATGTCCGCTGTCAGGCAGGTCTGATCGATTAATCCGTATTCCGGATTAAAATACTGGATCATACGGTCAAGCCGGATAATGACAGGCAGGCTGAAGTAAATTCATGCTCACTTTACAAGGTAACTGTATCGCTTTCTGAATTCTTCGGCTGTAAGGCGTCCGGCCTTTGCTATTTTTGCGATATTCGGGGGAGAAAAATCTTCTTTTTCCACCCGTATCATATATTGCCGTGCGACTTCATAAGGGTCTGTGTTGGTGTTTACGTATCTGACCCTTGTTTTTTTAGTAGCCGGATCAATTATGCTTCGAAGCGGAATGGGCTTTAACTTTCCCTCATAAAAAGAGATAAGCGCGCCTGACCCGCCTTTCATAAGAAACTTCACCGCGCTGTAGCCAAGGTTCCGCGTATATTCAGCATCAAAAGGGATCGGATCAGCTGCCCGTAATTCGTACCCAATAGTTTTGTGTACGATCTTGACCTGTACTTTCCGCATTTCAAGTTCCTTATTGACAACGTTCTGTAAAATTCTGCCAAGCTGAATCTCTGAAAGCCTCAATGCACCCTGCTCATCATTTTCAAGGTTTCCAAATTTTGCGAGTTCATGAGCGTTAACTTTACCTGAAACTCCCTCTGCCAGAATGGCAACTCCGTAGCTATACCCCTGAGAAAGGCGCTTGATGATTGTGCTTTCCAGAATATCAGCCACCTTGGAAAATTTCAGGTTTTTTTCCTTGAATTCCTCCGGGATAATGGTAATTGTTGTTCCCGCTGCTTTTCCGATGCCAAGGGCGAGATGCCCGGTATGTCTTCCCATGGTGGTCACGAAATACCACCTGCCTGTTGTACGGGCGTCCTCTATAATATTCCTGACTATCTGCGTGCCCCAGTGCCGGGCAGTCTCAAATCCGAATGTTGGTGCTCCGCCGGGTAAGGGAAGGTCATTATCTATTGTCTTGGGAACGTGAACAATCGAAATCTCACCCTTTGTTCTTTTCTCGATCTCCCGCGCGACAAAGGATGTCCCGTCACCGCCAATGGTGATGAGGTAATGTATTTTTAATTTCTTCAGCGCTCTTACCATAGCCTGAAAACTTGCATCAGTATTTTCCGGGAAATCGCGGGCTATTCTCAGTATGGATCCGCCCCTGCTGTGGACAGGCCAGGTATTCTTATTATCAAGCTTGATCAGATGTTTCGTGTCTCCGCGAAAGAGCCACTTAAAACCATCCAGTAATCCTATAACATTAATTCCCCTGTTTTCAGCTTCAACAGTTGCTGCGCTGATAACACCGTTTATGCCCGGCGCAGGACCGCCTCCAACGACTATTCCAAGATTCTTCTTCAAGTTTTTCCTCCAGTAGTAGTAATACTGATATTTTATTCGGCAGATATGATGAGAAACATAAGCGGCAGGAATAAATATAAAAAAAAGAATCAAAGCGGAAGATTTCTAGCCGCCGGACATGACTACCTCAAGAGGAACAGGCATAAAGGTAAGAATGAAAATAAGAAGTGATATCCAGCCGATCAGTTTCCGGCCCTTATCGAGCCGGACGTTCGGATAAATTACAGGAGGATGCTTGTATCCCACAATAATCATTATTACGGCCCAGGCTATCCATCCGGGCCAGAACTTCAGGCCGAAGAAGATGAGAAGGGGTATCATTCCGATGGCGATCCATTTGTGTTTTTCACCAAAAAGTGCGTAGGAGATATGCCCGCCGTCGAGCTGTCCAATGGGCAGCAGGTTGAGCGATGTCACAAGGAAACCTACCCACCCTGCGAAGGCTATTGGATGGAGCATAATCGTGTATTTGTCAGGAGTGATGTTCAGCACAAGTTTTGTCAGCAACGCAAAGAGCAGGGATTCTCCCAGGATAATACCTTCAGGATGGTTATGGAATCCATCGAGAGGGGTAATATTTGAGAGTTTTAGTCCGATTATGATAGCTATGACAGAAAGAATGAAGCCTCCGATCGGACCTGAAGCTCCTATGTCAATGAGCGCCCGTCTGTCATATATGGGGGGCTTCATTTTAATGATCGCCCCGAATGTCCCGATTATCATTGGTATTGGAGGGGCAGGAATAAAGTAAGGCAGTGTTGCTGATACATTATGTTTGCGGGACATGAAATAATGTGAAAGTTCATGTGCCATAAGGATCAGGAGAAGAGTAATGGAAAAAGGCAGACCGAGATAGATTTTCTCGGGCTCTTCCCAGGGGATTACTCCACTCTGGATCGCACCGGCAAGCAGGGTCGTAATGAACGTCGCGATAAAGAGAAGTATATGGAGACGGGTCAGTTTATGGGGCATGTTAACTCTTCTGATACCTCACAGCCAGGACTTTTACCAGAAAATAGCTTGCTATTGAAACAGGAACACAGGTGGCAAAAGACCCTATGAAAAAAGATTTGATGAGCGGCATCAATGTGCCAAGGGTTGAAGTAAAACTCTCCATATCAGTTATTTTGCTTAAAATATTCTTCAGGCTTATGGTGGCCCAATCCACTTCAGGCAAGACTTTTTTAATGCCGAGCAGTTTCGCTCCAAACCATGCACAAAAGGTAGACAACGGAACGATTGTCCAGGGATTGCTTACGCTGACCCCTATGAATGTTACTAATTTGTTCAGACGAAATAGCCAGGCAATCAGTAACCCGCCAATATAATGAAGACCGAGCAAGGGGGATATGGCCATGAAAACACCGAGTGCAAATGCCAGGGCAATCCTGTGGGGCGACTCATTTACCTGAAAAATACCCCTGAATTTATCTCTGAAGTAACCCATGTTTTAGACTGTACGATATTTTAACCACAGACCTTTACTGAGCAAATGAAAATCGCATTATTTTAAGATCTGTCTCTATCAGGCATTAGCAAATATGCTATTTGAAATGTTCATATCCTTCCGGTTTGAAATTCCTTTTCCTGCCCTTGCTGTCTATAATATAACGGCCTTTTTTTATGATCTCTCCAATTTTATAGGCTCCCTTATTTATGTCCAGAGGTGACGTAAAGAGCAGAGTATAATCTTCTCCACCCTTCAGTGCTATATCTGCCGGATCCACAGCAAATTTTTTAGCTGCCGCGACAAGCTCCTTTGACAGGGGGAGTTTCTCTTTGTAAATGACGGCACCAACGCTGCTTTTATCACATATATGACTCAAATCAATGAGGAGACCGTCGCTTATATCTATCATGGAGCTTGGTTTAGCAGTGGCTTTTAAAGGAGCCGGCTCAGGCATCAGGTGTTTTCTCATGAGTTTCATTGACGGTGAAGTCCGGGAAAAAGAATGAATGCGCCTGCGCCGTTTTTTCAACAGGTTCAACCCCATTGCGGAATCACCGAGAGTGTTGGTTACGTAAATCCGGTCTCCGGTTTCAGCCCCGGATCTGGTGATGATCTTCCCTGCAGTCCCTGTCAGCGTGCCGCTCAAGATAAGGCCGCTGTCTGACCTGCAGGTATCTCCGCCGATAAGAGATATGCTGAATTTCTTCGCGATCTTCATTATTCCTGAATACAGGTCTTTTATCGTGGCCGCTGTTAATGAAGGCGGAACGCCCATGCTGATTACAAAGTGCCTGGGTATGCCCCCCATAGCTAAAATATCACTGATATTGACAGCCAGGAATTTATAGCCCAGTTGATAGAATGTTGTAAACGAGAGGTCAAAATGGACACCTTCGATCATCATGTCTGACGTTATCAGGGTAGTATTTTTATGAGGCCTGAGGGCTGCCGCGTCGTCGCCTATTCCGATGAGTACATCAGAAGGCAGTTTCCCCCACTGTGACTGAATATTTTTTATAAGACCAAATTCACCAAGAGTTTTGAGCTTGTTTGATTTATAGGGTATATGTTTATTCGCTCTCTTCAAAATGCTCTCCCCGGGCGTCGCGGAAATATTTTGTGAATGACAATGGGAAAGGTTTGTGAAACAAAACGGCAATTGGCAGTTTTCTTGTCACTGCATGTATAACCGGAAGAAGATTGTTCTCTGATGATTCCTTACAACCTGCTCATTGCCTGCATTAGATTATCGTTTTTTTCTCTTTACAGTTTTTCTTTTCAGGGCATTTTTTATGACTTCATCCATCGTTTCAACAGGGATGAAGGTTAAGTCTTTCTGAATATACTTGGGTATTTCTTCCAGGTCCTTTTCATTCCTCTTGGGGATAATAATCTTGTCAATGCCCATCCTCTTGGCAGCCAGGGTCTTTTCCTTTAACCCCCCGATCGGCAATACCCGGCCGCGCAGGGTGACTTCGCCGGTCATGGCAATATTCTTGTGGATTGCCCTGCCGGTAAAGGTAGAAGCTATGGCCGTCGCCATTGTTATCCCTGCAGAGGGCCCGTCTTTTGGAATGGCTCCTGCGGGCACGTGTATATGGATATCATTGTTGGAAAACATTGTATTGCTTATGCCGAGCTCCTTTGATTTTGATCTGATATAACTCAGAGCTGCGTGGGCAGACTCTTTCATTACATCACCCAGTTGACCCGTAAGAGTGAGGCCGCCTTTGCCTTTCATTATAAGGGACTCGATATAGATAATGTCACCTCCTGTTTCAGTCCAGGCGAGACCCGTTGCAACGCCCACCTCGTCCCTCTGTATCTCTTCTTCGGGGAGATACTTGGGTACCCCGAGGTATCTGGAAAGATTGCTTACTGTAATAGTATGTTTTTTTACCTGGCCTTCCGCGATCTTTCGGGCTACTTTCCGGCAAAGGTTGGCTATTTCGCGCTCAAGGTTACGCACGCCGGCTTCCCGTGTATAATGAGTAATGGCCTGAGTGAGAGCGTCGGCACTGATTTTAATATTCTTGTCTGTTAAGCCATGCTCTTTTACCTGCTTAGGGATGAGATATATCTTTGCGATGCCGGCCTTTTCCTCAGCAGTATAGCCGGAGAGATACAGGACTTCCATCCGGTCTCTTAACGGGGAGGGAATCGGGTCCATCTGATTTGCCGTAGTGATAAACATAACATTGCTCAGATCAAATGGAACCCCCAGATAATGGTCTGCAAATGTGGAATTCTGTTCCGGATCCAGGACTTCCAGGAGAGCGGATGCAGGATCTCCTCTGAAGTCCATGCCGATCTTGTCAACTTCATCAAGCATGAATACCGGATTGTTCGTCCCCGCGGTTTTAATGCCCTGTATGACCCTGCCGGGCATGGAACCGACATATGTTCTTCTGTGCCCCCGTATTTCAGCCTCGTCTCGCATTCCGCCGAGAGACATCCGGTAAAACTCCCTTCCGAGGGACCTTGCTATGGATTTTCCGAGTGATGTTTTCCCCACTCCAGGCGGTCCTACAAAGCAGAGGATGGGGCCTTTCATCTTGGCATTAAGTTTTCTCACACCAAGGTATTCCAGAATTCGTTCCTTGACCTTTTCAAGATCATAGTGGTCAGCGTCAAGAATTTTTTTGGCTTTTTTCAGATCAAGGTTGTCCTTTGTACCTTTTGACCAGGGCAACTCGACCATCCAGTCAATGTAGGTCCGTATTGTGCCCGCCTCTGCGCTGTCCTGGTGCATCTTATCAAGGCGGTTAGTCTGTTTGATCGCTTCCTTCTCAACCTTTTCCGGCATCTTTGCTTTTGTTATTTTGTCGCGGAGTTCAAGAATTTCTTCTGTTTTTTCGTCTATCTCCCCCAGTTCTTTCTGTATCGCCTTGAGCTGTTCCCTGAGGAAATATTCACGCTGGGTTTTATCTATTTCACCTTTTACGTCAGACTGTATTTTCTGCTGGACAAGGAGGAGCTCTACTTCTCTGCTCAGTATTTCACTGATTTTATTCAGCCGGAGAATCGGGTCGGTTTCTTCCAGGAGTTCCTGGGCCTGTTCCGCCTTCAACCCAAGGTTAGAGGCGACAAGGTCTGCGAGCCTTCCGGGTTCTTCAATATTTTCGATCAGAACAATGATGTCAGGGAGAAAGGATTTTCCCAGGGCCAGAGACTTGTCCACCAGCTCTTTCACATTGCGCATGAGCGCTTCAACTTCCAGCGTCAGTTCAGGCTGCTCATCATCAACTATCTTTTCGATTTTTCCGATATAAGAAGGCTCTGTCTGCGAGAACTCGGTTACTTTTGCCTTGGTAAGGCCCTGCACAAGGATTTTGAGCCTGCCGTCGGGAAGTTTAAGCATTCTCAGTATTGTTCCAACGGTGCCTACCTTGTAGAGATCATCTGTGGTCGGAGTTTCAACATTTACATCTTTTTGTGAGATAAGCAATATTAATTTATCGTCATCAACCGCCTGCTCAATCGCTTTAATTGATATGTCCCTTCCCACAAAGAGGGGGAGTATCATGTATGGAAAAATTACAACGTCTCTTACCGGAAGAATAGGGAGAGATTCCGGTATTTCTACGTCACTTTCTTCTTTTATATCAATGTCTGACATTATTTCTCCTTTTCGATTAGTGAAGAAATCCTGGTGGAAAGGTATTTCTTAAACTCTGTCTTCACCCCGGGATTCTTTAAAGCAAGTTCTACCGTAGCCTTTAAATACCCGAGTTTATCTCCACCATCATACCGCTTGCCCCGGAACAGATATCCGTAGACAGGGCGTTTTTTCATCAATGTTTTGATCGCATCTGTCAGCTGAATTTCTCCGCCTTTACCCGGTTTGGTTTTCTCGATGATACCGAATATGTCAGGTGTGAGGATATATCTGCCGATGATCGCCATGTCAGAAGGGGCGGATGATGCCGTGGGCTTTTCTACCATATCATTTATTTTAAAAAGGTTTTTCCCAACTTCTTTGCCTGCCACGACTCCGTACCTGTGAATCTCTTCCTTAGGAACTTTTTCCAATGCGAGTACGGTTGCCTGATATTTGTTATGAATTTTAATCATATCCCTCAAAAGATGGTCCTCTGGGTCAATTATATCATCACTCAATATTACTGCAAAGGGCTCATCCTTCACAAAGGGCTTTGAGCAGAGAATAGCGTGGCCAAGCCCGAGGGGCAGGCCCTGTCGAATGTACGCAAACTGATGTTCGGACAGCTTCTGGATTTCGTCAAGTATGGCATGCTTTCCTTTGCTCTTAAGGTTTTCTTCAAGTTGCCACGAGATATCAAAATGATCTTCAATCGCGCGTTTGGATTTTCCTGTAATCACAATAAACTCTTTGATATTGCATGACTCGGCCTCTTCAACAGCATACTGGATCATTGGCTTGTCAACAATAGGAAGCATCTCTTTTGGCGAGGCCTTTGTTGCAGGAAGAAACCTGGTTCCAAGGCCAGCTGCCGGAAACACTGCTTTGCTCACTCTCTGCTTTGGCATTAATTCTCCTTGTTCGTAACGGCATTTGACCAGGGATGCTTAAAATCATCCGTATTGTACCATGTTAAATGAGTTATTGAAAGAGCCTATTCAGGTTAATAAAGAGGGAGCAAAGCTTTTCAGAAGTTAGTGATATCAAGCAGTTGCCGCTTTGCAATATTAAATTTAGATTGACAAAAAAGTGAGAATCCCGTACATTCTTACAAGTAGCTCTTCCATAATTATCAGGATGAAAATATATGGAAGGTGAAGCATCAGATACACTGTTTGATTAAGCACGACTGTACGCTCTCAGGGTGATGATGAGAGGGCATGGGCAATCATAATGAAAACAAGGATCAAGTTTGTAGAAAACATGCAGTTTCTCGGAACAGCTGATTCCGGGCATACTGTTGTCATGGATGCTCCTCCCTCTGTAGGGGGAAACAACTCAGGGGCAAAGCCTTCAGAACTTTTGTTAATGGGCTTTGGGGGATGTTCTGGTATGGATGTCATCTCAATATTAAGAAAAAAAAAGCAGGAAGTGACAAACTTTGAGATGAATGTTCAGGGCGATACTGCCAAACATCATCCGCGATATTTTACGGATATACATATCGAATATGTAATTGCCGGAAGAAATATCTCTGAAGATGCGGTCAAAAAAGCTGTAGAGCTGTCCCTGGAAAAGTACTGTACTGTCGGGAACACTATTTCCAAGGCCGCAAAGATAACTCATTCGTACAGGATTATTAATGAAGATGACTAACATGCGAAGTTCAACACTCACAGGTTATATTTGTTTGAGACACTATGATCAACAGCACTGTACTTCATAAAATATCCACACTCGGTTTTATCGGGTTTTTACCCAAAGCCCCGGGCGTCTGGGCCACGGCTGCTGCTTTTCTCTTCATACTGCTCCTGAGGCCCCATGATCTGCTTCTCCTTTTTCTCCTGGTGCTGCTGCTTATTGTCGGTATAAAATCATCAGAGGCGTCTGATAAGCTCCTTGGAAAAGAGAGCGGGCACATAGTCATAGATCAATTCTGCGGATACATAGTGTCAGTGCTCTTTGTGCCCAAGGTATTTACCGCTCTTGTTGCCGCGTTTATACTGTTCAGGATTTTTCTTTTCTTTAAGCCTCCACCGGTGAGGGAGATGGAAGAAACATATTCTGGTGGAATGGGAATAATGCTTGATGATGTTGTGGCAGGCATTATCGCAAACCTGTGTCTCCAGTTCTGGATATTCATTTTTTAAGCACGGGACAGAAACACTAATAAGAAGATATTGATTTTATCGCTTATGTGGTATTCTAATTTCAGTGCTGTGTGCGGCCGTTCAGTGCTGTTAATAAATAAATCCGGATATTGAGAAGTTTCATAGCCATAGAACTGCCTGAAACTGTGCAATCTACCCTTGCAGCACTTCAGAAAAGCTTGATGGAATGCGGAGCGGATATACGCTGGATCAAACCGGAGAATATTCATCTGACATTAAAATTTCTTGGCTTTGTTGATGACAAGGACATCAGAGATATTGTAAAACAGATAGAGGGGACATGTGCAGATTATCCGCCATTTGATCTTGTGATTTCAGGTATCGGTGTGTTTCCGCACATTAAATCGCCGAGAGTTTTCTGGGCGGGCATTGAGGAGAAGAGCACACTCCTGGAACTCCAGATGGAAATTGACAGGAACATGGCGTCTCTGGGGTTTAAGCCTGAAAAACGTGCCTTTGCTCCGCACCTCACCCTGGGAAGATTCAGGTCTTTTAAGGGAAGGGCTGTACTGGCAGATACAATTAAGTCTCACACTCATGAACGGTTCGGGACTGTACATGCAAAAGCTCTGTCTTTCATGAAGAGTGAATTGACCTCCGCGGGTGCATTGTACACCAGAATAGCTGAGATCGCATTAGGACAGAACGATAAAACAGAAAAGATTGACGCATAGTTGGACGCATGATAATCACTGCCCATACATGCATATAACAGGTCAGTAATGTTAGCTTTATATAATTTTAACAATAAGAACGAGGAGGAATTATGTCAGACAAAGATCGCGTAAAGGCACTTGAGGTAGCTATATCCCAGATAGAAAAGCAGTTTGGAAAGGGGGCCATTATGAGGCTCGGCTCCGAAGGAGTTGTTGAAATCTCCTCTATATCTACAGGTTCAATAGGTCTTGATGCAGCCCTTGGAGTCGGGGGGTTCCCGAAAGGAAGGGTCGTTGAGATCTATGGGCCGGAGTCATCAGGGAAGACCACCCTTGCCCTCAGTGCGATTGCACAGGCCCAGAAAGGGGGAGGAGCGGCCGCATTTATTGATGCGGAGCATGCGCTCGATGTTTCATACGCGGAAAAACTCGGCTGTAAAGTTGATGACCTGCTCATCAGTCAGCCCGATACCGGCGAGCAGGCCCTTGAAGTTACCGAAACACTTGTCCGCAGCGGAGCTCTCGATATCATAGTTATTGACTCAGTTGCTGCCCTTGTACCGAGGGCTGAGATTGAAGGTGACATGGGTGACAGCCTGCCGGGACTTCAGGCCCGCCTCATGAGCCAGGCGCTGCGGAAGCTGACCGGGGCGATAGCAAAGGGAAACGCAACAATTATATTCATTAATCAGATCAGAATGAAGATCGGTGTAATGTTTGGAAATCCTGAAACAACAAGCGGCGGAAACGCTTTAAAATTTTACTCTTCTGTGCGTCTGGACATCCGGAGAATTGAGCAGCTTAAGACTGCGCAGGAAAATGTCGGTAATAGAGTAAGGGTAAAAGTTGTCAAGAATAAAGTTGCTCCGCCTTTTAAACAGGCGGAATTTGATATTTATTTTAATGAGGGTATTTCACGGGAGGGTGAACTGATAGACCTGGGTATTGAAAAGAAGATTGTCGAAAGGGCCGGGGCCTGGTATTCCTACGATGGCAACCGGATAGGGCAGGGGAGAGAGAACGCAAAGCAGTTTCTGAGAGCAAATCCGGAAATGGCTCAGGAGATAGAGTCCAAAATACTTGAAGCATATAACTTTAAGAGGTAAATCATGTCTGTAAATATTAATTCGTTGCTTAAGAAAGCTGTTGAAATGGGCGCATCAGATCTCCATATCAGGGCAGGAGGCAGTCCCATTGTGAGAAAGGACGGGGCCCTTGCCGCGATAGCGGGTGAACCGGTTCTGGCACCCAAAGATACCGAAGAGATAGCAAGATCTGTCCTGAAGGAATCACAGTGGGAAGAATTCAGCAAGAGTTGTGATATTGATACGGGATACAGTGTCCCGGGATTAACGAGGTTCAGATGCAATTGTTTTATACAGAGAGGATCAGTGGGGCTCGTTTTCCGGGTTATCCCCCTGGAGATTCTGAGTATTGAGCAGCTGCACCTGCCAGTGGTCATTAAACAAATAGCCATGGAGCCGCGAGGTCTTATCCTGGTGACAGGAACAACCGGAAGCGGTAAGTCAACAACTCTGGCTTCAATGATCGATTATATTAATTCGCACAGGACTGACAATATAATTACTGTTGAGGACCCGATTGAGTATCTTCACAGAGACAAGAAATGCATTATAAGCCAGAGAGAGGTTGGGTTTGACACAAAAACATTTGCTGTATCTTTACGGGCAGCGCTGCGGCAGGACCCTGATGTAATTCTTGTTGGTGAAATGCGTGACTTTGAGACGATTCAGACAGCTTTGATAGCTGCGGACACCGGGCATCTTGTATTGAGCACTCTTCATACAGCGGATGCTGTGGAGACGATTAACAGGGTTATTTCTGTATTCCCGCCGTACCAACAGAAGCAGGTACGGATGCAGCTTGCCTCAGTGCTGAAAGCGGTTATATCGATGCGGCTCATTCCCCGCTCTGACGGAAAAGGCAGGGTCCCGGCCGTCGAGGTGCTTATTGCGACTGAAATGATCAAGGGCTGTATTGAGGACGTTGACAAGACAAAGCTTATACATGATGTCGTTGCCGAAGGTGCAAGCCAGTACGGGATGCAGACATTTGACCAGTCTCTCCTCGACCTTTACAAAAGGGATCTCATTACCTATGAGGATGCGCTGAAGAGGGCAACGAAACCGAATGACTTTGCCCTGATGGTGAAGGGTGTGCAATCGACCAAGGACATCTGGGAAGAGGACAACCTGATGTCCGAAGAAAGCGGCGGCCCGGAGATTGAAAGATTCTCGCGCTAAGGCCAGATCATCTGCTCTAAAACTTCTCAGCTACCGCGGCAGAAGCAGGAAAGAAATGACCCGGAAGCTGAGGGACAAGGGCTTTGATGAGGCCCTGATCAGAGACACAGTAACCTATCTTCATAACATCGGCTTAATGGACGATGTATCGCTCGCTTCAGATCTCTATAGAATCGGTGCTGAACATAAATCTCTTGGTAAAAGAGGTATCCGGATGTTTCTTGCCAAACGGGGGATTGACAGGGAACTTATTGATACGACCCTCTCCGATCATACCCCTGATAAGGAAATCGAAGCAGCGCGTGAATTTGCAGAAAGAAAATATGAGACTCTGAAAAAATACCCTGAACAGGTCATCAGGCGAAGACTCTGGGGCATGCTCCAGCGCAGAGGGTTTTCAGCCCATGTGGTTCATACAGTGATCAATTCGGTTCTGTAAGCAAATCTCCTCCATGACTCTGTAAAAAGGAAATTATTCTCGCTACATTGTCCAGATTCTTTCCAAAATCCACAAGCGTAGTTCGGGCGGTCGGTCTGCTTGATACCCTGATGATGTGATGGCCCTGAGCATTTTTGCTTACCAGAAAGGAAATCGTATCACTCCAGGTCTTCCAGTTAAATCCTGCCCTGGCGATGATTATGCCCCGGGACTTGTCCTCCATCTGAACAGTGCTGTTTCTTATGGTGTGAATCGACTCGATACAGAGATTAATCGCCCGGTCATAGGGTACAGATAAGGTTATTTTTCGGGTGTGATCAAGACCTGTTTCATTCCGAAATGCTCCATCTCCGATTTTTCTCACTGCCCTGCCATGAAGAAACTCGATGATACTGCAGAGCAGAAGCCCGAAGCTCAGCCCTGCTACGAGGCTGTTTATGAGGACCTGTCCGAAACCATTTTGCTGTGAACAGAGAAACCCCGTAAATATGCCAGCCGGTACTCCTCCGGCAAGGAATATTATCACCTTTCTTTTCATAACTATAACTCGGTATTACGACAGAATCTGTTAAGGTCCCCTCTGTTTTTATAGTATCCTCTGGAATTTGCTATAGTATAAACTTATCAGCAGCCACTCTTGAGTGCAGAGAGAAAAGATAATTCGTTTTAATAGCGAGTAGATCACCATGGTTAAAAAAGGGAGGAGATTTGAATTCTCAGACGGTTTTTGCTGACTTACATAATCACAGCACAGCATCAGACGGAGAATATAGCCCTGCACAACTTGTTAAAAAAGCAGATGCCCTGGGCCTGAAGGCGATCGGGTTGACGGATCATGACAGCATAGCCGGCCTGGAAGAGTTTATTGCAGCGGGACATGAATCAGAAATTACAATTGTCCCTGGCGTGGAGGTATCACTACGCTTTAACCGTTCTTTTTTTGTGGGAACGCTCCATCTTCTTGTTTACTTTTCTGAAGAGCTCTATGAAAATCCGGAATTCAGAAATGATATAAATCACCTGGTAGGACAGGGCCGGGGAATGACGCTGGTAAAGGATCGTGTTGACGCGATTAATGGTCAGTTTGGACCTTCTGGAAAGGAGCCGGTGCTGAAACGTGATCTTGCAATGGAAGATATTACCTCACTAGGTGACAATATTACGCGCCGCCATTTTTTTCTCGCTCTTTCCAATAAACATAATATTGAGGACAAAGGGACAATTGATAAGCTGATCGGGAATAACAGCCCGGCATATATACCATCAGGCATAGACATCAGCCTGTTGAAGCCGTTCTTTGATAAATACGCAGTTGTTAAAGTGCTTGCGCACCCGGCTGCCGGTTCATATCCGGGCGACAGCCACTACAAAGAGGTGCTCCCTCCTGTTGAGGTTGTTGAACAACTGCTCCCTGAATTCCTTGATCCAGCAGTTGTGGGCATTGAGGGTCTTGAAGTATATTACCCTGCTCACACAAAGGAGCTGGAGAATAGGATCCTGGCCTGGGCCAGTCAATATGATTTACTGGTGCTGGGTGGTTCAGACTGCCATGACAGCAGTAACCGTCCTCTCGGCACATCGGGTATGAATGAGCATGAATTTAATAAGCTGAAGAGACATCTCCCTTTGTAGTGCTAAGCCTGTGCCATCTGTATTCACGATAATGTGGACAGGCCTTACTGTGCGTACCGGGTAATTTAAATACAGTTCTGATGGTTTAGGCAGTAACGGTTACCCTGAATCACAAAAAAACGGGGCATGGTTTGAGGTGAACAGGGGAGGGTCATTCTGAAGAATTATTGCAACTGCCCGATTTTTCTTAAACTCATTATCAAGAAATAATCGCACATTTTTCCGGTTCCATCCTTGGGGATGGACGAAATTGGTGTAGAGTGAAAGGTCACCGTCGTAAAAACTGTCTGTTTCAAACTCCAGCGAGCCTGAACCGCGGACAGGCATGTTAAATATCGCCAGGTTGAGAAAACCGATTTCTTCCCTGTGTGCTACAACAAAATCAAGAGTTTTTCTGGCCTCATGAACTGTTTCCGGGGGTGTGCCGAAAATGAGATATACATACGTAGCTATCCCGGCTCTCTTTAAATTCTTTAATGCCAAAGAGGCGGTTGTAAGATCGATGCCCTTGTGCAATCTGTCCAGCACTCCCTGGTCACCTGATTCCAGTCCGAGTTTCAGCATGACACATCCGGACTTCCTGAGAGCCTTACAGAAATCAATATCCGCAAGGTGATGATCGATCCGGACGAAACCATACCATGGAACTCCCGGTGGGTTTTCGGACAGCTTTTTTAAGAGCCCTGTGCTAACGGCGTTGTCAAGAAGATGAATAAGAACGGGCTTACTTCTTGCTGTCAGTGAAGAGAGATCATCCATTACTTTATCAACTGAGGCCGGAATGTAGGGGTTATTTTCAGCCGGTTCAGGGCAGAAAGAGCACGTATTCCAGTAGCAGCCGCTGGACGCGCTATAGGGAAGAATAAATCCTGGCGCCAGGTAATCATTCCGCGGTAAGATATCATAATCAGGCGTGCAGAATGATTCCTCTCCGTTCCCTTGACCCAGCAGTCCAAGCAGTTGTGCTTCTCCCGGACCGGGGATAAAGTGGTCTACGAGCCCTGAGAATGGGTTCTTCCAATTCGGGTTGCTCAGCCAGGAAGTAACGAGCCCCCCTCCGAGGATTATTATTATTTCGGGAAAATGTTTTCTGAGCAAGCCGATCATCGCAAAAGTGCTCACTGCCTGACTCAGATAATTTAATGAAAATCCCACGAACGCCGGTCTCCTGTTCTCAACAAGCTTAAGTAAGCGATCTTCAAAATAGGGGTAATAAGGGCTGAACTCAGGATTTTCAGAAGCACGGACAAGGTCTGCGCTGTTCAGTGGAGAGAATCCTTCCTGCCTGAAGTTTACCAGACTGAGAGATGTCCCCCTGTTTGCAGACATTTCAACAGCCCGGTTGAGATCAGAAACAGCGCGTTTGTACCGGTCTGTATGTTGATAAATGCTTTGCTTCTTGAGCAACTCATAATTTTTAGACGCAGTGCGAAATGCCCGGGCTGTCCACCTGTCCATTGGCCCTGATCTGACCGGTTCAGCACGTTTCAGAATGTAAAGAAGCGACTCGATGTTCGCGTCGAGGACCCAGTGCTTTACCTCTTTCCGGGATAGTGCGGCCGATAGCCGTGCCATACCCGCAGGGGGTTCAGAAGGTTTTGCCACGGGCGGGTGAATTAGTAACATATCTGTGCCTTGCCTTGCTCTCCAGTGTGAGAAACACTATACATAACCTGATATAATACAGTATATTATAAGCCTGAACTATACTATATTTACCAGATAGCCGATATGGAAAGCAAAAAAATACGACAGCTGTTTCTCGACTATTTCCGGGAAAAAGGACATGAGATCTGTCCCAGTTCGCCTCTCCTTCCAACGGATGATCCCACGCTTTTGTTTACAAATGCCGGGATGAACCAGTTCAAGTCTGTTTTTCTCGGTGAAGAGACGAGACCCTATAAAAGGGCTGTGTCTGTTCAGAAGTGCCTCAGGGCCGGCGGGAAACACAATGACCTTGAAAATGTGGGCAGAACTGCTCGTCACCACACATTTTTTGAGATGCTCGGTAATTTTTCTTTTGGTGATTATTTCAAGAAAGAAGCGACTCAATGGGGATGGGAATTCCTTACCGAACGGGTTAAAATGCCTGCTGAAAAACTCCTTGTTACGGTCTACGAAAAGGATGACGAGGCAGCTGAAATCTGGCAGAACCATGTTGGCATTGCTCCGGAAAAGATATTCCGCCTCGGTGAAAAGGACAACTTCTGGCAGATGGGTGACACCGGACCATGCGGACCCTGTTCCGAGATTCATATTGACCAGGGGCCTGAGATGGGTTGTGACAGGCCGGACTGTCAGGTAGGATGCGATTGCGACAGGTATCTTGAAATCTGGAACCTTGTTTTTATGCAGTACAACAGGGACGCCTCAGGTGAACTGACTCCTCTGCCAAAGCCGAGCATTGATACGGGAATGGGACTGGAGCGGCTTTCGGCAATCCTTCAGGGCAAGACAAATAACTTTGACAGTGACCTCTTTGCCCCTCTTATTCAATACATGGAAAAGATTTCAGGGAAAAAATACGGTTCAGACGCTGAAACAGATGTGTCCCTCCGGGTCATCGCCGACCATATACGGTCAACAGCTTTTGTGCTGACTGAAGGGCTGACACCTTCAAACGAAGGCCGGGGATATGTGATCAGAAGAATAATAAGAAGGGCCGCACGGCACGGCTATATGCTCGGTATAGAGAAGCCTTTCCTGTTTAATGTCCTTGACGTTGTTTATGAAACGATGTCCGGAGCATACCCCGAGATACTTGATAACAGGAAGATGAGCAAGAAAGTCCTTAAGCTTGAAGAAGAACGTTTTGCCCACACTCTTTCATCAGGAATGGGCATCCTGGAAAAGCTGATAAGTGATGTGAAGGCTTCGGGACAGGCTGTGATCCCCGGGCCCGAGCTTTTCAAGCTCTACGATACATATGGTTTCCCCGTTGATTTGGCGCAGGATATCGCGGAAGACAACAGCCTGAGCATTGATCATCAGGGTTTTCATGATGAAATGGAGCGCCAGAAATCAAGGGCGCGGTCTTCCTGGGTCGGTGCTGAAGAGTCAGTGGCCGGAGTATACCGTGAAGCTCAGGAACTTTTTAAGCCTACAGAATTTCTCGGATATGAGACGTTAACCGCAACGTGCGAAGTGAAAGCCCTTATTCAGGATGGTTCTTTTATCGAGAAAGCTGAGGAAGGTTCGGACATAGAGATAATTCTTGACCGAAGTCCTTTTTATGGTGAGTCAGGTGGTCAGGTTGGAGACCTTGGAACGCTGAAAGCGGACGGCCTGAGGATTGAAATAGGTGATACAAAAAAGATCAATGATCTGCTGGTACATATAGGCACAGTCAAGATCGGGAAGCTCACGCAGGGGATGGTTGTTGAAGTATCGGTAGACGAAGACCGGAGAAAATCTGTTATGCGCAACCATACCGCAACCCATCTTCTCCACGCTGCACTGAAGGCGGTATTGGGGGACCACATAAAGCAGGCCGGGTCCCTTGTGGCACCTGACAGACTAAGGTTTGATTTTAACCACTTTTTTTCTCTGGATGAGCGGGAAATTAGTGAGGTTGAACGTATCGTGAATGAAAAGATTATAGAAAACAGTAAGGTCGAGGTAGCAGAAAGTTCACTTGATAATGCGATCAGTAAAGGAGTTACCGCGCTTTTTGGTGAAAAATATGGTGACACGGTCAGGGTCGTCAGGGCGGGTGATTTCACTGCTGAACTCTGCGGAGGGACACACTGCCAGGCTACCGGTGACATAGGGCCCTTTAAAATTATCTCGGAAGGCAGTGTTGCTGCCGGCGTGAGAAGAATAGAGGCGATTACCGGTTTTGCAGCGTTGAAATTCAGTAAAACCCGTGAAGAGGAGCTCAGGAAAACAGCAGAGATGCTCAGGGTGAATGAGGCAAAGGTGTCTGAGAAAGTCTCAAAAATCATGAGCGACCTGAAACAGAATGAAAAAGAGCTTGAACGGGTGAAGCAAAAAAATGTAACAGGAAGCGTTGATGACTTTCTTGAACGAGTGGAGTCAATAGACAGTGTAAAAGTCCTCGCCCATAAAGCAGTGGGACTGGATATGAAGGAACTGCGGGGGCTTGTGGACAAGCTGAAAGACCGCATCGGCTCCGGAGTAATTGTTCTTGGCTCAGCGCTGAATGATCAGGCTTATTATGTTGCGGCAGTCACGAAAGATTTAACTGACAGGTTTAACGCAGGCGATATACTGAAGGCTGTTACCGGAGGAAAAGGGGGCGGCAGACCTGATATGGCCCAGGGCGGGACAAAAGATACGGCAGGGCTTGAGAAGGCGATAAACTCGGTGACCAGCATAATCCAGAATGGAACAAAAAACTGATTCAAGGGAGTCAAAGGGCATTGTAACCGTTTCTCTGCTCTTTCCCCTTTTTTAAGGAGGGAACATGAATATTCAGGAAATTCTTCATAAGGCGTTGATGGCTGGCGTCGGCATACCGGAAAAAATCGGTGAACTGGTACATGATCTTGTTCAAAAAGGCGAGTTGAGCGAGAGTCAGGGTGCGAAACTGGTCAAGGAATGTGAGGATAAACTTGGCAAGTCAGCAGAGGAGATGAACGGTAGTGTTTCGCAAATAGTCAGCGTGGCTCTTGAGAAAATGAATATCCCCTCCAGGGACGAAGTAGATGAATTAAAGAGTAAGATCAAAGCACTGTCTTCCCGGGTAAAAAAGCTCGAGGGGACATCCAGAGACAGCTGAAGGTTAACGCATGAAATAAGCGGTCCCCGGCTATTTATTCATGGTGAAATTTTGGGAGTTGACCGCATATAAAAAGATAATCTACTCATGGCTATTACCGGTTTCCTGAAAGCTTGGCAGACGTACAAAAATATTTCCCGCATACGACATATTGTCAATGTTTTCCTTAAGCACGGTTTCGGCCAGTTCATTGATCAGGTCAACCTGAAGAGATTCATCCCCCTGAGAAAAAGAATAAAGTACTTTGCCCGCTGGCAGAAAGAGGAGCGGCATACAATTCCTGAACGCTTACGGATGACTTTCAGTGAGTTAGGCCCGTCTTTCATAAAGCTTGCCCAGATCCTGTCAAGCCGGCCTGACCTCATAACAAGTGAATATGCGGACGAGTTTAAAAAACTTCAGGATAAGGTGCCACCCTTTTCATCGGCAATAGCGCGCACTACAATCGAGACCGAGTATGGCCGTTCAATCCAGGATATATTTTCTCAGTTTGAAAATACGCCGCTGGCTGCAGCTTCTATTGCGCAGGTTCACGATGCGACCCTTAAATCCGGAGAGAATGTAATTGTAAAGGTGCAAAGGCCTGAGATTAAGGAACTCATAGAGACTGATATCGCGATCCTTTTTGCCATTGCACGCCTGATGATTAAATACATTCCGGAAAGCAGGCTCTTTGACCCGGTAGGGATAGTAGAGGAGTTTTCCCGGACAGTAAAAAGAGAGCTGGATTTTATAACAGAGGCAAAAAATGCGAAACGGTTTAAGCGAAATTTTCACGGCAGCAAGCATATTTATATCCCGGATATCTATCAGGGTTACCTGTCAACCAAAGTTATTGTCATGGAGAAGATTGAAGGGGTAAGGATAGATGATCTGGAGGGGATAGCGTCTATTGGCGCGGACAGGCGTGAACTTGCTGAAAGGGGGGTGAATGCCTACTTTAAAATGATATTTGAAGATGGGTTTTTTCACGCGGACCCTCATCCCGGTAACATGTTTGTCATGCGTGATGGCAGGATAGGGCTTATGGACTTTGGTATAGTGGGACGCCTGCCTCCTGACATTATCGATAACATTGCCCGGGCATTCCTGGCTGTCCTGAATAAAAAATTTGACCAGATTGTTGATTTATATATAGAACTCGGATTGGTGGTCGGTGAAATAGATACAGACACATTTAAAAGAGAATTTCGGTCTGACCTTTTTTACCTGCTTGAGCCGCTTTATGATACAGCTATTTCTGAAATTAATTTTCCTGAATACCTTGAAGCAATGACACACCTTGTGCTGAAACACGGCCTCAAGGTGCCTACAGAGCTGCTGCTCATGAACAGGACCATCCTGATTGTGGATAACATCGGCAGACTTCTCAACCCTGAATTTAATCTTTTAAAAGCTGCAGAGCCCTATGCTGCCAAGCTGGTAAAGAGCCGACTCAATCCTGAACGTCTTGTACAGAAGGCGACCGAAAATATAACAGAAATCGGGGAATTAATGCTGGATACGCCTAAACAGATGAACCGGCTCTTAAGGAAGGCGATCAGGGATGAAATAAGCATTAAAATGGACCCCATAGGTATGGACAAATTAATAACGGATCTAGACCGCTCGAGCAACCGCCTTGCCTTCAGCATGATTGTTGCCGCAATCATCATCGGGTCATCAATGCTTGTGCAGTCTGACATCGGGGGAACAATATTTGGTTTACCGACAGTCGGAGCCGTGGGCTTCCTTGTCGCCTTTATTCTTGGCATCCGTCTGCTTATATCGATACTCAGGTCGGGCAAACTATAAACTGAAAACCGCTTGGCGCTGCCGGGCAACAGATAAATAATTATAAAGAGAGCACCATGTTCGCGGGAGGTTGATAGTATGACAATTGACGAATTAAAACAATATTGTGAAAGTGAATTTCTGAACATCGACAGGATAACAGAGGAGCTTTTTTCTCTTTACAAAGAGGACAAGGAGGATTATTCTCTGGCTGAACAGGCAGCGGTAGCTGCACTGATTGTTAATTCCTACACGGGAATTGAAAATATACTGAAACAGATGCTTGTATATGACAAGCTCGATGTGTCCGATGCTCCGGGGTGGCACGAGAAAGTTCTCAGAAAATCCAATGAGATCGGGATACTTCCTCCTGAACTGTATCAGGTGCTTCTTAAGTATCTGACGTTCAGAAACTATTTCATTTATACCTATATCTTTAACATTAAGTGGAAGAATGTTAAAGCTCTCGCTGACGTTCTGAAGGAGGTGCTGGACACCTTGCGTTCCGAGGTAAACGAGTATATTACGACCATATAGTAAACCTTTGGCCTTGCTGGTAATATTTTCGGATGAATGAACAGCCCAGGCAGAACCGAGGGGATTCACGATTGATTTATCTTAACAGCAGAGTGCCAATGCGGCATGAGTGATAAACTTAAGTTTGAACGATTCATCTGGTTTCACGGTATAGTAAAGTCCGGCCGTTATCCTAATGCCAGAAGCCTTGCCGCGAAATTTGAGATATCATCACGTACAGCGCAGCGGACAATCGAGTTCATGCGTGACAGGGTACAGGCGCCCCTCGAGTATGATTTCCATCACAGGGGATATTATTATCCTGACAATACGTATGAGCTGCCCTCACTGTGGTTTAATGAGGACAATATCGCCGCGCTTTCCCTTGCTGTGAGGCTTGCCTCTACAATCCCTGACACTGATGTAAAGAATAAACTCTGCACTCTGCTGGAAGAAATATCCAGAAGGCAGGCACCTGCCGAAAGCATGAGTTGGAGGGACATATCAGAGAAAATCTCTGTAAAGAACATCGAGTACGCTCAGGTAAATCAAAAGCACTATGCCGAGGTGGTCAGCGCGCTGTTTCAAAACAGGCCCCTTCAGATTACCTATTACTCTCCGCACACAGACAAAAAGACTGAGCGGACTGTTCTCCCTCTCCATCTGATTCAATATATGGGGAGCTGGCACATGATAGCATTCTGTGAGCTGAGAAATGATATGAGAAATTTTGCACTTTCGAGGATCAGGTCTGTCAGCCGCACTGATCATACGGTCCGTCTGTCTCGAGCGCTTCCGTCCATAAAAGATTTCACGAGGAAACATTTCGGCATAATCCAGGGAGGAAAGACCAGCATGATATGCCTTGAATTCTCAGCCTCTGTATCAGCATGGATAGGGGAACAGGTGTGGCATCCTGAGCAGAAGGTGACCATCCGGAAAAACGGCTCACTGCTCCTTCGATTTCCTGTGGCTGATTTCAAGGAGCTCATTAGAAGAATATTAAGCCATGGTTCTCATGTCAAGGTCAGATCTCCCAAAAAACTGGCTGATGAGGTGAAAGCGGAAATAAAGAAAATGGGAAAAATTTATTGAGGCCTTAGCCTACTATGACATGATCTGACATAGTGGCTGTTGTACCATGAAGATAAATAATTATCTGGAGGTATGACCCATGAAAAGAAGAAATTACCTGAAATCACTTATCACAGCATCAGCTTTAATCTTTCTGCCTGGGGTGCTGAAAGCACGGTCGGGACATAAGACCAGAAGCATCATGCTGGCAGACGCTTCCATTGCGGGCTTCCAATATTACGATGGTGACACTGTATGGCGACGGTTGAAAAAGGGACACACGCTGCAGCTTGTAAGAGAGCCGAAAAACCCCTATGATTACGATGCGATAGAAGTGTATCTGGGCCGGGACAAACTGGGATACATCCCAAGAAGACTGAATAATGCTGTGGCGCAGCTGATGGACAGCGGCATGAAATTAATTACAAAAATAAACCGGGTGGACAGGAGCAGGCAGGAAGGTGCTGTGGTGGGAATTACCGTAGAGATGGTGGTCTGATAACGTGGTTTTATATGCAAGGAATTTCATTTAACATTCAAGGATAGGGCCAGAAGGACTAAATGATCAGAACGTGATGAAACTGGTTTTGATCGATGAGTTTGAAGTGAATATCGAGGCCCCCTCTTCAATTACGCATACCTGTAGTCCCGGAATAACAGGGTGTTTGGAGAACGTATCCCGCTTATTCCTCTCTCCTGTATTTAAGTATTTCCAATAGCTTGCCGAATACAAAACAGTAGCTGGGAAGCAATGATATTCATAGGGAAGTCATTGCGCTTATTATAGCTGATGGTAAAAATATGGAGGATTTGGTGTTCTTACGACCTAAGTTAAGTGTCGGGGTCAAGACCCTGACAGCGTTGTCTCTTGTTTTCTGGATCCCTGTCATTGCTCTCACAACCGCTTTGTACTTCTCTTTTAACAAAAGTTTATTGACGGAAGGCCTGGATACAGTGAAGACCAACCTCAAGGGAGCTGATGTCCTTTTCCAGGAGAGAGCAAGAAACCTGAAATCAGTAATGGACCATGTAACAGGGCAGCAGGATCTGAAAGAGATGTTTAAAAAGAGAGACAGCAGGGGGCTTCAGGAGTTTCTTCTGGAACTTGGCAAGAATAACACCCATGCTGAGATACTGATAGCGGTCAATGAAAACCAGAAAGTGCTGGGCAGGAAGAATGGAAAGACCGGTGACATCATCATTCTCGGAGACGCTCTCTCCAGGGCTCTCCTGACAGGTGAAACGATTATAACGACGGAACTGGTGACAAGAGAATTTCTCTCTCAGGAAGACGAAAGCCTCGCAAGCAGGGCAAAGGATGTGGGGATTGCCCAGTTCGTGATTTCGCCCATTCGCTCTGGAGACAAGATTAGAGGTGCTGTTATCGCCGGTATTCTGCTTTCAGGTGAATCATGGCTCGGAAACAGCATTCACCATAAGTTTGGCGTTGAAATGGGTCTTTTTGCCGGTGAGACCTTTGAGTCATTTTACCTGCATTCAACAACCTCCCTTCCCCATGCAACCTGGATGATGGGGCAGGCAATTCCCCGAAGACTCAAGGAAGAGATCTCTCTCGGCAAGCCCTTTTACGGTGTTCTGGAGATAGAGAAAAAGGGCCATATTACGGCATTTGAGCCGCTGAAGGACAGCAGAAACAGGGTTATCGGTGCGATAGGGGTAACGAAGGAATCAAAAAATATCACCCGGATAGTAGTTGCAACAATCGGTAAAGTGCTTCTTGTTGTGGCCTCCCTCTCATTTATTTTTGCCATCCTTATTACGATCGTGATATACCGCGATATTACGAGGCCCCTGAACACTCTTGTCAGGGTGATGAAAAGATTTGAATCAGGAGAGATGGATATTGCTGTGAACGTAAAAACAGGGGACGAATTTGAGAAACTGGGAACATGCTTTAACAGTATGGCAGAGAGCGCGCGAAGGCGTGAAATCAGGCTTAAAAAGCATTACCAGGTCGCGAGACTCCTCATGTCAACAATAGACCTGAAGGAACTGGCAGATAAAATATTGAATGTAGTTACTGATGTAACAGAGTCGCAGCTTTGCATTCTTTACCTGTGTAATGAGACGGAGCAGAATCTTGTGCCCTCTGTCCAGTATGGATGCAGGGCTGATCTCTATGACCTGAAAGTGAATGAAGGATTTCCAGGACGTGCACTGATTGACAGAAAGTGCATTATGGTGAAGCGCCCTGATACTGAGAGAGAAGAAGTGCTGGAAATGGGCTTTACCGAGATGAGCCTTGAAGAGATAGCCTACATACCCCTTATTTATAAAAATATTAACCTCGGAGTGCTTGTTATCGGCAGGCTGAAGGGGTATAGCGATGATGAGAAGGAGCTCTTTAATTACCTGGGAAACCAGATATCCATAGCCCTGGACAACACTATCCTGCATCGAAAAATTCAGGAACTGTCCATCAGCGACCATTTGACCGGTCTTTATAACAGGCGCTACCTGTCCATGCGTCTTGAAGAGGAGTGGGCACGGTGCCTGAGACAGAAAGAGCCATTGTCGATACTCCTTGCAGACATGGATGATTTTAAAATAGTGAATGACACCTATGGCCATGACAAAGGGGATGAAGTGCTGAAAAACGTTGGAACTATTCTCCGGAAGATGTCGAGAAAAGAGGATGTTGTGGCGCGATATGGAGGAGAAGAGTTTGTCGCTGTCCTCTCAAATATCAACAGTGCTGAGGCCGCGCTCAAGGCGGATGAAATAAGAAAGGCCATCAAGGACTGTGTATACCCATGGGCTGAAGCGGGCATAACCGTGAGTATCGGTGTTGCGACATTCCCCGAAATAAGGGTAGAAAATGCCGAGGTACTGCTTCAGACCGCTGATAATGCCATGTATAAGGCGAAGACTGGTGGAAAGAACAGGGTCGTTGTCTGTACATGACCCATGGATTCACATCTTTAACAGCGCAGGATTTTTCCAGAACACAATCAATGTGCCGAACAGACAGAAGAGGGCTCCCGTTGCAAGGGCCTGCTGTGTCCCCGAGTAATGGGCTAGAGAGCCCAGTGCAAAATTTCCTAAAGGCGACATTCCCAGAAACATGGTTGTAAATGAGCTCATTACTCTTCCTCTCAGTTCATCGGGGACAGCCACCTGGAGCAGGCTGTTTGCTGTAGCTATCTGATTTATCGCTCCAAACCCCAGAAAAAAAAGCACCGTGTATGAGAGCCAAATGTTTTTTGACAGGGAAAAAATCAGGAGTGACAAGGAAAAAGTTATTCCTGAAACAGCCATGGTAACCCCTTTTCTTGATGTGTCTCCACGGAATGCCAGCATGACAGCACCGAAAAAAGCGCCGGACCCTGCGCAGCTCATCAGCATTCCCATCCCCTGTGCTCCTGTACCGAGTATATCTTTGGCATAGACAGGGATGAACGTAATATAGGGAAAACCAAAGAAACTTATTATTCCTACTGATAGAATCAAGGTGCGTACATCCCTGTTGTTGAATATATACCTGATCCCCTCTTTAAATTCTATGATGATTCCCTGCCGGGGGCTTTTGCGCGGCAGTTCATCCTTGAATTTCATTTTTAACAGGGAACCAATCGCGGCAATAAAGCTGAATGCGTTTATAAAAAAACAGGCTGCTATTCCGAGGAGTTCAATAATAAGCCCGGCAATTGCCGGTCCTATCATTCTGGAGGCATGAAATGCTGATGAGTTCAGTGCGATAGCGTTGAGCAGGTCTTCCTTGCCCACCATTTCTATGATGAATGACTGCCTGGAGGGGATCTCAAAAGAATTGGCTGTCCCCATAAAAAAAGCAAGAATGAGAACATGCCAAACTGTTACCGTTCCGAATGCGACGATGAGTGCGAGTGCCAAAGCAAGGACAGTCAGGGTAATCTGTGTAGCGAGAATAATATTTTTTTTTGAGTGTCTGTCAGCCAGAACTCCGGCTGCCAGGGTAAAGAGGAGGATCGGCAAAGATGCTGCCATGCCGGCAAGACCAAGGTAAAAGGGTGAGTTGGTGAGTGTGTATACCAGCCAGTTTTGCGCTGCATGATGCATCCATGTTCCGCTGAGTGAAATGATCTGGCCGATCCAGAAGAGCCTGAAGTTCCTGTGACTGAGAGATGAAAAAACCTGTAAGGACATAACCCGTAATGATAACATATAATGTTTAGTACACATTGCAATCTATATGCTGCGTAACGAGTAGGCGCATGAGGCGCGCTTGAGAAGAAGAGGAGGGTAGCGTGAAATATCTCATAGTAGGAAATGGCGTTGCCGGCGTCACGGCCGCGGAGCATATCAGGAAAAGCGACCAGGGCGGTGAAATTACGATTCTGAGTGAGGAGAAAGTTCCCTACTACAGCCGGATACGGCTTATCGAATACCTTGCCGGCAAAGTCGACACTGAGGGCATAATCATCCATAAACAGGAATGGTATGAAAAGAACAACATGAAACTCCTGCTGGATTCTGTTGCTGCTGAGATAAATAAGGACAAGAAGCAGATACTGACTAAAAAGGGAGAACATTTTGAATATGACAAACTTCTCCTCGCAACAGGAGGTGTATCATTTGTTCCTCCTATTGTTGGCTCAGATAAGAGAGGGGTCTTTGCTTTAAGAACAATTCAGGATGCTGATGAAATAATCGCTTATGCCGAAGGAAAGAAAAAAGTGGTACTAATCGGCGGAGGAGTTCTTGGACTTGAAGCGGGAAACAGCCTCAGAAACAGGGGGTTACAGGTGAGTGTCGTAGAATTCTTCCCCCGGCTTCTTCCCCGTCAGATGGACCTTGAAGGTGCGGAAGTGCTGAAGGCACAGATGGAGAGTATGGGGTTTGTCTTTTATCTTGGAGCCAAGACAAAAGAGATAGCCGGAGACAAAGAGGCAGCGGGAGTAGTCCTTGAGGACGGGACAAACATAGAGGGGGATTTGGTAATTATTTCTGCCGGGGTACGACCGCAGGCGGGACTGGCACAGAAGATCGGTCTGACCATTAACAAGGGCGTAGTCGTGAACGACAGGATGGAAACTGAAGCAGAAGATATATTTGCCGCTGGGGACCTTATTGAGCACAGGGAGCAGTTTTACGGCATCTGGCCCGCATCTCAGAAGCAGGGAGAAGTTGCTGGTATCAATATGGCGGGTGGAAACGCTGTATATGAGGGTACGACGATGTCGAATGTTCTTAAGGTGGTAGGAGTTGATCTTGCGGCTGCCGGGGATATTGATGCTGATGGTAAATGTGAATCCATTATTGATAAAAATAAAGAGAACTTCAGCTACAGGAAACTTGTTATTAATAACAATGAGCTTTCAGGCTGTATTCTGTACGGTGATATTTCCAACTACAGGAAAATAGTGAAGGCAATTAATGAGAAGAGGAAAGTAGACAAGATAAAAGAGGCCCTCAG
>CAMYND010000028.1 GCA_947259645.1 Thermodesulfovibrionia bacterium | reverse complement strand
TCGTAATTAACCCGTATTATTAATGAGATGAATAGATACTTAAAGGGAATTTGAGATGATCTGGGATTCCATAGTAATAATGACATTTGTAGATATGTTTATCATCTGCTTAACCGTAGTTGCTTTCTGGCATTTCTATCAGGACAGACAGGTGTTAAAGCATTTAAATGTCTTTTCAGGGCTGGCCCTGGTTCTTGGTGGACTTTTTGTGATTGCTTCAGTCTATTTGCTGGATATTGTAGCCATGCATTTGATGCCAAGATTTATGCCGTTAGAGAAGGCAATGGCTTTTATGAAGACATTACACCTCAACTACAGTTGGATTCTGTTTACATTCGGTGTGCTTTTAATAGTTGCGAGCATTGTGTACCTCAATAAAACGATATTCCCCAAAATTATATCTATGGAATTAGAACTGAAAAAACTTGCCGCAACTGACAGTCTGACACAGGCCTATAACAGGACTAAATTTGATGAAGTCATCAGACAGGAAATTGAAAGGGCTAAGCGGTATAATTCTCTGCTTTCCATAATAATGTTTGACATTGATAACTTTAAAAACGTGAATGACAGGTATGGACATCTTGCCGGAGATTATGTTCTGAAAACAATAGCCAGACTTACTAAAGCAAATATCAGAGAGACAGACTACCTTATTCGCTGGGGCGGCGAGGAGTTCATGTTAATTCTTCCTGAGACGGGACTGGAAAAGTCCCAGGAGCTTGCATTACGTATAAAAAGGAAAATAAGTGAATTCGCGTTTGATTCCGTTGGAGAGGTAACCGTCAGTTTTGGTGTAACCCAGTTCAAATCAGAAGATTCAGAAGATGAATTCATCAAGAGAGCTGATGATTCATTGTACAGGGCAAAAGAAAATGGCAGAAACCGGGTAGAGGTTATGGTTTGATTGCCTGAGAGTAGAGTCCTGCATAGGCCTGATGAAATGAATTTAATACATAAGTTGTAATGATCGGGGATAAAATAAATAGACGCAAGAAGACCATATTAATTGTTATTATCGTTTCAGCTTTATTGATTTCTTACCTTCATTACTCCACTCATACAAATGTTCATAGTCTACATAATATCTTTACTGAACTTTATTATCTGCCCCTTGTCCTGGGGGCTCTGGCATTTGGGTTTAGAGGGGCCGTATTAACTTATTTGTTCGTATCAATATTATACGTCCCTTACATAATAATTAACTGGACGAATGATATGGCATTTATAGCGAATAAACTATTGCATGCATTATTCTCGGGCTCCATAGCACTTCTAGCAGGATATTTTGTGGATCGTGAAAAAACCCTCAGGGAGAAGACCGCAAAAGACCGCTATCTAGCAGGGCTTGGCCAGGCTGCCGCCGCCATAGTTCATGACTTGAAAAATCCGATTATTTCAATTTCAGGATTTGCAAGACGTATCAGGGAGGGAAAAGGAAATGTTGAATCTGCGTCGGAAGTAATCATGAATTCAGCAGAAGACATGAAAGTTATTGTTCATGATGTGCTGGACTTTGCCAGGCCAATCAAAATGAGACTGGCAGACACGGACATCGGAGCGCTCATAATGAAAGCTCATCATTACTGTAAGGAGAAAGCAGAGCATAAAGGTGTAACACTGTCTATAGATTTAGCAGTTAACTCTGTGCTTATACCTTTGGACAGATCCCACATTGAAAGGGCGCTGGTTAATCTTATAAACAATGCGATAGAAGCCTCTGATGAGGGAGATAGTATTGATATTCGGTCAGAATGCGATGAGAGAAATATTTATATTAAAATCAGAGATCGCGGTGCAGGGATGGACAGGGAAACGCTGGAGAACATCTTTATTCCATTTTATACAAAAAAGAGTTATGGAACTGGTTTAGGAATGGCTATTGCTAGAAAAATAGTAGAAGGGCATAAAGGCAGTATCCATGTAGAAAGTCGTGAAAAACAGGGGACTGAAGTAGATTTAGAGTTGCCGCTTTAACCCGTTTCGGGATCAACTACTATGATTAACCTGAAACGGGTTAATCTCTTTTACTTAATAGATCGTATACGCCCGTTGTTGCGATCGAAAATAATAGTGTCTACTGCTTTATTATTGTCTTTAATGAGTACCTTAACAAATCTGCCCTTGCCGTTGATGATTTCAAAATCAAGCCCCTTTTTACCGAGATAATGGTTCAATGCTATCTGGACCTGATTATTGGTAAGTTTGCCGTGATGTGTTCCATAATTACTAACATGTGAACAGTAATCGCCATAGGGAATATTTCGATTGTTCTTACGCTCAGCAGACGAGTCATATGTTCCCGCATGAAGGAAAATCAATGTCAGAATTATTATCAGAGTAAATGGTTTATTCATATCAGTCATCTCGGTAATCCTCGACTAATTATTATCATTAAATGATGAAGGGAATATGAAGTTATAATAATTCCCGGGCAAAGGTTTCTCACCCTTGCCCGGGAAAAATACGCGGTGTTTTGCTAGTGGTGTACTCTGTTTACTTTTTCTGCTTTAATATGGCGTCTATAGCTACCTTGAAATCATCAAAAGATCTTCTTTGCATTCTCTTCCCGTTCATAAAGAGAGATGGAGTGCCGGTAACTCCTGCCTGCCTGCCGAGGTTAATGTCCTGCTGAATTAGGGCATCATATTTATTGCTGCTGAAGTCGGCATTAAATTTATTCATGTCCAGGCTTAGTTTTGCCGCAAATTCCTTGAACATTTCCTCGTTCACCGTGGAGTATTTCTCAAAGATCAGATCATGCATTTCCCAGTACTTTCCCTGTTCCCCTGCCGCGCGTGCTGCCTTGGCCGCGTTTTTCGCCTGTTTATGAAAAGAGAGCGGGAAATCCTTATATACAAATTGTACTTCGTTGGGATATGCCTTTAACACTTCCTTGATTGTAGGCGCGAAACGTGCGCAATAGGGACACTGAAAATCAGAAAATTCAACGACAGTAACAGCAGCATTTTTAACACCTATTGTCGCTGAAGTTCCTATCGGCATGTTATGTACTTTGTTGTAGTCTACCGTTGGCCTTTGCGGTGCAGCTGCGGCAGTTTTGGGGAGTTTGTCCAATTTTAATTCAATATTTTTCAGGGTATCGTTAATATCCATGAGCGATTGACTAATATTGTCAAGCTTTTCCTTGTCCGCGCAACCTGCTACTAATAGAGAGATTGTGAGTAATACCAGAACGACTAAATTTTTCTTTTTGATCATTTCCTCCTCCTTTATCTGATACTGTTAATTTTATTGCTCAAGCATCAACTCCAGATCTATTTGTCAGTGCTAATAGCAGTTCTCTCATTCCTGGCGATTTTATAGTGGTGGATGAAGAGAGAAAGACCGCAAAGAGGAGAAATATAGCCATGCTAAAGGTCATGATTTTTAAGATCTTCAGATCAGGTCCTCCATACTCTCTATTTAAAACAATAAATATGAATAAAATATGAACTCATGATTCGCTTTATTTGTCAAAATACCAGAGACGATTAAGGTTATCGACATTAAGAACAATAAAATTCTTGTGATTATGATGATCAATCAATTTGCTTCGCAACTGGTCAATTCTTATGAATTCACAATTTATTCAAAAGTTCTTCATGTTTCATTCGTTTTTTATTGGTACATTATCTGTGGCATAAAAAATATAAGCTAAGGATGATCAAATGAATCTGGCAAGACTAAAACGCAGGACAGTTGCAAAATTCTTGACACGGTATCCGTCTCTCGCCGGCATTTTCAGTGAGTTATTCCATGCAGTTGAGTCAACTGATATTCCATGGATACCGGTAACAAAGCTTTTGTCCGACTCAAAAGTCGCGCTTGTCACTACGGGAGGAATCCACCAAAGGGATCAGGTCCCATTTGACATGGACGACCCGCAGGGTGATGCTACGTTCAGAGAGATAGATGCAGAAAGACCTCTGAGTGATCTTATGATAACCCATGATTACTATGACCATTCAGATGCTGATAAAGATCTGAATATCTTGTTCCCAATTGAAAGGCTTAGAGAGTTGGCGTCTGAAGGATTTATTGGGCAGTTGGCAGAGAAACATTATGGCTTTATGGGGCATATCAAAGGTATCCATGTTCAGACGCTTATTCACGACACATCGCGGGAAGTTGCAAAAAGACTGAAAGAAAATAATGTGGATGTTGTATTGCTCACACCTGGCTGAGGTATCTGCAATCAGTCCGTCGGGCTGATACAGCGGGAGATTGAAAAAGCAGGGATCTCGACGATCGGGATATCGATTGTAAGAAACTTTACAGAAAAGGTTAAACCACCGAGGTCTATTTTCCTGAAGTGGCCATTTGGTCATCCTCTTGGAGAGCCTGATCATATTCTTCAACAGAGGGCCGTACTTATGGAGGCCTTTAACGCTCTCTATGCGATTCAAATTCCTGGTGAAATTGTTGATATTCCCTTTCGATGGAAGCGAGAGACTTATGACAATTATTCTGCGCCAGTTCAGGTGAATAGAGTGAAACCGTCCATGGAGGGGGAAACGATATGCAACGAAATTATACAGGGATCAAATGCATCAGGGGACCTGAGTCATGCTGACAGCAACAATAAGCGATTAAACAGCAGGCCGATAATCTGGGGCATAACTGCAGCAGTTTCACTTTTTACAGTATATTTCCTGATATCCTCTGTAACCGCAACATTTGCTCACTCAATCGATCAGTTCAAGCTAGTCTGGTACTGGATATTGATGCTTGGCACGGGTTTTGGAATTCAGGTTGGCCTGTACACATACCTTCGGGAAGTGGTGAGGGTGCGGAAGCTGTCAGGGAGGGCTGGTTCGGCAGTGGCTGTAGCAGGAGGATTGTCCTCGACTTCTGTCGTCGCATGTTGCGCGCAGTATATGGCCAATGTTATGCCGCTCATGGCGATCCCGGCAACAGTTGTCTTTCTCGGGCATTTTCAGGACTTTTTTCTGACAATAGGTGTTCTCTCCAATATCATTGGGACCAGTCTTATTTTAAAAATCATACAGAAGCACAGGTTATATGAGAAGAAACAGAGAGCCCTTACTTATGTAATGAGGCTGAACATGGATAAATCATTTTACTATGTGAGTGTTTTCTGTGCTTTTCTCTTTATGGCAGCACTCTATCGGAGCATTTAAGGTGGACACAAAGAAACTTGAAAGTGTCTTTGTCAATGCAATGGCACTGTTTATTATTGTTTCCTTTGCATTTATTTTATTAAGAAGCCCCGCAGGTGAACTGCCGGATGAAGATGAGTCTCTTGGAACAGTACAGAATGAAACAGGTAAAGAGTGGCTTGTCCCCAAAGATGCCGCGAAGGAAAGAAACCCGGTACTATCTTCAGCTGAGTCGATAAAGCGCGGAAACGACCTTTTCTTACTAAATTGTGTGTCTTGCCATGGGATAAATGCCGAGGGGGACGGTGCAGCTGCTAAAGCGTTTACTATCAAGCCTGCCAACTTAAGACAAATGGCGGGGACGCACTCTGATGCTGAATTTGCATGGAAAATAGATAATGGCAAGGGAGAGATGCCAGCGTGGAAAAATATTTTAAGCGAGAATGAAATTTGGGATATTGTCAACTACATTCAATCCCTTTCAGCTTCAGGTGAGGTTCAACATAGTGAGAATCATTGAATTTCATAACATATTCATGATGAGAATATACTATAGACAATAATATGGGAAAGGAGGGAAGAATGAAAAAAGTAATTTCAACATTTTTGCTGATAAGTATCGTTGCAGTGCCATGCGTCTATGCCCAGATGGGCGAAGCTATGAAGAGCGGTCAGGGAAACCGGGGGCATATGGAGGGTCAGATGAATCAGCAGCAGATGGACCGTATGTTGAGCGGTCACGAGGTAACAGGCGACATGATGCACCATATGGGGCATATGACCAGATTGATGCAGCAGATGAGAGATATGATGGCTGAGAAAACAGACTCGGAGAGTATGAGGCAAATATCAGTATTAATGGAGGACATGTCAGAGCACTTAGTGGACATGTCAAGAGTAATGAGCAAGGGCAATGCATCGCAAAAAGATATGCAGGATCTGGATCAGCAGAATATGAGGATGCAGAAAAAATATGAGATGATGCGCTGGTAGTTTTTAATAATAATACTGAAATGATAAATAAAACGAGTGCCAATTGCTTTATGCATTTAATTAAAGATGTATCTTTTGAATATAGCGAGAAAAGGAGAGTGCGATGAAACAAGCTGCAATTTTATTTTTTGCCATAACTCTATTAATTGCATTTGAGACTGAGTCAGAGGCGACGCACGAGACTGCTAAACCGGCCGTATTGTACATGAGTGATAATGAGCAGATCAAACTGGCCCGGAGCGCGGCCCCACCTGCTATTTCAGATGATGCCAGCATTATAATCGTGAACTGGGACGGTAAACACAGGAAAGTTATAACCGGAAGTAACGGATTTACCTGTTATTCTGATCTTGACAAGATAGATGTGCCGGTACCATCATGTATGGATGAGGCGGCGCTTCAGTGGTGGAATGACTTTATCACCGGTAAGCCCGGCCCTACGAATAAAGCACCAGGATTCGCGTATATGGCCCGAGGTGCGCTGCGCTGGGAGAAGGATAACAAGACATATATGGACTGGCATGAACCTGGAACAAAGAGGGTCACGGAACCGGCCCACTGGCTGATTTTCTGGCCCTTCGATGCAAAGTCAGCTAAATTTCCAACGTATCCCGGAAAGTTCGGTTCATATATTATGTACGATGGAACCCCCTGGTCCCATCTGATGATTTACCAGGACCCGCTCTTGATGGGCAAGTAAAAGGCAGATTAAATCATAAGGGGGGATACTTCAATATTGCTTTAATGCTGATTCTAATTAATAATGTATTTAAAACTAAAAATGAGGGTCGGGATGGACTTAATACCGGATATTTATGCCTACGCCCGCATCGTACTCTGAATGATGCTGGGCTATAAGAGAGAAGTGCCTGCTCAGTTTCAGGCCTGCTCCGATTAGCCACTCTTCTTTTGACTCGCTGTCATACTGAAACTCACCAAATGCATAGAGCCTGTCTGTAAGGTGGACCGATTTATCAAGAGTGATACGCGCGTCCCCTTCGGTATCAACCCAGACAGAACTTTCTACTAAAAAAGGAAGAAGATATCTGAATCCGATGATTCCCCTGTCTTCCTGTTCACCATCAGTCAATACCCCACCGGCAATGGCCTGAAAAAAGCGGTTAAAATATCTTTCATAGGTAAACACCGCCTCAAAGTCCTCATCCCAACCTGCCTCCCATGTTCCTCTGAATGTATTGCGTGTATCCGCAGCGACGAGTTGTCCTTCTGTCATCTGAGTCAGGAACGAAGCATCAGCCCAGAAGTACCAGTGCTCTTTAAAAAGATTTTTTCTGATGGGAGCTATCAGCGGATCCAGTTCTGAATCCTCATAATGCACGATACGGGCCATGCCTGCCTTCATGTGATACAGGACATGACAGTGAAAGAACCAGTCCTTCTCCTCATTGGCATAAAACTCAATAACCTGAGTCCCGAGAGGAGGAACATCAAAGGTATGCTTTAGAGGAGAATAGTCTCCGTGTTTGTTAACAACCCTGAAAAAATGTCCATGGAGGTGCATGGGATGGTGCATCATCGTTTTGTTGACCAGAACAAACCGAACATTATCTCCCTTTTTAATCCTGATCAGATCAGCTTCGTTGAGGGTTTTACCATTCATTGACCAGACATACCGTTCCATATCACCTGTGAGCTCAAGCCTGATTTCCCGGAGAGGAAGGTCTTTCGAGAGGGCTGTAGATACAGGAGACCTGAGGTTATCATAGGGAGCCGGGGGACGTTCAGTCATTGACATGCTCATGTTACTTTCCTGCTCCACCATGCCTTTCATGTCACTTTCTGACATGCTGCTTTCCTGCTGAGGCATATTTTTCATATCGTTTTGGGACATGCTGCCATTATGTTTCATCATACTGCTCATGTTAGCACCGGACATGTCGTGGCCGCTGTGCATTTTATAGAGATTCGGTTTCGGGATATCAGGTGCTGCCACCTGTTCCCCCATTCCGATAAAGAGCGATGTGTACCCTGAACCGTCCTGGGCAGTGGCGCGAAATTCATATGCCTTGTTATCAGGCACTGTTATTACAACATCGTATGTCTCGGCTACTGCAATCAGAAAGCGTTCCAGATGAACCGGCTTTACATTAACGCCGTCAGCAGAAATGACCTGCATATTCCCGCCGGAATACTGGAGGTAGAAGTATGTTGATGCAGAAGCGTTGATAATACGCAGTCGTAACTTCTGCCCCGTATGTGCGTTCAGTGATGCTGATTGTGTCCCGTTTACCAGAAAACGATCATAGGCTATATCTGAAATGTCCATGGGTGGCATGCGATCCCATGAACGCATGAGGACATCTGGTAAAGCATCGGCTTTTATTGCCCCGTAGAGGCTCTGCATGGCACCTTTTTTCAGTGAGTAGTAATCATTTCCACTTTTGAGCGTCCGAAGTACTTCATCAGGATTTTCATCAGTCCAGTCGGAAATAACGACAACATGGTCAATATCCGTTGTTATTGATGGCATCTGAGGTTCGATGACTATAGAACCATATACTCCCCGCTGCTCCTGAAGACCTGTATGAGAGTGATACCAGTATGTACCTGAATGTATCAAAGGAAACTCATACGTAAAAGTCGTCCCCGGCATGATCGGAGGAGTAGTCACGTACGGGACACCATCCTGCAGATTTGGCAGAAGAATCCCGTGCCAGTGAATTGATGTCTCGACATCCATCTCATTGCGAACATGGATTTTGGCTGTATCGCCTTCCCGGAACCTGAGGGACGGGCCTGGAATAGCGCCATTAATCGTCATGGCCTGTACGCTGCGTCCCGTGAGATTTACCGCATCATAGCGGATAACAAGGTTGTATTCTTTTATGTCGGCTAATGCGGTACTACCCAGCAGTAATATCAGAAATGATAAAAAAGCGAACCTTGTTTTCATAGTTAAAATTCCTGCTCCTGCATATAAAATCTGTTAAAATTATACTATATATAACTGATGAAGTATATTAATAGTTTGCAACGGGAGGAAACAGAATGAAGCTAGTGAAAGTAGTCAAGCCGCTGATATTTATGTTGATAGTGCTCTTCTCTCTTCCATCGTATGCCCTGCACAAAGGCGTATACCCTGTAAAGAAACCCCATGAAGGAGTGAATGTCAAGCCGAGAGAAGCAGATGAAATTCAAAAGAAAAACCCTGGTGCGTCGCATATAGTGGATGTCCGTTCCCGTTATGAATATCAGGATATTGGTCATCCTGTCGGAGCTTATAATATCCCGGTCTTCTTCTACTCAAAAGAAACTGGATCGAAGGGTTATAAAATGATTCCCAATGAGAATTTCTGTGAGGATTTGAAAGCCCGATTTAATACGGACAAAGATTCGCTATTTATGATCTGCCGCAGCGGGGAGCGCTCAACTACCGCGGTTACAGAAGCCATTAAATGCGGTTTCAGCAAGGACAGAGTATATAATGTTCTCGGTGGTTTTGAGGGGGACAAGGTTCACGAAGGTGTAAGTCCTTTCAAGGGTCAGCGGATGGTGGGGGGATGGCGATTGGAAGGGCTGCCATGGACCTATAAAATGATCCCTGAACGAATGTATCTCCCCGATGTAAAGGAATGATATTGAGAATATGGGACAGGATCTGAAAAATATGAAGCTCAAGGTTTTTGGGGTTGAGTGCAGAGGATGTGTGGAGGACTATGAGAAAGTTATCAGTGAGACAGAGGGAGTTCTCAATGTATCATTCGACTTTGATGAATGCACAATAACCGTTCAGTATGATGCCTCCATACTGGATAGAAAACAGGTCTATGTTACTGTAAGAAAAATGGTACGAAAGGCAGAAATACTTACCGAGTATTAAGCTGAGTGCGGACTTAACCTGACTACTTGCCAGGCATCCCCGCCTCATGTTCCGCAATAAATTGTTATTGATATCACGTGCAGATTCATGTACTATGAACAAAAGTGGATGTAAATAACTATTATCAGGAGGAGAGCCATGCCAACAAAAAAGAAACTTCCCAAAGTCTACACAGGTATCAGGAAACGGTATAAGAAACTTGGAACAGCAGTTGATAATCTGGGGAAGACAATACGGACGCTCGGCCCGATTAGCAGCAAGAACTCCCACTTGATTCAGCTTGCGGCAGCAGCAGCAATTCGTTCAGAGGGCGCTGTGCACAGTCATGTGAGAAGGGCCCGTGAAGAGGGGGCAAAATCCGAAGAAATTTATCATACAATCATACTACTGACAAGCACTATAGGGTTCCCGGCAGTTTCAGCTGCGATAAGCTGGGCTGATGATGTGCTTGAAGAAGGGAAATAACGTTTTTGTTATGGAGACAGTGGCCGATAGATATTAGGTCTTCTGTCGTTTAATACATCATTGTAAGGATTCAATGTCTTATCCCGTGCAGCTGCAGGATCAATGTCCATGACCATGATCACTTTTTCGTCCTCTTCTTTGGAAATTCTAAACGACTTTGCCTTCTTCACAGATTTCTCCCATGTACTGGTTGATCTTTTGAGTCCAGCTGGATAATCCATCCCCTTCGCTCCATTCTCATTACAAGAACTTCTTAACTACTACGGGATGGTCCGCCCCTGTGCTCCGCAGCGGTACTCTCATTCTTGTGGGTCCTCCACTTGAATTTCTCCCTTATCATCGGAACGACAGGTTCCCACGTTCCACACGAAAGCCTGAATTAAGTTCACGCCGCCTCCATACCGGATGCCATTCAGTCGGTAAACAGGTATCCTCTGAACTTATCCTGAGACAGGAGTGCCCCTCAGTTTTGACATCTCCTTTAAGATTTCGACACGTGATAAGCGGTTCATTTTCATTCGTCTCTTTGACTCACAGCTGACACGATCTTCTGCCTTGCCTTTTCCTTAACGCTCACCACAATGGCTCTTTACCAATGCAGCGTAAGGTGGTTTAAAGCCTGCTCCTGCAAACCGAATCCGAGAGATCTACTCTCATCTCTTGTGCAGCTTCAAACGCTTTATTTCTCACCTCCTTCCAGCGTTCGCTCGTGGCACACTACTCCCCTCTTATCTTGTTTTTGAGAGTTACCTCGATTCTGGAAAGATAATCAGTTTTATTACCGAGGAGGCAGTAATCCTGTTGATACTTGAGCATCTCAATATCTGGGCGCAGAGGTTATCGTTGGACCCGCGTGAGTGGGGACTGTTAAATGAAGATGACGGAGTAGTGCGAGAGCCGTTTGATGATGGGTGGGGTAAATATAATGAATACAGTCCCTCTTCTTACATAGCATGATCAGGATGCAGAGTTGCGTTCTCTTTTTTAAGTGAGAGGGGGAGGTGTGTCTGCGTAAGGGCACGGATCATAGCCAAAAGATGAAGTTTCCACAAAAATTACTTCCTGACTGCTCCGCAGCTAGGCCGAACTGCAAATTTTCGTAGTATCAGTGCCGGGAATTTTCTTTTAAGTCGAAAAGTAGAATAACATCTTGTCGGATCGGTGTTTTTTCTGCTTAAATTAGAACAGGCTTAAAAAGCGAATTTCCTATCAACGTGCAAGAAATGCGCGATCTACAAACCAATAAATAGCTAGCATAATCATAGCTGCTGCACCATAACGCATGATGATTTTTGGATAAAAAGCGCTATGTCGAATCAGGTAAATAACTGGAAATATTATACATATAATCACTACCTGTCCGATTTCCACACCCAGGTTAAACCCAAAAAGCGATAGTGCCGCATGTTCACCTAGCACCCCAAGACGTTTTAGTACACTTGCGAAACCAAAGCCATGGAATAGGCCGAAAATAAATACAACCCAACCGATTTTACGCTTAAAAATTGGAAAAATGATGTCCAATGCAGCAACAGCAATAGAAATGGCAATTACTGATTCAACGATGCGGGATGGTAACCTGAAAAGACCTAATGCGGCGACACTCAGTGTTACACTATGTGCAATAGTGAACAAGGTAATGATTTTTATCACGTATAAAATTGCTGGCCGAAATTCTCTCACTGGCTGCCAATCGGTTTTTTTTCTGAGCATTGCTGCTGGCAATATAAGTGCAATTATGAAGAGGACGTGATCGGTACCATTCCATATATGTTTAATTCCTAATTTGACAATGCCCATAAAACCTTGAAATACAGAGTGACCGGAAAAAGAGAGTTGTTGACGATGATTGTCAGGACTGAAAATTAGGGATATTTGACCTTTGTTATCAAAGATACTTGCCTCCCAGAAATGTTCGATCGCCACAAGGGCTACATGGTCTGGGTCTCTGTCGAACAGTACTTTATAATCAATTTCTATGACATCTGGCGTGTTAGAGTCTTCAATGATGACAAATTTCATGAATAACCAACGATCTTTCCCCAACAACCTATCTGAGCCAGTGAAACGAATGGGTAACTCGTTATCGCCAACAAAGAATTGAACCTTCTCCTTATATAGGCTGTGAACTTCACCTATTCGATCCGCCCAATTATCCTCTGTGATCTGAACATCGGACGCTTGAAGCCCGAGCGCATTGTTTACATCACGAAGCGTTATGTGAAAAGTACCGGTTAGCTTATCTTCGTATACTCTAAGATAGATATAACTTTCCCCTAATTTATGGGCATTAACCGGTTTGGCCGTAAATACGGAGATAACTACTAATAAAAAACTAAACAGGAATAAACATTTGGTGAAACGAGAATGATTGCAGTATTTCATTTCAATCCCCTTGTTATGATGAATCTTCGCAAATAATCAGCACTAATTTTAATTTAAAAGGGTTAGAAAACACAACAACATGGGTGGACTACATGGGTGGACTACCCCCCATCTATAGTGCCACTATAAGTTAGAGTTTTCCAGTAAGTGACCGCCCCCCAGAAACTATGGCACCTGGAGGTTCGGGATTTTGCTAAGCTAACTATTTCAAATTAGGACACTACCAAAAATTGCATACAGCCCGATTATGCGCTAAAATATATATAACGATTTCAAGACGATTTCTTATTAGTTTATAAATTACTAAATCAATTAATTTTGGGAGAAGAGGCTTGTTGTCATCATTAATGTGGCAGCGGTTTGGTTTGTGAAAAGGGCATTTTTAGACGAACCCTTTGCAAAAGTACTGAAAACATTACCGTCAATTTTTATAGGCTAAACGTAATAATCACATGATGAATATGGGTCAATATATTGAACAAACTTAAATTATCTAATCTCACAAACAGTCAATTTCACATCTGGACCGGACAGAAGCTTAATCCTCATCTACCGCTTTATAATATGGCCCTCGCCTTTTTTATCCAGGGCAATATAGAGCCGGAAGCATTCCGTGACGCCTTTCAAACTCTCATTGACAGGAGCGATTCCCTTCGAACTGTCATTAATGACAAGGATGATGTTCCCCTGCAAAATTTCAGGGAAACATTAACATTTGATTTGGAGTTCATAGACTTCTCAAAGGATTCTGCTCATCATGGTAACATTAAATCCTGGTTGAAGTCGCGTTCTATCCTGAACTTTGATCTTAAAGAGCGGTTGTTTGACAGTGTGCTAATCAAGCTTAGAGAAGGTGAATATGTCTGGTATATCAATCAGCACCAATTGATTACTGATGGGTGGTCCTGCGCTGTCATTTACAGACGAATGGCCGAGTTCTATCAATTAGCGCTTAATGGCCGTCTGGCAGATGCTCCTGAGTTACCATCATATCTTGAGTACCAGAACTATGAGGTCAAATTTCAGGAATCAACTGAGCACAGAAAAGCTCTAGCCTACTGGCAGGGGAGGAATGGTTCTGCTCCAGCACCTCTTGAATTGTATGGCAACACTCCGTCAGCTCATTCAACACTCACTGAAAGGGTATATTACGATCTTGGCCGGGAACGATCGGAGAAACTGCGCGGATTGGCAACAGAAAAAGATTTTCGTTCTTTTAGCCCGCACCTTTCGCTTTTTAATATCCTTTCAGCCTTGCTATTTGCGTACCTGTATCGTATAAGCGGCAATTCAGAATTAGTTATAGGCACACCTTCCCACAACCGTCCAACTGCAACTTTTCAGGAAACTGTCGGGCTGTTCATTGAAATGTTTCCGCTGGGAATCAACATTGAGCCTGGGGAGACTTTTCGCAGTTTGGTTAAATCCATTACTTCAGAAACCTATGATTTTTTTCGCTACGCACATCCGGGCTGCAGCAATGCCGTGACCCACAAGTCCTATTCAGTGGTTCTTAACTATATCAATGTTGCATTTCCGGATTTTTGCGGTATGCCGATGCAGTCTACATGGCTTCATCCCGGGCATACAGATATGGGGCATGCCCTGCAGCTCCAGGTACATGATTTCGATTCGTCCGGCAGTTTTCAATTTCACTTTGATTTCAACTGCGAGGTCTTTGATCAGGATCTTCGCGGGAAAGCCGTTGGACACTTTTTCCACCTCCTTGACATGCTGCTGGCCGATCCTGATCAGATGATTTCGGCATTGACGCTATTAACAGATAATGAGACGCGTCAGTTTGATACATGGAATGATACAAGGGTAGATTATCCTGAAGACGTATGCCTTCATCAGCTCTTTGAAGCCCAGGTAGAACGTACACCCGATGAGGTTGCGTTAATATTTGAAGGTGAGAGTCTGACTTACAGGGAAATGAACGTTCAGGCAAACAGACTCGCACATTATCTTCGTACACTGGGGACAGGGCCTGATGTACCGGTTGGAATCTGCGCAGACCGTTCCATAGAGATGGTCATTGGACTGTACGCCATACTCAAGGCCGGCGGGGCCTATGTCCCACTTGATCCGAACTATCCCAAAGATCTGCTTGATTATATGCTGGAGGATTCAAAGGTCTCTGTCGTTCTGGTCCAAAGAAAGTTGATCAGAACTATTCCACAGGACAACCTGCAGGTGCTCTGTCTTGATGAGCTTCTTTCTGACTCGTGCTCTTTGATTCAACCGGGTGACAACACTATAAACATAGATAATAATCCTGAGTGTATTACAACCCCTGAAAATATGGCATATGTCATTTTCACTTCAGGCTCCACAGGCAGGCCAAAGGGTGTAATGAACAGCCATCGTGGAATCTGCAATCGTCTGTTGTGGATGCAGGATGAATATAGTCTGACTTCTGAAGATGTTGTTCTGCAGAAAACACCTTTCAGTTTTGATGTCTCGGTATGGGAGTTTTTCTGGCCCCTGCTGACCGGGGCACGATTAGTAGTTGCCCGTCCGGGGGGCCACCGGGACACTGATTATCTTGTTAACGTGATTTGTGAACAGGGAGTTACTACTCTTCATTTCGTGCCGTCCATGCTTCATTATTTTCTTGAGGACCGGGGAGCTGGCAGCTGTGACTCATTGAAACGTGTAATTTGCAGCGGTGAGGCCCTGCCTTATGCGTTACAGGAACAGTTCTTCTCTAAAATGAAAGCAGAGCTGCACAATTTATATGGACCTACAGAAGCAGCCGTAGATGTAACCTATTGGAAATGTCAGTCAGGGAGTGACCTTAAGATAGTCCCAATTGGCAGACCTGTCGCCAACACCCGGATGTTTATTCTGGACCATCATATGCATCCTGTTCCGGTCGGAGTGCCCGGTGAACTGCATATCGGCGGTGTACAGGTGGCTCTTGGTTATATTAACAGGCAGGAACTGACCAAAGAGAGATTTATTCCTGATCCCTTTTCTGACAGGCAGGGAGCACGACTTTACAAAACTGGTGATCTCTGCCGTTATTTGCCCGATGGAAATATCGAATATCTGGGTCGCAACGACTTTCAGGTAAAAATCCACGGTATACGTATTGAACTTGGAGAGATTGAAGCCGTACTTGGAGATGAACCAGGGGTGAAACAATGTGTGGTTGTAGCTCGAGAAGATAATTCAGGAGATAAACATCTTGTTGCATATCTCGTTACGCAAACAGAAGCCCCATCAATAGATGAATTACGTAAAGAGTTGAAGAAGAAGCTGGCTGATTATATGATACCGTCGGTATTTGTGATGCTGGATGAACTGCCCTTATCACCCAATGGAAAGATTGATCGAAAAGCACTTCCTGAACCAGATTCGGCAAGGCCGGATCTCGATAACGCTTATGAGGAACCACGTACAAATAATGAAAAAATTCTGGCCCGAATCTGGGCGGACGTTATTGGACTTAATCAGGTCGGTATACATGATAATTTTTTTGATTTGGGCGGAGATTCGATCATGAGCATTCAGATTGCTGCCCGGTCAGTAAATGCAGGGCTGGAATTTACGCCCGGTCTGCTTTTGCAGCATCAGACGATTGCTGAATTGATTGCGAATATCGAAGCCGGCCATGAACAGCGGCCGGGAAAGGGATCAGTACCGCTTACACCCATACAGCAGTGGTTCTTTGATTTTGATTTACCGGAGCCGCACATCTGGAATATGGCGCAGAATCTGGATCTAAGCAGGGAAATAACCCCAGCTATCCTGGAGCAGGCATTTAAGCATCTGATACTTCACCATGATTCCCTGCGCCTTCGTTTCCAGAGGAAGGCCTCAGGCTGGGAACAGGCCGTTAGTAATGCTGACAATTCATTTGCCCTGGAATATTACAATCTGTCAGATCAGACGGAGCCTGAACAAGCAACATCTATAGACCGCTCCATGCAACAGGCGCATTTATCGCTGGACCTTCAAAAGGGTCCTCTTATACGGGCACTGTACTTTGACCGGGGCGGGGACCAGCCATGTCAGCTTGGGATTATCATTCATCATTTAGTTGTGGATGGCATATCATGGTATATTATTCTGGAGGATCTGGAGACCATTTGCCGCGATCTTACCGAAGGAAAAACTCCGCTGCTTTCACGTAAAACAACACCTTTCAATGAATGGGCGGAAAAATTTGTCCAGTATGCTAATTCTCAGGCCTGTGAATCGGAAGCTGATTACTGGATAGGTCAGGTCAGGCCGCCGACCGCATCTCTTCCCCGGGATATTGATCATCCAGGAAATGGCCTGGAGTCTTCGGCCCAGACTATTACTGTTAAATTAGAACCTCAGGCTACCCATGATCTCCTTCATAAAGTCAACCTCTCCAGCCGGATTAGCGTTGATGAGATGCTGCTGGCAGCTCTCATGCAAACGCTGTGCAACTGGAGCGGCAGTTCTGTATTAAGGGTGGATAAAGAAGGACACGGCAGAGAGGGTGTTATTAAAGAAGTTAGCCTATATCACACCCTGGGGTGGTTCACCTCCCTGTATCCACTAAGCCTTGTCCTCCCGGATGAACATGGGCCCGGACAGATCATAAGGTCGGTTAAAGAACAGATACGGGCCATTCCCAATAGGGGTTTTGGATATAGTCCTTTGCGTTATCTCAGTAAGAACAGGACCATAAGGGATGCAATGAAGCAGGTGCCTGATGCTGAGGTAATATTTAACTACCTGGGAACGCTGCACGAGTTAAGCGGGCAATCATCCAGAATTCGATTAAATGGTTTTCTGCAGGGAGTCCGCGGTCTAAAAGGGCAGCGGCCGCATCTGATAGAAATAAACTCCTGCGTAATTCATGATCAGTTGGAAGCGTACTGGACATTCAGCACAGATCGACACAGGCCTGAAACCATACAGGGGATATCCCGTAAATTTCTTCAGTCACTTCAAGGGCTGATAAACCATTGCATGAAACCGTCAGGTGATGAACCGAGTGCGTCAGATTTTCCGCTGGCTAATCTTAATGCTGAAAAGCTGGCAAAATTGTCCCGGTTACTGGATAAGTCCGATAAAGCTTATGAATAGATTTAATAATTATTAAAAATAAACTGATTGATATTATATGGAAAATGTAGAAGATATATATCCGCTGTCACCTCTTCAGGAAGGCATGCTTTTCCACACTCTCAAGGAGCCGGGAACCGGGATTTATGTCACGCAGTATACATGCAGGTTGTCAGGTAACTTAGATCTTGAACTCTTTCAGCGCTCATGGGAGTCAGTTGTCCAGCGGCATCAGTCATTACGAACAGCCTTTTTCTGGGAAGAACTGGATGAACCCCTACAGGTTGTACGCCGTGAAGTCGATCTCGACTGGAAGACAGAGCAACTGGAGAAAAGATCAGATAGTGAATTTGCTGAATGGCTGGAAACCTTTCTGCATGATGACCGGGTATGCGGATTTGATCCGGACAGGGCGCCTCTTATGCGCTTCAGGCTGTTCCGAATCAAAGAACATACATATCAGTGGGTGTGGAGCCTTCACCACATGTTATGCGACGGCTGGTCTACCACAGTCGTTCTCCGGGAGGTGTGGGAACTTTACCATGCACTCTGCCGGGGAGAAAACCTCAAAGATCATGCTGCTAATCCATTTCGTGATTATATTGCGTGGCTTCAGAAGCAGGACTTGTCAGAGGCTGAACATTTCTGGAAAGAACAACTAAAGAATATTTCTTCTCCAACCCCTCTTGTAACCCAACGACTTCAGAGAGATGACAAAGGACAGAGTCATAAAGAGCTGGTACTTTCCAGCCAGGCCACGGCCGGACTGAGAAGTTCCGCCCAAAAACAGCGATTGACGCTTAATACTATGATCCAGGGAGCATGGGCTCTTTTGCTCCACAGGTATACGGGTGAAGAAGATATTCTGTTCGGTACTACAGTATCAGGGCGGCCGGCATCTTTAGAAGGAGTCGAGGGAATGGTCGGTCTTTTCATCAATACCCTGCCGGTCAGGGTGACGGTCGAGCCGACAGACTCACTGTCCAACTGGCTTGTGAAACTGCAAGGGAAGCAGATTGAAGCACGAGAGTTTGAATACACTCCTCTTTTGAAAGTCCATGAATGGAGCGAACTTCCGCTTGGAGTACCGTTATTCCAGTCTCTTTTTGTTTTTGAAAACATGCCTGTAGATAATGCAGCAGAAAGTCTCCCCTCGGAAATTGAAATAAGTGATGTGAGTTACAGGGATCAAAGCAACTATCCTCTGGTTCTGCTGGCGCTGCCAGGTCCGCGTTTACGTCTTGTAGCTGTTTATGATCGCAGCCTTTTTGATGAGGGAAGTATCTCACGTCTGCTGAATCATGTCGAGATACTATTACAATCTTTTGCTGCCAGGCCTGATCAATTGATTAGAGACCTGCCCATATTAACTGAAATGGAACAGAAGCTTGTAATTGAGTGGTGTGGCACCACAGGGAAGAACCTGCCGGCAAAGCCTGTTCTCAAGCTGATTGAAGAACAGGCTTTGCAAGAACCCGAAAAAGGTGCCGTTGTTTACGGGAACGAGCGTCTCAGTTATGATGAACTCAATCGCCGGGCAAATCAGCTGGCCAACTATCTGTCCGATAACGAGGCAGGGCCGGGGACCATAGTAGGCATATACATAGATCGCTCCATAGAGATGATAACAGCCATACTGGCAGTACTGAAATCAGGAGCTGCATATGTTCCTCTTGATCCGTCATATCCCATGGAGCGTATTGCCTACATGATTGATGATGCTGATATTCAAACAGTTCTCACCCATCATGAGCTTGAGCAGGAGTTGCAGACTGCTCAATTAAAGGTGATCGTTATAGATGATGACAAACACGGGATCAGTCAATTAAGTGACTCAAACCCTGAAGAAAGTGCCAATCCTGATGGCATCGCATATATCATTTACACATCGGGATCAACGGGTAATCCAAAAGGCGTCATGATCAGCCATGGGAATCTTGCACACTCTACTGGAGCCAGAATCGGTTATTATGGAAATGTTCCTGAACGTTTCATGCTCCTGTCGAGCATCTCCTTTGACAGCTCGGTTGCCGGAATATATGGCACCCTGTGCAGAGGCGGCTGCCTTTTCATCCCTGACAGGAAGCAATTTCGGGACGTTAATCATATTGCAGGCATGATTGCAGAAAATTTTATTACGCACCTGCTGAGCATACCATCCCTTTACGATCAATTGCTCCAGTATCATGCGAAGATGCTTGTCTCATTGCAGACCGTTGTTGTTGCTGGTGAGGCATGTACGCCTGATCTGGTGGCATGTCATCGAGATACACTCCCTGAAGCTCAACTGTTCAATGAGTATGGTCCTACTGAAGCGACCGTCTGGAGTACTGTCTTTGATTGCAGCCGACAGTATTCAACTGTTACAGTGCCAATTGGACGGCCAATTGAGAACACACAGGTCTATGTCCTGGACGGGGACCTCCGACAGGTTCCACCGGGGATTCCCGGCGAGCTGTACCTTGGTGGTTCCGGTATTTCTCTAGGGTACCTGAATCGGCCGGATCTGACCGCGGAGCGCTTTATCCCGAATCCTTTCAACAAAAACGGAGAAGGTGTTCTCTATAAAACCGGCGATATAGTATGTTTTCTGGATGACGGGAATCTGGAATTTCTGGGACGTAATGATGAGCAGGTAAAAGTGAGGGGATACCGTATTGAGACCGGTGAAATACAAAACACACTTTTGACATACCCTGAAGTTCGGCAGGTCGAAGTCCTCGTAACTGGCGCACCAGACCGGCTCATGCTAAATAGTAGTAGTCCAGAAGGTCAAAATGTAGAAGGTATGGCCAATAACATATTTGCTCAGGGGGATGACAGAGCAGGGCAGATTGCAGAGGTAGAAAACAGTTCAGCGACAGAGCAGACAGGTTTTGTAGAGGGACTTACTGCTTTTATTGTGCCCAATCAGGGACAAACAATAAATACGGGTACACTGCAGGAATCACTCTCAAAGAGTCTGCCTGAATATATGATTCCTTCCAGTTTTATTGTTCTTGATTCACTGCCCCTCAGTCCCAACGGGAAGGTAGACAGACAGAAGCTGTCCCTTTATTCAAAGGAGCAGGCAGCTGATAATACCGCACGCGTGGAGCCTAAAAATTCCGTAGAAACAGCTTTGCAGCATATATGGCAGGACTTGCTGCACCGGAAACAGATCGGGGTTACAGAAAACTTTTTTCACCTGGGAGGACATTCCCTGATGGCTACACAGCTTGTTTCAAGAATTAACAGTGTATTTCAGGTGCAAATGCCCTTGATGGTTATATTTGAGAAGCCAACTATTCGATCTCTTTCCGAGTATATAGAATCAGTAAGGGTGGATGATTCCGGATTCACAGGCTCCTGTATTAAGGCAGTTTCCAGAGATAGTGACCTGCCCCTCTCTTTTTCCCAGCAGCGTTTATGGTTTCTTGATCAGATGGAGGCCGATAGTTCTCCCTATGATGAAATGCTTGCCATGAGGCTGACTGGCGAGTTGAATCAGGAAGCCCTTGAACAGAGCTTTAAAGAATTAATAAATCGTCACGAAATACTGCGTACAACATTTTCTGTCCAGGATGAGCAAACCATTCAAAAGATTGTATCTGAGGCAACTTTCACTTTGCAGCAAATAGATCTTGGCACAGAAGCGGGGAAGCAGAAAGAACGTGAGGTAATGCGGGCTGTAAGCGAAGAGTCTTTTGATCTTTCATCCGGCCCTTTGCTGAAAGCCGTACTTGTAAAGGAGGGTAAGGAAGAGCATGTCCTGTTGTTGAAAATACACCATATAATATTTGACCGTTGGTCAGCGGGAATTCTTTTCCGGGAAATATCAATGTTATATAACTCTTTCTTAAAAGGCGGTCTTTCACCACTAAAGGAACTCCCGGTTCAGTATGCAGACTTTTCGGTGTGGCAGAGGGAATGGATGAGCGGTGAGACTCTTGAGAAACAACTCACTTACTGGATGGAGGAACTCAAGGGAATGAATACACTTGAGCTTCCAGTAGACCATCCCCGCCCTAAAGTACAGACATTTCGTGGAGGAAGTCATCAGTTTAAGCTGTCAGGAGAGTTAGTTGAGTCGCTTAAGGGACTAAGCAGAAATGAGGGAGTGACTCTCTTCATGACATTACTTGCAGCATTCCAGTGCCTGCTTCACCGGTACACCGGACAGGATGATATTGTCGTCGGCTCTCCCATCTCTAACCGTAACTATGTTGAATTAGAGGGACTGATAGGCTTGTTTGTAAACACCCTTGTGATGCGGACTGACACTTCGGGTAATCCTGTTTTCCGGGAGCTGCTCCAAAAAGTAAAAAAGAAGCTCCTTGGTGCCTATGAACATCAGGATTTACCTTTTGAGAAACTGGTGGAGGCAATAAAGCCGGAGCGTGACTTGAGCCGGACTCCTCTGTTTCAGGTAACTTTTGCTCTGCAAAATGTGCCCTATTCAACGCCGGAGCTGTCTGGTTTAACACTTGAACATATAGATATAGAATATACAAGGGTAAAGTTTGACCTTGAGGTGTACCTGGACGAGCTTGAAGATGGGGTACAGGTATTATTTGTATACAACACCGACCTGTTTGAACCTGCCACCATTGAAAGACTGTCGCAGCATTACAGGGTAATGCTTGAGGGCATTGTTTCCGACCCTGAACGCACACTGTCGGAGCTGCCGATGCTGACTGAGCTTGAGCAGCATCAATTGCTCGTTGAATGGAATGATACAGGGAAAGATTACCCTGCCGATAAATCTGTTCACCAGCTTTTTGAAGAACAGGTTGAACGTACCCCAGATGCTGTGGCTTTAATCTGTGGTAATCGGAATCTTAGCTATGGAGAACTTAACCGTCGGGCCAATCAGGTTGCCCATTATTTGATGGTACTTGGCGTCCGTTCAGGGACGATGGTGAGCATCTGTATGGAACGGTCCATTGAAATGGTGGTTGGCATACTCGGCATTCTAAAGACAGGTGCGGCCTATGTTCCACTTGACCCGTCCTACCCTGCGGAGAGACTGTTTTTTATGATGGAAGATTGCCGGACACCTATGCTCCTTACACAGAAGAGTGTTCTAAACAGCCTTCCTGAAAACCGAACTCGTATTATTTGTCTTGACGATGACTGGGAAATAATGTCAGAACAAAGTACCGAGAACATTAAAAGTAATGTAGTACCTGATGACCTCGCTTATGTTATGTATACATCAGGGTCTACAGGAAAGCCCAAGGGGGTGGAGGTCCCGCACCGTGGAATAACGCGTCTTGTTACTGGACAGGATTATCTACGGTTCGATGCAGGGCAGCGTTTTCTTCTTCTTGCTCCCATATCATTTGACGCTTCTACTTTCGAACTCTGGGGAGCATTGCTGCATGGTGCTCTATGCGTTGTGTATACTGAGCGTTATCCTTCTGTTGCCCTGCTCGGAGATATAATTAAGCAGCATTCTATAAGCACACTCTGGCTGACCTCATCATATTTTAATACAATCATAGACGAAGCACCGAAGATACTGGCACCAGTGAAACAACTAATTACCGGTGGTGAATCATTGTCTGCTACACATATTCAAAAAGCAATGGAAATATTGCCTCACGTTTACCTTGTGAATGGTTATGGTCCTACAGAGAGTACAACCTTTACCTGTTGCTATGATATATCCGGGAGTTTAAAGCTGCCTGTTTTATCTATACCTATAGGAAAACCTATTTCCAATACACGGGTATATTTACTCGACAAACATATGCGACCTGTCCCTGTCGGAGTCTACGGAGAAATTTATATAGGCGGAGACGGTCTTGCTCTCGGCTATCACAACCGGCCGGAGTTAACTGCCGAGAAGTTTGTTGCAAACCCCTTTAGCGATAAATCCCGAGCACGCTTATACAGGACCGGTGATCTGGCCCGTTATCTTCCCGACGGCAACATCGATTTTTCAGGGAGGATCGATCATCAGCTAAAGGTAAGGGGATTCCGCATCGAGCCTGGTGAAATCGAAGCAGTGCTTGGGCAGCATGACGGAGTAGGGGAGGCGATAGTTATTGCGAGGGAGGACCACCCTGGAGATAAGCGCCTGATCGCTTTTGTCGTACCGAACGAAATGTCAGGCATCACGACCAAACAACTGAGAAGTGATCTTAAGGAGAGACTGCCTGACTATATGGTACCATCCTTTTTTGTTATGCTCGATTCACTCCCCATGACCACCAGCGGCAAAGTAGACCGGAAGGCATTACCCGAACCTGGCTTGGAACGGACTGATTTAGAAGAACAATTTGTGGCACCCCGCAATGAACTGGAGAAACAATTAGTAAGGGTCTGGGAAAAAGTCCTTGGAATTGAACAGGTAGGGATAAGGGACAATTTTTTCGATCTTGGAGGGCATTCACTGCTGACAGTAAAGTTGATAGCTGAAGTGAAAAAGGCAACGGGGAAGGATCTTACCGTCATTGCTGTTTTCAAAGCGCCGACTATTGAGCAAATGGCAGGGGCTATCCTCAAAGAAGGTATGCCTGAAATCTCTTCATCAGTAATTCCAATTCAGTCTCATGGATCAAGAATGCCTTTATTCTGGACAAGCGGTTCTTTTTTCATGCGTCATCTTGAGCCTGACCAGCCGGCCTATATCTTAATCAGCTGGGAAGAGCATGGATTCCTTCCTGTTTTCTCTACTGTTGAAGAAATAGCAACTCACTGCATAGAGAGGCTGCTTGCTGAACAGCCGGAAGGCCCTTACATGCTGGGTGGATATTGTTTTTTTGGCGCCATAGCGCTTGAAATGGCCCGTCAGTTGAAAAAGCAGGGGCATGAGGTCCCCTTACTTTTTCTTGTAGACACGTCTTTTAGATACTTGAGGAATTCTGCCAGAAACCATGATCCTCCGGGAAATGACTATACTTTTAAATCAAGAATTATCCATCATACCGATATTCTCAATAGATTAGAAAATACGGGGAAGATAGCATACATGTTTAAAAAAATTCCTCCGGCAGTAAGTTGGATCAAAAGAAAAACCGTTGACAGGGTAATAAGTAGAATCAAGATTGCTGTATGCAGGACTATTCTCTTTTTTGGACACCCCGTGCCACGACCGCTCGTAAGTTTCTACGTGTGGAACCTATATGCCGACCAGCTCGCAAATAACTATGCATATCAGGGTTATACCGGTAGAGTAATTCTATTTAATTCTGACAGAACTGATTGGTCTTGCCATCGAGACTGGCTTGATCTGGTAGAGGGGGAAGTGACGGTCCATGTTGTGCCGGAAGCTGATCATCTTGGTATGATCAAGGAGCCTTATGTGGGGATCTGGGCCAAATTGATGAGTAAGTATCTGAAGGAGATACAGAAAAAAAGGTCAGACAGAGCATTATGAATGAGGAAGACATGAATTCAGGAGTCTTGCATAAGAAAGAATGGCTGGCACCTCCTCAGGATTTGTCACTGCAAGCTGATGAGGTTCATGCCTGGCGTGCATTACTTGACCTTCCCGATTCTCAAGTTGACGTGCTCGCTGGGATTCTATCTCCTGATGAAATCAGCCGGGCTGAAAAGTATCGTTTCAGGCGGGATCAGAAACGGTTTATTGCGAGGAGGGGAATTCTCAGAAATATTCTGGCCCTTTATCTAGGAACAGGACCGGCAAAAATTGATTTTTCCTATAATCCTTATGGCAAACCTTCTTTACATAATGCTCTCAGCAACAGCGAACTCTCGTTCAACCTGTCTCATACCAGGGACCTTGCGTTGTATGCTGTTGGTTTAAAAAGAAGAATAGGGATTGACGTTGAATATCCCCGAGAGGAATTACAATGGGAAGAGATAGCTGAAAGATTCTATTCTCCCCATGAGAGCGAACAGCTTAGAGCATTGCCAGAAGATGACCGGTTCCGTCTCTTTTTTGCCTACTGGACGCGAAAAGAGGCGGTTCTGAAAGCAAGAGGGATGGGTCTGGTAAATGGTCTTAAGGATATTAATGTTGTACTTGAGCCAGCGGCGCCACAGTTTGACAGTCACACTGAACATCGTCGGTACTCTGTTGGCAACTTGGAGTTAATTGGCTTGAATCTCGGCATCGCCTATGTGGGAGCGCTGGCTGTGGGGGGCAAAGGTTTGCACCTTCAATGCTGGCAATGGAGCTGATTCGTAAGATGATTACGACAGTGGCCCGTAGAATTGGGGTTTTCTGTTCCTTAATATGTCATTAAACTGATTCAATGATTTGTCCCTTGCAGCTGCAGGATCAATGTCCATTACCATGATCACTTCTTCGTCCTCAGGCGCCCTGATCAGTATCTCCCCTCGCGGAGAAACAATTTCACTTTTACCGATAAAAGTAAGAGACTGATTTTCTTTTCTCTGCTCAGTCCCGGTTCTGTTTGCAGTCACAGCAAATATCATATTTTCCAGACATCTCACCGGCATTGAGTCAGGGCAGAACGGTAACACCAGGTTTGCCGGATGGGCAACAACGTCTGCGCCCATGAGTGCCAGTGTCCGTGCCGACTCAGGGTAAAACCAGTCAAAGCATATCATAATGCCGATTCTCCCGATCTTTGTGTCCCAGACCTTAAACCCTGTGTCTCCCGGGGTAAAAAATAATGTTTCTTCGAAAAACAGATGGGTCTTTCTGTATACCCCGATTAATCCTTCAGGTCCTGTAAACACCGCGGAATTGTAAAACTTGTCACCGGCCATTTCAGGAAGACCTGCCACGATATAAATACCCTTTTCCCGAGACAGTGCTAACAACGCTTCTGTGGTCTGCCCCTGTGGTATGGTTTCCGAGAGATCAGCTACTTCATCATGAGAGACAAACTGGTAGCCTGTGGCAAAAAATTCCGGGAGCACGAGAAGGTCAATATCGGTCTCTCTGACAGCTAAGACAACTTTTTCAATATTCTCTTCTTTCTTTCCAAAGGAGGGATTGAATTGATAAAAACCTGCTTTCATATGCTTAAAATAACATCAACGATAAACTCTTGTCTAACTCTTGTGTGAAATGCAGAGAATGTTAAGGTGAAAAGACTGAAAAAGATTTACTCCCCACCTGATTTCATTATATAATTAGCGACAAGAATAATTTCATCAATTTTGAGAAGGATACAATATCAGCCTGATACAGGCAGGTTAACTATTATTTAGCGGATCCCTCTGGTCATTTGTTCCAGGCCGGAAAAAGAAAGGAGTTGTATAGTGAAAATCGCCATACTTTCACGAGGCCCCAAACTGTACAGTACAAAAAGACTGCGTGAGGCTTGCAAGGAACGTGGCCATGAAGTCAAAATATTGGATTCGATGGATTTCTCAATAAATGTAGAGGAAGGGTATCCTGATCTTCTCTATAGAAATAAAAAATGTCCGGGCTTTGATGCTGTGATTCCAAGAATCGGCGCTTCCATTACTTTTTTTGGGACTGCAATCGTCCGGCAATTTGAACAGATGGGTGTTTGCTGTCTTAATTCATCTTTGGGAATCATCACTTCAAGAGACAAACTGTTTTCGATACAGCTTCTTGCGAGGCATAACCTGGGAATCCCCCAAACGATCTTCGTGAAAAACAGGGAGGCCATACTTCCGGCTATTGAAAAAGTTGGAGGCGCTCCTGTTGTGATTAAACTGATTGAAGGGACCCAGGGTATCGGGGTTATCCTTGCAGAAACGAACAAGGTCGCGGAAGCGATTGTTGAAACCCTGCAGAGCACAAAACAGAACGTCCTGATCCAAAAGTTTATTCAGGAGAGCAGAGGAAAGGACATCCGGGCGATTGTGGTTGCGGGACAGGTCATTGCATCCATGCGCCGTGTTGCCCGGGGAGATGAGTTCAGAAGCAATGTGCACCGTGGCGGAAGGGTCGAAGAGGTACAACTGGATGAACAGTATGAACGGACAGCGATTCGGGCGGTCCAGTTATTGGGATTAAACGTTGCTGGTGTGGACATGTTAGAAACCAATAGCGGCCCGAAAATCATGGAAGTGAATTCAACGCCGGGGCTCGAGGGTATTGAAACGGCAACAGACATCGATGTGGCAGGCGCAATGGTTTCATCAATTGAAGCGCAATGCAGTATTCCCGAAATTGACCTGAGGCAGCGATTGACGCAGGACAAAGGGTATGGTATTGCGGAAATCCAGATAATGAAGAACTCTGAATTGATTGGCAGCATGGTGGATAATGCCGGTTTCAGAGAAAAAGACATCATTGTGTTGAGCATTAAACGTGACCGAAAGACAATTTCAAACCCAAAAGCCACCCGGGAGATACTGGTCAATGACACACTCCTCTGCTTTGGGAAACTGGAGAACATGAAGAGCCTTGTCGTGAAAGCGCGGAAAAGAAGGAGAAGATCAAAGAACAATGAGAAAAACTAGAGAGCTGCAAATCGGGAGCACCGTAATCAACAGAGGTGAAACAAGAGAGGTTGAATTACCTTTAGGCAAGCACTATGATTGCACTGAGATCAATATGCCGGTAAAAGTCATGCGGGGAAAAGAGGACGGCCCGAGGCTCTTTGTAAGCGCCGCGATCCATGGCGATGAGGTAAACGGTGTCGAGATAATAAAGAGACTTCTGAAACACAGGTCACTGCGGCATATTAAGGGGACACTTATTTGTGTTCCTATTGTTAATGTATTTGGGTTTAACAACCTTGACCGGTACCTTCCAGACCGGAGAGACCTGAACAGATGTTTTCCCGGGTTAGCCCAGGGCTCTTTGGGAGCCAGGATGGCCCATCTCTTCGTAACGGAAATAGTGGATAAATGCACCCATGGGATAGACTTGCATACCGGTTCCCGCCACAGGACAAACCTGCCGCAGATCAGGGCATGTTTCAAGGTAAAAGGCACAAGGCAACTGGCCAGGGAATTTGACGTACCTGTCATACTGGATGCAGATATAATTGACGGCACAATCCGTAAAGTTGCTTATGAGAAAAAAATACCCTTTTTAGTCTTTGAGGGGGGAGAACCTCTCAGATACAATGAGATATCAATCCGCAGCGCGCTAGCCGGCATACTCTCGGTAATGAGAGCTTTGGGAATGATAAAGAACAGCCCCAAAAAAAACAGAAAAGTAAAGTCATTTACTGCCAAAGGAAGTGCCTGGATTCGGGCGCCTCATGGCGGTATCCTGATAATCAAAAAGAAACTGGGCAGTATCATTAAAAGAAACGATATTTTAGGTGTTATTTCAGATCCTCTCGGCAATGACAATTTTGAAGTAAAGGCAAACAAGAAGGGGGTTATCATAGGACATACACTACTTCCACTCGTAAACCGTGGTGACGCTATTTGCAATGTTGCGACCTTCGAGCGGACCCAGCCTCTGAAAAAGAGTATGGAACAGTTTGATGACCGCTTTGACTATGAAGAGAAATGATTGAAAACCTCTGAATGCTGGATAAGAGAGATGAATCTGCTTGGGAGATTACTATGACCACTAAATCAAATTACTCTAGTGGATATCAAGTAAGCACAAAGTACGATTTTAACACCAGTTATACCGCATATTCAGCCTGTAAGAATGTTGCAGATGCCTTTGGTCCAGCAGTCCAGAAATTGCTACAGTAAGAATTTACACACCCGGAATTCGGAAAATTATTCAACTCGAGCATGAGTCATAAGTATAGTGTGACAATATTATGAAAACTGGCTTATAACATCAGCTGCAGTGAATGCAGACCACAGGTGTTGATTTGGCATTTGATAATTTACATTATTAAAACGGTTTAAGGCGATGTTAATAACCTACAGGTCTGCATCACTGAGCAGGACGTAATAATAATAATTGACATCGTATGCATGGAATGTTAAATTAATGCATAAGGAGGTTGATTATGAGAACTACATTAGATTTGCCTGAGCACTTGCTAGATGAAGCAATGAAAACTACTCAGATTTCAACAAAAACCAAAGTTATAATTACGGCGCTTGAAGAATTAATAAGGAAATCGAAAATATCGGGATTAAAGAAATTCAAAGGAAAAGTAGATTTGAATATTGATATGGATGCAATTAGAGGCCGTAAATGTCGGTACTAATTGATACGTCTATTTGGATTGATTATTTCAGGAGCGGTGACGACCAACACAGACTTGACTTACTGATAGATGAAAATATTGTAGTTACTAACGACTTAATTCTTGCAGAACTCATTCCCTTTCTGAAAGTTAGAAAACAAAAAAGTATTATTGAACTGCTTAAGAATATTAACAATCTACAACTCCAGATTAAGTGGGATGAGATAATAGAGTTTCAGGTCAAATGCTTGAGAAAAGGCATAAACGGAGTTGGCATCCCGGATTTAATAATAGCTCAGAACGCAAAACAAAATGATTGTGAAATTTATTCATTGGACACCCACTTCAAACTATTGAGCAAGGCTATTAATATAAAAAGCACCTAACGGATGCATTCGAATGCATACCAGCGGCGACCTTTTTTGTTGGTAACAGTATAAGATTTGAAAATCATCGTTTACGTTGCTTAAGTGCTTCATGGTCTGCATCGATGATCCTGGTTATGTATTAATGATAAAGCCATCGAGATATTATGGATAGCACAGCATCAATAATGTGGGCAGTATTATTTGGCTCAATAGGTATGGGGTACTTAATATACGGAAGAAAACAGCGGCGAGGCATTGCTCTGTTGTCTGGTGCTGTTTTATGTGCATTCCCATATTTTGTTTCCAACGTATTTCTTATGCTTCTTATCGCTATTGTTGTAATGGCGCTGCCATATTTCATAAGATATTGACATGACGACGCTATGTGGGAATATAAATAAAGCATAATGAATATAAAAATTTTCTTACTATTTTTATAACAGTACTTTTTGCTGAATTGGGCGACAAAACGCAATTGGCTACGCTTCTTTTCGCAACAAACCCCGGTGCAATGATTTTTTCGGGCACCCGAGCTTTTTATTACACCAATCAGCTATACTATATGCCGCCTTCCAAATATTCAGGCGCAATGAATCAGTAACTCCTCATCGAGCAGCCTGCTAATTCAATAAACAAATTTGACAGCACAATAACGTGTTGTTGCCACAAAGCTATTCAGATCCTCACAGAAGCGGTATTTACAAAGAAGCATTCTGCAGAAACTGTAAGTTCAATTCTCAGGGCAATAAATATACATAGCGGCAAACAAATTTTTATGGAACCAAAGAGTTTATTAGTATCGAAATCCGAAGGCAGTATTCAAAGTGATATTTTTTCGGGACTTACAGTCGCACTGGCGCTCGTCCCCGAAGCGGTCGCATTCGCGTTTGTAGCGGGTGTTTCTCCAATTGTCGGCCTTTACGGCGCCTTCATTATGTGTCTTATCACCTCCATTGCAGGGGGGAGACCCGGCATGATCTCCGGTGCCACAGGCGCCATGGCTGTCGTGATGGTCAGCCTTGTCAGCGAAGGGAATGCCATGGGTGCGCCAGGCGCTCATACCGGCCTTCAGTATTTGTTTGTCACGCTTTTACTTGTAGGTGTGTTTCAAAGCCTTGCCGGGATTTTTAAATTAGGAAAGTTTATCAGAATGGTCCCGCGGTCTGTCATGATGGGATTTGTAAACGGTCTGGCTATTGTCATCTTCCTGTCCCAGTTAAGCATGTTCCAGTCAGGAGGAAACTGGATACAGGGAGAACCCCTCTGGACAATGTCCGGTCTTGTGGCCCTGACCATGGGAATGCTTTTCTTTATCCCCATGATCCACAAAAAGGCCCCGGCTGCACTTATCGCCATCATTGCTGTTTCTTTATTGGTCATTTTTATGAAAATTGATACAGCAACAGTCCTATCATTCATTCAGGCCAATGGGGGCTCGGGAATTAAAGCAGGTCTTCCCTCATTTGCTTTGCCTAAGGTCCCTCTCACAGGGGAAACACTCTTTTTTATCGCACCATACGCCCTTATCTTATCCGCCATCGGGCTCATTGAATCGTTAATGACCCTGACCCTGATCGATGAACTTACCGACTCACACGGACACGGAAACCGGGAATGTGTCGCCCAGGGCGTTGCCAACTTCGCTAACGGTCTGTTCGGCGGTATGGGAGGATGCGCCATGATCGGACAGAGTATTATTAATATCACATCCGGGGGACGCGGGCGTCTATCAGGGATCACAGCAGCTATCGCCCTGTTATTCTTTATCCTGTTCACCTCTCATTACATCGAGACAGTACCCATAGCCGCTTTGGTCGGGGTCATGTTTATCGTAGTTATAAAGACCTTTGCCTGGAGCACATTCAATATCTTAAACAAGATCCCAAAATGGGATGTGGCTGTGATCGTGCTGGTAACCGTGCTCACTGTAATGTATGATCTGGCCGTCGCCGTACTCTGCGGGGTCATTCTTTCAGCACTGATCTTCTCCTGGGAAAACGCCCTGCGTATCCGCGCACGTAAGATGGTGGATGAACACGGCATCAAACACTATCAGATCTACGGCCCCCTCTTCTTTGCTTCTACAACTTTATTCCTGACCAAATTCAGCGTCAGCAATGATCCGCAGGAAGTTATCGTTGATTTCAAGGAGTCCCGGATCATGGACCAGTCAGCCATTGAGGCCATCAACAAGCTTGCCGAGATCTATCAGCTGGCAGGGAAGACCATTCACCTGCGCCATCTCAGCAAAGACTGCATCCGCCTGATCAAAAAAGCGGAAAAGATCTGCGACGTCAATGTCCTGCAAGATCCGGACTATTTTGTGAGCATTGATAACTACCGTAAATACCAGGAAAGCCTGCCAGGGACTGGTCAAGTCCATTGAGCAGAAACTCTGGCCGTTAACTGGTGGTGTCAGTTCTAAACAGCCTGTAAAGATTTGACCCCACAGAATATTCGTGACTGCAAGATAATATCTATTATAAGATATAAATAAAGGGAAGCATAATATGACATTCGAGAACTGGATTACATATGTAGCCACTGTATTTATATTTTTATTATCTCCTGGCCCAAGTCACCTTTTCATGTTATCAACAAGTTTATCTCACGGTTTCAATAAATCATGGGCTACAGGAGCCGGGGATTTATCAGCCCACCTTTGGCAAATTACCGTTGCTTCAATTGGACTGGTGAGCTTTATTTATGCATTCCAGAGTTTATTCGTGATCATAAAATGGGCTGGTGTTGCATTCTTAATATATTTAGGTATCATTCAATTCAAGAAAAAGAGTACCGCAATCAATCGATCAAAAGGCAATGGACAAAGCATTATGTCATTTTTCTGGAGAGGGTTTGTTACGTCTTCCGCCAATCCGAAAGCAGTTGTATTTTTTGCTGCATTATTCCCTCAGTTTATTAATACAGCAGAACCGACTGCTCATCAATTTACTATTTTAGGGCTGACTTATCTAGTTATTGATGGGTGTTTTTTGATGTTCTATGGTCATTTTGCTGACTGGCGATCAAATCGCTTTGAAAAACATATAGACAAATATTTAAACAAGGTATCAGGATCACTACTTGTTGGCTCGGCGATATTACTAGGCTTAAAGGACATCAAAGATGTTCGTTGATAGCAAGTAAAAAAAGAAACTTTAGCAGCCTAGCTTATTTCAGTGTCCGTAAATGCGGGGGAAGATCAAATTGCAACTACTTTTTCTTCTCATTTTTATCTACTTTATATGCAAGCTCAGACTTATTCATGTTAAACGAATGCTCCATGACGTATTCAGAATCACTTGTGAAAATTCCGGGGCGTTTTTTCTCATAGGGAAAGGCTAATAAAGTATTTAATGACTCAGCGAACCCACTTAATCCGGGGAAAAACACAGAATTATTCATATTCATACGGTGTAAATCTTGAAGGATTTCTTTTTTTATTTTCTTTTTCTCTGTAATCTTGAATCTT
>CAMYND010000027.1 GCA_947259645.1 Thermodesulfovibrionia bacterium | reverse complement strand
CCGCTAATATAGGCAATTGCCTCAGTATTTGAACCGATAACATGAGCTGACGGAATGACCTTTCCCTTTATGCCGAAATACTTCTCAAACAGCTCCTTTGTTGAGCGTCCTTCTGCCTTTGTTTCAACAGCAATGGCTAAATCAGGCCCCCCGAGCTCTTTCCAGTTTCTTACCTTGCCAGTGTAGATATCAATAACCTGCTGCTTACTGATTGCTTTTACCGGATTACTGATATTAACAATGATGGCTATCCCATCCATTCCGATAAGATGTGATTTTAGTTCTTTGTCTTCGCCGCTCTTCAGTTTTCTTGATACCATTCCGATATCAGCAGATCCGTCGGCAGCTGATTTTACACACTTTCCAGAACCGCCTCCCTTAACCTTTACTGAAATCCCGGTTTCTTTCTTGAATACCTTCGAGGCCTGCTTAATAATTGGTCTTACCGTGCTTGAGCCCATTGCAAGCATTGAATCACCCGGATAAACCGGTGAAGTGAAAAACAGCATGACCAGCATCAATGTTAATAATAATCTCATTTATGACCTCCGAAAAATTACTTATAGCTTGATATATATACTGTGTTGGATATCTTTTCGGCATGTACCTATAAATACTTAATTTATTATTTATATATAAAAGAGATGGGCTCAGTCAGGCATGAAAGGAACGCATAACTACTAGAAAGATAAAGGGTTTTATATATAGAAGTCTGAATTCCGCTTTACAACTCTTTACCGGAGGCCTCAAAAAAATCTAAATCAGTTCCTGGATCTTCCCAGGACAAAGACTCCGAAATCTTTCAGACTTTCACTGAGGGCATAGAGAGGAAGGCCCATTACATTGTAATAATCGCCGTCTATTTTTTTGATAAACAAAGCCCCGCGTCCCTGGATCGCGTAGGCACCGGCCTTGCCGAGCGGTTCCCCTGATTTCACATAGGCCTTAATCTCGTCCTGGGTGATTTTTTTAAAGGAGACTTTCGTTACTACTGACTTTGACCGAACTTTCCCGCAGCCCGTATCAATAATGGTGAAACCGGTAATCACTTCATGGACAGTATCGCTTAACTGTTTCAACATTGTGACGGCTTCTCTTTTACTGCAAGGCTTTCCAAGCAGTTGAGCATTGAAATGGATAAATGTATCCGCACCTATGATCAGCGCGTTGCCATACTTGTGCGCAACAGCTTCAGCCTTTTTCCGGGAAAGATACCGGGCAAGGTCGCGGGGCGGCATCTCAAGATGAATTTCCTCTTCATAATCACTTGAACAGGAGCTAAATGTAAGCCCCATTATTTTCAGGATCTCTTTTCTTCGAGGTGATGTTGAGGCAAGTATTATCTTTTTCATCCCACCTATAATAAGCAATTTACCGAAAGAGTTCATACTGTAAAGCAAGAGTACACCCGGAAACAGTCGAAAAATATATGATGGCCCTGTAAAGAGCCTGACATCATTTAACCCGCTCTCTCCTTACTGTGCATCCGCACATAAACGTAAACTGCCAACTGTGTCATCACGGCCGCGCAGATTTCAGATATCCAATTCAATTTTTCTGTTTCTATCATAACTGATTTATTAATTGAACTAAATCGACACATATCCTGCATGCGAATTTACTGGCATGCGAATTGATATTACAAAGTCATAATAAATATCTGAATCAAAAAAGGAAAAAAGAAACAATTCAATCTATCTGAAAATTTATTTTACAGTTGTTCCGGTCAAAAAAAACAGAAACCTGAAAGGGAGGAATCATAGGTAATGAGCAACATACATTTTTTAATCAGGCCATGGAGGGTCGCTCTAATCTGTTTGCTTTTGTGCAGCCTCTATTTTACAACAGGTACTCAGGTACAGGCAGCAACGGGACCATTCAATGTAACAGCGGTCAATACAACAGATGTTGCCTGGGGTAATTTTCACTTCCTGATATTTGCTGTTCCGGGTTTTGACAGTACAAATGTTTTCTTTGATCTCTCCACCCCACCTGTAAGCAGCCAGGTAATTGATTCCCTGAACATTTTGTGGGACTTTACCACAGGTGAAAAAAAGCTCGATCTGTTTTTTTACAATGATCCATTATTGCCCGGAGAGACAGGATCATGGGAAGTCAGCATTAACAATCCTGATAACACAATTTACGCGGTTACATCCTATCCCTCAGTCGTTCCTGAACCGGTAAGTTCAACGCTATTCATTATCGGTGCGGCAACTTTGGGTTACAGACGATTCAGGAAAAGGTAACTGTTCTTTCAAATATTACCTATTTTCTAATTGGGCTTGAAATATCAGGCTCCATTTTTTATCTTCAAAGCAAATTTATCGGGTCAACGTCAACATCGACTTTGACTTCTTTAATACTTCTCAGGACATGCAGTATCTCAAAAGCCCGCTGACGAAGAATTTTAGAACTTTTTCCCTTGAGAACAAGATGCCACCTCCAGAGAGACCGTATCTTTTCGATAGGCGCTGGTGCAGGTCCGAGTAGTTCGACACCGTTGATGGCACTCTTTCTGATACGGGCAGTGATCTTTGTTATGGAACTCTTTGCTGATTCCTTAGTTTTAAAGTTCAATATAATTCTTATCAATTTTGTGAATGGGGGATAGGAAAGCTCTTTCCTGAACTTAATTTCATTCTTGTAAAAACCCTCATAATCATGATCCCTTACATACTGAAAAACATAATGGCCCGGTTCAAATGTCTGAATCACCGCTCTGCCCGGAACCTCACCTCTCCCTGCCCTTCCGGCAAGCTGGGTAAAGAGCTGAAATGCCCTCTCAGCTGATCTGAAGTCCGGCATATTCAGGGCTATATCAGCGGATATAACTGCGGAGAGAGTGACATCAGGAAAGTCATGCCCTTTAGCAACCATTTGCGTTCCCAGAAGCACATCAAGCTTTTTTTCCTCCATCTGTTTGATTATCCGGTAGTGCGAGAGTTTTTTCTGCGTTGTGTCCCTGTCCATTCTTTGAATAGAAAGTTCAGGCAACAAAAGGCGAAGGTCCTCTTCAACCCGCTGGGTACCCGTTCCAAGATATTTAATCCCTGTTCCTTCGCATTCAGGACAGGTGTCCTTTGGCTCAAGGTATGAGTTGCAGTAGTGACAGTTTAACGTATTGGTATCTTTGTGATAAATAAGTGTGATGCTGCAGCAGGGACATTTATAGGTGTACCCGCAGTCAGTACAGATGAAAAAAGGTGAATAGCCCCTCCGATTCAGCATTATCAGAGACTGCTCTCCCTTTTCAATATTTTTTTTCATCGCCTCAACTAAGATAGTAGAGAAAGAAAAGGTCTGTTTTTCAACCTCGGTCATATCAACAATGTGTACAACGGGCATTGATCTCTTTTCTACCCTGTGCTTTAATTGCAGGTACTCCACACCCTGACCCATAGCAGCGTAGTATGCCTCAAGGGATGGCGTCGCAGATCCAAGAATTATTTTTATCCCCTCAAGCTTTGTTCTTGCAAGGGCAACGTCCCGCGCATTATATCTCAATCCTTCAAACTGTTTATAGGACGCCTCATGCTCTTCATCCACTACAATGAGACCCAGGTTCTCAAAGGGCGAGAATACAGCGCTCCTCACCCCTAGCACAACCCTTACCCGGCCTTCACGCATATTGCGCCACTGGGTGATTCTTTCTCCGACAGAAAGGCCGCTGTGGTAAAAAACAACACTATCGCCAAAATTGGCCCGGAACCGGTCCACCATCTGAGCAGTTATAGCGATCTCAGGGACAAGAACGATCGCTTCCTTACCGGGAGGGAGGGATTTAATGGCGCGGATATAAACCTCGGTTTTTCCGCTGCCTGTCACGCCGTGGAGGAGAAATACGCACTCATCCTTCCTGCGTATTTTTTCAAGGACTGCGCTCTGCTCTGAAGTTAAGATGACCTTCTTTGCTTCCTTGATATTCTCATCATACAGGACCCTTGATTTTCCCGCTTTTTTTCCCGTAAAAAAAGCCGAAGGGACCGCGTTTTTCAAGGAGAGTCCTGATGCAGACATGTAGTATTGTGATACCCAGCCGATAAGTTTCAATATGCTCGGAGGAACAAAAGGCGCATCATCAAGAACAGAGGCGAGCGGTCTCACAGTGAACTTCTCCGGGGTTAATTTCTTCATTCCAACCTCAATAACAACCCCGACCTTGTGAGATTTTTTAAACGGTGCCTTTACCCGTGCGCCGGTCTTTATCCTGTCCCGCAGTTCTTCCCCGACATCATAGGTAAATGCCTCGGCGTTGATCGGGAACAGGACTTTAGCGTACATAGGGTGTTGTTAATGGTCGTACTCCACACACAACATATGAGCGGACAGCATCGTGGTTATCTTTTGTCAAGAGGCACATATTCCCTCGTCGAGTCCAGCGACGACAAATATGAAGGCCGGATGAGCTTACCCTGAATGATCTCCTCAATCCTGTGGGCGGACCAGCCTGCTACACGAGACATTGCAAAAATCGGTGTAAACAGCTCCTTGGGAATTCCCAGTATGTCGTAAACAAAGCCGGAATAAAAATCTACGTTTGGACAGACTGATTTCCCCTTTTTCTTCTTAACCACTTTGGCCGCCAGCACTCCAACTTTATCATACAGATGATACTCATCAAGTCTCCCTGCCTGTTCAGCGAGTGCTAAAGCTTTCTGTTTTAAGATGATCTCTCTCGGGTCAGTTTTGGTATACACAGCATGGCCCATTCCGTAAATCTTACTCGAGCGGTCATTGAACTTCCCGTCAAGCACACCTTCCAGGTAGGCATTGATTTCAGCGTCGTCTTTCCAGTCCCTGACATGGTTTTTCATATCATCCATCATATTCATGACCGCTTCATTGGCCCCGCCATGGAGATGTCCGGCAAGGGATGCAATTCCGGCACAGATTGCCATATAGGTATCAGTCAGACTTGACGACACAGTCCTTACGGTAAAGGTTGAATTATTTCCTCCGCCATGTTCAGCGTGAAGGACTAAAGCAAGGTCGAATATATGGGCGATGGCCTTCTCCGGGACCTTTCCGTTCAGCATATACAGGAAGTTCTCGGCGACCGTCATATTCTCATCAGGTTCAACCAGCAGCAGGCTCTTCTTGCTGTCTGATCTCAGCTCACTGTAATTGTATGCGACAATGGTAGGGAACTTTGCAATAAGGTCAATGCACTGCCGTGTAACATCCCTTATGTCGGTAGATTTCGGATTGTCGTCAAATTTGTGGAGAACAGAGACAGCTGCGTGCAGGGCCCCCATCTGGTCGTCATTTTCAGAGTTGAACCGGATTATCCGCTTGGCAACATCAGGGAGCGGCCTCCGCGCAGAGAGTTCACGGGAAAAACTTTCTAAATCTTCAGAAGACGGCAACTCCCCCGTAAGCAGAAGATAGATAGTCTCTTCAAAACCAAACCGGTTCTGCTCCTCTATATTTCTGGCAATGTCCTCAACGTCATAACCACAGTAGTACAACTTGCCAGGTATGGCATAGTTGTTCCCCTTCGCGTCTCTTCTGTATCCTACAACCTGTCCCTTGCTGGTAATACCTGCAACAACACCGGTGCCGTTTCTGTTTCTTAATCCTAACTTGAGGTTTTTCTTTTTAATAACTTCGGGAGAAAGCCCGTCATGTGCCAGTTCCAGTCGTGATATTTTATCGAGTACACTTTCCATTTTTTATCTCCTTTATATCTCTAATGATTTCTTTTTTCTAAACCACCATTTCTCAATCTCAACAGCGATAAAAACAACAGATGACAAAACAAGGGCGGCCCCAAGCTCCCCGGCGCTCAAAGGCACAGTTTTAAATATCGGGTTCAAAATTGGAACATATATAGTAGCCATTTGAAGAAAAAATGTCAGCAGTACCGCTCCTGCAAGGGGTTTATTCGAGAAAACGCCAAGAGTAAACAGGGACTGTTGCTCAGACCTGATCGCAAGGACATGCCCCATCTGGCTGAGTGAAAGAACAGTAAATACCATGGTTTGCCAGCTGTTACTTCCCGAAGCCATAAACCAGGCTTGTGTAACGATGGAGACACTTCCCATAAGCAGTCCCACCCAGAACAGGTGGTACCCGAGGCCATGGGAGAAAATACTCTCCCGGGGGTGCCTGGGCGGTTTGTTCATGATCTCCTTTTCAGCGGGCTCAACAGCCAGGGCCAGCCCCGGGAGTCCGTCAGTAACGAGATTTATCCACAATATATGTATCGGCAGCAGAGGAATGGGCAGCCCGAGAAAGGGAGGCAGAAATATCGTCCATATCTCTCCTGAATTGCTGGTCATGGTGTATTTGATAAACTTTCTGATGTTGTCAAAGATTCTCCGTCCCTCTTTGACCGCCTTCACGATTGTAGCGAAATTATCATCCAGGAGTATCATGTGCGATGCTTCTTTTGAAACATCTGTTCCGGTTATACCCATGGCAATGCCAATATCAGCACGCTTCAGCGCAGGCGCGTCATTTACCCCATCACCGGTCATAGCGGCATACTCTCCCCGGTCCTGTAAAGCCTTTACGATCTTTATCTTCTGTTCCGGCGCAACACGGGCGTAGACTCTCACCTTAGTGACCTTCTCTTCAAACTCTTCGAGCGTCAGGTTATCAAGCTCCTGTCCGCTCATTACGCTTTCTTCATCACTGATAATTCCCAGCCGCCTCGCAATAGTCTGGGCGGTCAGGGGATGGTCTCCGGTTATCATTACCGGCTTGATCCCGGCTCTCTTACAGAGTTCAACAGCCTCTTTAGCCTCATCCCTGGGAGGGTCCATCAAACCGGCAAATCCGAGAAATTCAAGATCTCGTTCCACGTGATCCGGCAACAGATCATCAGGCATCCGCTCCCAATGCCTGGAGGCAAATGCAAGGGTCCTGAGTCCATCGGCTGCCATTTTTTCACTGGCATCTACAATATTTTTTCTTAAGTCATCATGCATATCAATGACGCCTTCTGCGCCTTGAAAAGCTGAAGAGCCTTCAAGCACTGACTCCAGGGCCCCCTTTGTAAATGAAATGATCGTCCCTTCAGGTGTTTTATGAAAGGTAGTCATTCTTTTCCGTTCAGAGTCAAAAGGAATTTCTCCGATCCTGGGGAAATCAGTCTCAAGTTGATCTTTATAGAATCCCATCGCAGCTGCCACGTCATAAAAAGCGATCTCAGTTGGATCACCGATACATTTTTTATCACAGTCAGTCAGCGCATCATTACTGAGGGCCATGGCCCTGAAGAGAGTATGAATTGAAGAGTCAAGGGTAGAGGAGGCCTCTCTGTCTTTAATCTTACCTTTTAAATCCGCATTCATTATTATTCTTCCGTCAGCATAGATTTCCTCAACAGTCATTTTATTTAATGTGAGCGTGCCTGTTTTGTCGGAACATATGTATGTGACAGAACCAAGAGTCTCCACAGCCGGGAGCTTTCTAATGAGAGCGTTCTGCTTAACCAGCTTCTTTGCTCCCAGGGCCAGAGATATAGTAACGACAGCCGGCAATGCCTCGGGGATAGCGGCTACTGCAAGGCTTATCGCGGTAAGAAACATCAGAAGCGGTTCTTCTCCCCGCATGAGACCTGTAATGAAAACAACTGCGCAGATGGCCAGAACCGCGATGCCCAGTTTTTGACCGAACAGGGCGAGCCTTTTCTGGAGGGGAGTTTTGACTTCCTCTTCTTCCTGAAGGAGTGTAGCTATTTTTCCCAGCTCTGTCTGCATTCCCGTGGAGACAATTACTCCGGTACCACGGCCATATGATACGATAGTCCCCTTGTAAACCATATTTTTCCGGTCACCGAGAGCAGCGGATTTCTCAGTTATGACCCCGGATGTCTTTTCCACGGGCACTGATTCCCCGGTTAATGCCGCCTCTTCAACTTTCAGGTGCGCTGTTTCCGTGATCCTCATGTCTGCGGGTACGATCCGCCCTGCCTCGAGCATGACTACTTCACCGGGAACGAGTTCTGCGGCAGGGACAGTGCTGACCTGCCCATCCCTGAGAACCAGGGCAGAGGGAGCGGCCATTTCTTTCAGCGCCTTAATTGCTTTTTCAGCGCGGTACTCCTGAACAAAACCGATTATGGCATTGAGGATTATGATGACTACAATTGCTACGGTGTCAACAACTTCACCAATCAGTCCTGAAATCACGGCTGCTGCCATGAGGATCAATATCATAAAGTCCTTGAACTGATCAAGAAACATCGAAATCAAGGTCTTGCCGGCTACCTCTTTTAACTCATTCGGTCCTGATTCAAGAAACCTCTTTTCAACTTCTCCGGAAGAGAGGCCCTCAGGGCTTGATCCAAGCAATGTAAAGACTTCGCCGACATTTTTCTGGTGCCAGTTGGTGCTCATTATCTATCTCTCTTTTTGCTCAGGTTACGGGCCCTCCTAAAGAGCGGGTTCTGCTTTGCAAGCAACGAAGGAGTTTCCTATTTATTTATATGGTTGATACCGGAAAGACTTAAAACCGGATCGATAATTTTAATACAATTAGCGGTTTTTATAAATGTATTGACATATAGTAATTGACAGTATAGTCCCGGCTATGATACATTTTTAAATTATTTTGTACCAGTCAGGGTATTTTTTGGCCGCACACTATCAGCAGGCAACCACTTAATTATTAACGATAATATTGAAAAGGGAGGTATCACATGCCACTTGATCCAACGAAACACAAGGATTGGGAAATCGCGGAAGATGCAGAAAAGTCCATGGCAACAATTTACGATATTGGAGAGCGCCTGGGATTAACAAAGGACGAGCTCCTGCCCCAGGGCCATTACATCGGCAAAATTGATTACAGGGCTGTCCTTGACAGATTAAAAGATAAACCGAACGGGAAGTACATTGATGTTACCGCTATTACGCCAACTCCCCTTGGCGAAGGGAAATCAACGTCTTCTATGGGCCTTGTGCAGGGCCTGGGTAAAATCAATAAAAATGTAAGTGCAGCCATCAGGCAGCCTTCAGGCGGACCAACCATGAACATAAAAGGGTCTGCCGCAGGCGGAGGACTTGCACAGTGCATTCCTTTAACGCCCTTCTCTCTCGGTTTCACCGGTGATATAAATGCCATCATGAATGCCCACAACCTTGCCATGGTCGCCCTTACCTCAAGAATGCAGCATGAGCGCAATTATACTGATGAACAGCTCATGCGATTGAGTAATATGGAGCGGCTGGACATCGACCCGACCAAGGTCGAGATGGGATGGATAATGGATTTCTGCGTTCAGGCCTTGAGAAATATCGTAATCGGTATTGACGGGGTCAACGGCAACAAAGACGGCTTCATGATGAAATCAAAGTTCGGGATCGCTGTATCCTCAGAGGTAATGGCGATTCTTTCTGTTGCCACATCTCTTAAGGATATGCGTGCCCGCATGGGCAAGATCGTTGTTGCCTACAGCAAAAGAGGCAAAGCAATTACTACTGAAGACCTCCAGGTGGCAGGTGCTATGACCGCATGGATGGTCGATGCAATGAACCCGAGCCTCATGCAGACACTTGAAGGACAGCCGGTCATCGTTCATGCCGGTCCGTTTGCCAATATAGCCATTGGTCAGAGCTCAATTATTGCTGACCAGATTGGACTGAAGCTTGCAGATTATCATGTTACGGAATCCGGATTTGGAGCGGACATCGGGTTTGAAAAGTTCTGGAACCTCAAGTGCCGCTTCAGCAAGCTTGTTCCGGATGCTGCTGTTGTGGTCGCAACAATCAGGGCCCTTAAATGCCATGGTGGTGCGCCTGTACCTGTACCGGGAAAACCGATGCCGGAAGAGTACGGCTCAGAAAATGTTGAGTGGGTAGAAAAAGGGTGTGCAAACCTCCTCCATCATATAAAGAATGTCAGAAAGGCGGGCATAAGCCCTGTTGTCTGCATTAATGCGTTCTATACTGACACAGACGCGGAGATCGCAAAGGTACGCGAACTTGCTGAAGCGGCCGGTGCAAAGGTTGCTCTTTCACGGCACTGGGAAAAAGGCGGCGACGGAGCGATCGAGTTTGCTGAAGCGGTTGTTGAAGCCTGTGAAGAAAAATCTGAATTCAAGTTTCTCTATGAACTTGATCAGCCTGTTAAAGACCGTATTGAACTGATTGCCAAAGAAGTATATGGTGCGGATGGTGTTGAATATTCAACAGAAGCAAATACCGCACTCACCAGGATTCAAAAGGACCCCGAGCTTTCAAAGCTTGGCCTCTGCATGGTCAAAACTCACCTCTCTCTCTCTGATAACCCGGCACTCAAGGGGGTTCCCACAGGTTGGAAACTCAAGATCAGGGAAGTTCTCACCTACGGCGGGGCCCAATTTATCGTTCCGGTTGCCGGTGCTATCAGCCTTATGCCTGGAACAGGATCCAATCCCGCATTCAGAAGAATTGATGTTGATACTGATACAGGAAAAGTCCAGGGCGTATTCTAAACTCATGATTCACAAAACCCGGCCGACCCTGTTTTTTCATTGACAGGGGAGGCCGGATTAATTAATCTAAACAAGTCTGAACATTTATTCTTCTGATATCTGCATTGGTTCTTTTTTGGAGTAGCCATTTTATGGTAGGAAATATCCCTAATTTACTGACGCTTACCAGAATACTTTTGTTGCCTCTTTTTGCGGTCACCGTTATTTATCATGAATACCAGTACGCGCTGCTGATCTTTATTGTTGCTTCTATCACTGATTTTCTTGATGGTCTCATAGCAAGAATAAAGAACCAGGTAACATATTTTGGCACCATACTTGATCCCGTTGCTGACAAGTTTTTTATCATCACGTCCTTTATCCTTATGAGCAATTATGAGTTAATCCCGAAATGGCTCACCATCGTTGTTATCAGTAAAGACATTATTGTGGTGACCGGTTGTTTTATTATTTATTTCGTAACAAACAAGCTGGTAATAGAGCCCAGCTTCATAGGCAAGGTTTCCAGCGCATGTCAGTTTATTCTGATAGGACTGGTGCTGCTTTTACTGAACCTGAAGGGCGGAATGCAGGTACCCAACATTATATTCATAGCAGTTGCTCTTCTGACAACCGGAGCGGGCATTGACTATGTCTATACAGGCCTGAAAGTTTCCACTTCAGACACCGCCAAATAATCATGAGAAGGATATTCGTCATTTTTACATAGATCTGGATACATATATGAGCGCCATAATAAATCACATTTCCGAAGGAACGATAGCACACAAAATAGGACTTAAAAAGGGTGACATACTGCTCAGCATAAACAACACCCCGGTTGATGACGTCATTGACTATATGTTTCAGACCACTGACGGTTCGGTTAAGCTCGAGGTGCAGCGTGAGGACAAGAAGCAGATCTTTAAATTTAAAAATCCGGATCATTCTCCCCTCGGGTTTGAACTCAAGTCCTTCCGCACCAAAACATGCAGGAACAAGTGCATTTTCTGTTTTGTCACACAGCTTCCCAAAGGATTGAGGAAACCCCTGTATCTGAAAGATGATGATTACCGGATGTCATTTCTCTTTGGCAATTACATCACCCTTACCAATCTTTCGGCAAAAGAAAAAAAGCGGATTATAGAGCAAAGACTGAGCCCGCTCTATGTCTCTGTCCATTCGACAAACAATGAAATACGAAATAAATTGCTTGGCAATGCCAAGTCAAAAGACATCCTCCAGGAGCTGCAGGAACTGACCTCACATAAAATACGGATGCATGTTCAGATAGTTCTCTGTCCGGGATTCAACGATGGTGAGGAGCTTTCCAGCACCATACAGGACCTGCAGAGGTTTTACCCTTACATCGCCTCAATAGCAGTAGTGCCGGTGGGCCTGACAAGATATAAAAAGGGAGGTGTCAAGCCGGTAAGCAAAGAGGTGGCCTTAAAAACCATTGAGACAATAAAAAAATTCAGGCGCAGACTCAAAAAGCGTCACGGAGATCCGCTGGTATATGTGGCGGATGAGCTTTATTTGAAAGCTGATCTCCCGCTGCCGCCCCTGAAAGATTATGGGGATCTTTCACAGATTGAAAATGGCGTAGGCATGGTCCCGGTATTTCTCCATGACGCAAAGAAGATAAAGTTCCCCAAAAAAATATCCCCGGCTAAAGTGGCTGTTGTGACAGGTGCCTCATTCATGCCCTTTCTTCAGGAATTTGCAGTAAAGTTAAACGCGGTAGAGGGTCTGGAACTTGATGTCTTAAAAGTTGATAATAAATTCTTCGGCCCGTCAGTGACTGTTGCAGGTCTTCTCACGGGGAAGGACATACTGAGGACAGTCATGGGTAAAACCAGGGCTGATTGTTTGCTTATTCCTAATGTTATGCTCAGAAGCGGAGTAGATCTGTTTCTGGACAATGTTACGCTCAACGATTTGGAAGAAACGCTCGGCATGAATGTAAAGGCCATAGAACCGACACCGGCTGGCCTCTTAAGGGGGATCATGGATGACTGTAAACGGGAAGACTAAAATAACAGGGATATTCGGATTTCCTATTGAACATACCCTTTCACCGTTAATGCATAATGCAGCCTTCAATTCTCTGGGGCTGAACAATATCTATATCCCCTTTAAAGTGAAACCGGAGAACCTCAGCGACGCTGTCAGATCAGTCAGGAGCCTGAACCTTCTCGGTGTCAACATTACGGTGCCTCACAAAGAGAATGTCATTCCCCTGCTTGATAAGGTGAACGAAGAAGCCTCATTTATTGGCGCTGTTAACACCGTAGTAAATGACGGGGGTGTCCTGACAGGGTACAACACAGACGGCAGAGGATTCATGAGTTCACTCTCTGAGGAAGGCATTTCCCCGGAGGGCAAACGTGTTGTGATCATTGGAACAGGCGGGGCATGCAGGGCAGTGAGTTATTACCTCAGCGAAAAGGCATCAACACTGTCCCTCTATGATATCGATAAAAAAAGGTCTGCAAACCTGGCGAATGATTTAAAAGAGATTCGTGGCAACATATCCATTCTTCAAAGCGCAGACGAACTGGAGGATGCTGATATCCTTATCAACGCAACCCCTCTCGGCATGAAAGCCGATGACCCCAGTCCGGTAAATCCGGGACATATCCGTCCAGATATGGTCGTCTGCGACCTCGTATACAAACAGACCCGCATTCTTCAGGAGGCAGAGCAAAAAGGGGCAAGGACACTGAATGGCGCAGGCATGTTGTTGTGGCAGGGCGTTCTCGCCTTTGAACTCTGGACCGGGGTTAAGCCGCCCGTTGACCTTATGCGTAGTATTCTCCTTTCAAATATCAAGTAAAGGCTTCTCCCCTTATATCGACCTTGAAGATCGATATGAGCTGTAATTAGCACATTATTTCAGTTAGTTACATTGGTTTATTTTGACAATTACGTTCATTAGTGGTAATATTTGCTAGCTGGACAAACCAATAATTCTCTTATAAAGGACATCATATGAAAATCGCTATTACCGGTAAGGGCGGAGTGGGAAAAACAACGGTTTCCGCTCTTCTGTGCCATTTATACTCATCAGAGGGGAAAAAAGTCATTGCAGTGGACGCGGACCCTGATGCAAACCTTGCTGCTGCTCTTGGCATAGAAAAAAGTGACATTGAAAAGCTGAAACCGATCGCTGAACTAAGCGACCTCGTAGAGGAAAGAACCGGGGCAAAGCCCGGTGCAAGCGGCGGAATATTTAAAATCAATCCCAAGGTAGATGATATCCCGGAAGGGTTTGGACACCACTTTGACAATACTACGCTTCTTATCATGGGCAAGTCAAAATTCGCCTCATCCGGCTGTTACTGCCCCGAACACGCCCTTCTGCGCCGCCTTTTGAAGCACCTCATTATTGACAGGGGCGAAGTGGTCATTGTAGACATGGAGGCTGGAATAGAGCACCTTACCAGGGGAACAGCGGAAGGTGTTGATGCATTTATCGTTGTCGTGGAACCGGGACAGAGAAGCATTCAGACCGCAGAGGCTGTGAAACGTCTTGCTGGAGAGCTTGGAATCAAGAGGGTATTTCTCGTTGCAAACAAAGTGAGAAAAGCAGAGGACGTTGAGTTTATCACCGGAAAATTGAGTGATATAGAGTTTCTGGGTAAAATCAGTTTCAGCGACAATATCATGGAGTCCGATATCCAGGGTGTTCCTTCCTATAAATCATCAGAACAGACCGTTGATGAAGCCAGGGAAATAAAGAAGAACCTCGAGAGGCTCATTGAAGAAAAGGCTTAGAGAAAAGCTCCTGAAAAGGAGAGATTCGATCCCGCCTGATCAGAAAGCACTCAAGAATGCTGCAATTGAAAAAAAGCTATTTGAACTTGATGAATTTCAGAAAGCAGACATACTCCTTATGTACGTATCCTTCCGCTCGGAAGTAGACACAAGAACATGTCTGAATGATGTCCTGTCCATGGGAAAGAGACTGATTTTACCCGTGGTAGACACACGGCATAGCGCATTAAAACTTTATGAAGTAAAAAGCCCCTCAGAACTGACCCCCGGGTATATGGGCATTCCTGAACCTGACATCAGGGAAAACCGAAAAGTCTCAATTGCTGATGTTGACCTTGTCATAATTCCCGGAACGGGTTTTGATATTGAGGGAAACCGTCTTGGATACGGAGGCGGCTACTACGACCGTCTGCTGGGGTACGAATCCAGGCAGCTTGCCAATGCAGAAAACCATATCCTGACAGTTGCCCTTGCATTTGAAGAGCAGATCGAAGATGAAATCCCTGCTGAACCACATGATATAAAAGTGGATATCATTATTACTGATAAGCGCGTGGTACGATGCACGTTGAAGCAGGAAAAGTAGATTTATTAAACACAGAGGCACAGAGACACGGAGAAAAACGCTAAAGAACTATTTTTTAAAAAAAGCATCTTTTCTTTTTTGTTTTTACCCTCTGTGTCTCTGTGCCTCCGTGTTAAAAAAGCATATATTTGAGTCTAAATCAATTAATAACGCTAGAGTATACCGGTGACCCTCACAATTTCCTCAACCGTCGTTATCCCCTTTAACAGCTTGTCTACAGCACTCTCTCTGAGCGTGGTAAGCCCTTCGTGAATGGCTATGCTTTTTATTTTGTCAGGCGTGGCCTGCGACTCAACCGCCTTTTTGATCTTGTCTGATACTTCAATAACCTCAAAAATTCCGGTCCTTCCCATATAACCAGTTCCCCTGCACTGAGGGCACCCAGCTCCTATGACGACCTCGCCCTTCCCGGCTTCCTCAGGGCTTATGCCGAGCAAGCCGCATTCCTCTTCAGAGAGGTCATAGAGCTGGGAACAATGTTTGCACACTTTTCTTACGAGTCTCTGCGCTACAACCCCGGTCAGTATCGAGTTGATCAGAAAAGGCTGAACACCGAGGTCAAGGAGCCTGGTGACCGTACTTGCGGCATCATTTGTATGCAGTGTTGAGAGCACCAGATGTCCGGTGAGGGCTGCCTGGATCGCATTTTCAGCTGTCTCAATGTCCCTTATTTCTCCAACCATAATGATGTCAGGGTCCTGTCTCAGGATTGTTCTGAGACAGCTCGCGAATGTTATGCCGATCTGCGGCTGTATCGTTATCTGATTAAATGCCTCATAGACCATCTCAACGGGATCTTCTATTGTCGTGAGGTTTACATCAGCAGTTGACAGGGTCTTCAATGCGGAGTAAAGCGTTGTTGTCTTTCCGCTTCCAGTAGGGCCTGTGACAAGAATGAGCCCGTAGGGCTGTGAAATCATTGACCTGAAACTGTCGAGTTCCCTGGTGGTAAATCCCAGATCATCGATTCCCTGCATCAGGATGCCCGGATCAAATATCCTCATCACGATTTTTTCTCCAAAGGCTACCGGAAGGGTTGACACACGGAGCTCTATCTCTTTCCCGTCCTGAACTGTTTTTATCCTGCCGTCCTGCGGCCTTCTCTTTTCTGCGATATCCATGCGCGACAGGGTTTTAATTCTTGACGCTATCGCAGGAAAGACCGCCTTCGGCATCTTGTGGATATTATGGAGCACCCCGTCAATTCTGAATCGTACAAGGCAGTGCTCCCGCTTCGGCTCAACATGAATATCAGAGGCACGCTGGGAATAGGCATAATGAAGGAGATACTCAACAGCATTAATGATATGCTCGTCATTCGCGGCAAGTTCCTGTATCGATTTCAGCTTTACATACTGTTCGAGGTTACCGAGATCATTCTGCAGAGACAGTTCATCCTGGGCAGCTGTTATGGAAAACTGAAAACCGTAAAATTCCGTTATGATTTTCATTATGTCCGAGCGCAGCGAAACAACCAGCTTGATGTCATATCCCTTGGACTGTCTGATTCTGTCTAAGCCTTCACGTTGAAAAGGATTCGATGTGGCAATCGTCAGCGTATTGCCTGATACATTGATCGGTACGAGCTGATGCCTGATAGCGTATGGCCGGGAAATAATCTTTGTTACCACATCCGAATCAAGTTTCAGGGGATCAATCTTGAGGAAGGGTATCTCAAAATGACGGGCAATATGCTTCATCATTAGTTCTTCTGTTATCTGCGTTCCATTGCCATTGGCCTTAAGGTCCATGGATTCGATGATGTCTATAATGGATATGTCAGACTCCCTTTTCATCCCTGCAGGAGAATTTTTACTCATTGAGTTTAAAAGCCGTGCGCGAAAGAGGCCTTCCTTTGACTGGACCTCACTGAGCTGCTCATCAGACAAAAGCCCTGTGGAAGAGAGAATATTGAGTATGCTGTCTGTTGTTTTTTTGATCATCATGAGAAATGTATCTATATTTCCTGCACTTACCCCGCTTGTTCATTGAGTGAAGTACCGCCATCACCTCATATCAAGCCGCACCATTCGTTCTACATGTTTTTACGAGTTAAAAGATGCAAACCTTTAGATTCAGATATATACAGTCAGCTTCAAACCGCCTGTAGTATTGACATTGGTCAGCATAAATATATACATTAGATGACTTTTACTATTCCCATATAACTGCTTTAAAAACAATAGGTAAGGAGGACTTCATGGCATACAGGCAATACAATGACCGCATCGGCGGCATAAACCACTGGCTTTTTATGCAGGATGAATTCAAGCATATTATTTCCCGCCCCTTCAGGGGAGAAGAGTATACAACCGTAATTAACGGCTCCGGAGTTGTCAAAGGAGAACAGAAGTACCCGAAAGGCTATCAGGAAACGATCATCCCGGAACTGAAGCGCAGAGCTGATTTTTTCAAGGAAATTTCTGCTTTAAAAGATATCAACGCTGCAGATGCAAAAGTCCTGACCGTGCTGGTCGGTGACAAGGACGACCCGGCAGTGGCTGCGTCCCGGAGCTATGTAGGAATGAAAGGCGCTTCAACCAAGCAGTCCGGGCTTTCCAGCATGATGGAAGAGTTTCCGTCAACCGTAACAAAGGCTGAAATGTATGAGAACCTAAAAAAGTGGAACAATGACAGTACCATCTCCATACTCATGTTTCAGCTCCCCTTTGGCGGAAAAGCAGGAAAAGAGATCGATACCACTGCACTGTGTAACCGCATCGCCCTTGAGAAAGACGGCGACGGCCTCAACCAGATGACCCTCGGCCTCATGTCCCTGGGTGCTGAGCGCTATTATGACTGCTGTACACCAAGCGGCATGGTTGACCTTGCCAGTGTTTATTTAGTCCGGGAAAAAGGCGCCCGTCTTCGTCCTGATGGAATCGCAAGCTTTGCAGGACTTGAGGTGCTCGTTGCCGGGAGAAGCAACATTGTCGGTGAACCGCTTTTTAACCTCTTAAAGCGTTTTGACGCCACAACACTTGGACCTCTGCACACGAAGACCGGAACAGGAGGCAAGTCTGACAAAGAAACCCAGCGCAGGATATACACCGAACTTTCAAAACGCGCTGACATAGTGTTTGGCTGTATGGGATTTCATCCCTATAAAGTTCACGCTGATACAGAATATTTCTTTAATGCTGAGATGATCAAAGATGGCTGCCTGATCATTGACGCATCTACCTCATTCAGAAAAGACGGCAGAAAACCCTACGGAGATGTTGACCCCTCAGCACGGTCTAAGGCAGCAGCTTTCACTCTTGAAACAGGCGGCGTCGGACCTGCAACCGTTACCAAACTCGTTCATCAGGGTTGGCTCGGAATGCTCTATCAGAATATCGATAAGGTCAGAAAAGCCCTTGAAGACAATAAGGAAACCGTTGTCGCCACCTTCTCCAAACTTCTTGCCTGTTATGCAAACCTCAGCGAAGCAGATGCAGCAGGAAATGCTGAAAGCCTGTACAACAGGGCAGTAAGCAATGACAGCCATCCTGTCCATGCAGTCGACGCCCTGGAAGCGATCTTCCCTGAATTGATGAAATAATGTTGATTCCTCTTATGGGGGCATGGCATGCCATGCCCCTACAGATACTGTACAATACGATTTTGACACCATTTACCCCCAAATGTTAAACTTTTTCACTGCTTTTTCAGGAAAGAACCGTCTTCATGAACAGAAAGAAAATAGAAAAAGGCGTCAAAATGATACTCGAGGGTATTGGTGAGGATATCGATCGGCTGGGGATTAAGGATACGCCGCAGAGAGTGGCTGAACTGTATGAAGAGATATTTTCAGGTCTCAATACCCCGACTGAGGAGATTCTGGCCCCTATTAAAGGTGAAAGCCATGATGAGCTTGTTCTTCTTAAGGACATCCCATTTTACTCAGTATGCGAACATCACCTGCTCCCGTTTATCGGCAAGGCCCATATAGCCTATGTTCCTTCCGGAGGGAAAATTGTCGGGTTGAGTAAACTTGCCCAGGCTCTTGAAATGTTTGCCAAGAGACCAACAGTCCAGGAGAGGCTGACCACCCAGCTGGCAGACCTGATCATGAAGAAGTTGAAGCCCCGGGGGGCTATGGTCATTATCAATGCAGAGCACCTCTGCCTTTCCATGAGAGGAATTAAAAAACCGAACGCCAGAACCGTGACTTCAGCTGTACGGGGTATCTTTCGCACAAAAGAATCAACGCGGATTGAACTCCTTGAATTAATCAATAAGGAGTAATTCATCTTTGGACGCGCTAATGAGCTATACTTACAGTTCAATATCAAGTTGCAGATGCATGTCTACGTATAACGTACATTTATTAATAATGCTCAGTAAAACTGGAGGAACCATATGATCATAACAAAGAAAAAAGATCCCAACAATATTCTGGAAACAGTCAAAAAGTATGACAAGTTTTTCCTTATCGGCTGCTCTGAATGTGCTTCTCTTTGCGGTACAGGAAATGAAGAGGCTCTGCAGGAGATGACAGACTTTCTCGAGAGCAACGGGAAAAAAGTCACAGGACAGCTGGTCCCGAAAACAGGCTGTCAGACCCTCGGCACCAAGATAGAACTGAAAAAAGATAAAGAGGCCTGCGCAGATGCTGACGCAGTAATCGTCATGTCATGCGGCGCTGGTACGCAGTCAGCAACAGAGATTTTTAAGGACAAGCCTGTGTATCCGTCGAATGATTCGTTGTTCCTCGGTAACATGACCCGCTTCCAGATGTTTGATGAGCGCTGCTCTCTCTGCGGTGAATGCGTAATCGGGAAAACAGCCGGAATCTGCCCCCTGACCAACTGTCCGAAAGGTCTGCTTGTAGGACCCTGTGGCGGCATGAGCGATGGGAAATGTGAGGTCAGTCCTGACGTACCCTGCGCCTGGGTCAGGATCTATGAGCGGCAGAAATCCCTCGACAATCTGGACGAAATGAAAGAGGTCCTGGAACCGAAAGACTGGTCTGCAGGCCAGAAACCGGGCAATTTATCAACAAGAAGTGAAAAGAAGGAAGAAAAGAAATAATCGAGATATCTTAAATATAATTTGTTCAGCGTCTGATCGCTGGAGAGGAGACACGGGATTATGAATTTCAAAGAAGCGCTTGAATCAGGTAAATTTACCGTTACCGCTGAAGTAGGCCCGCCCAAGGGAACTGATATTACTGAAATGCTTCACCACATTGACCTGCTGAAGGGCAAAATAGATGCCGCGAATGTAACGGACAATCAGTCTGCAGTCATGCGGATAAACTCTCTTTCCGTTTGCAAGATCGCGATGGACAAAGGCCTGGAACCGATATTACAGATGACCTGCAGGGACAGAAACAGGATAGGCCTTCAGTCCGATCTGCTGGGGGCAAGTATCCTGGGAGTGCACAATGTGCTCTGCATGACCGGTGACCACACCTCTGCAGGTGATCATAAAGAGGCAAAAACAGTCTATGACATTGAGTCTGTCCAGCTCCTTAATGTCGTCAATAACCTCAATAGCGGCAAGGACATGATGGGCAATGAATTGAAGGGGCCGACCAGTTTTTACCAGGGGGCTGTTGTTACACCTGAAGCAAATCCCGTCGAGCCTCAGCTGATGAAATTTGAGAAAAAGGTGAATGCCGGGGCAAACTTCTTTCAGACCCAGGCAATCTATGATATTGATAAATTCAAGGGCTTCATGGATTTCGCCCGAAAGTTCGACGTTAAAGTCCTCGCCGGATTCGTTGTACTGAAGAGCGCCGGAATGGCAAACTTTTTAAATAAATTTGTCCCCGGAATAACAGTGCCTCAGGAGCTGATAGATGAACTGAAAGAGGCGGGTAAAGAAAAAGCCCTTGATGCGGGAATGAATATATGCGCACGTCAGATCAAGCAGCTCAAGGACGAAAAGATATGTGACGGTGTGCATATCATGGCTATCGGGATGGAAGACAAGGTTCCGGAAATTATGGAAAGAGCCGGACTGCTGTAGTAAATCAGAACGATTGAGTTTAGTTGTGATATTCTTTAAACACGGAGGCACAGAGACACAGAGAAAAGCACAATAAAGAACTAAATAAAATAAAAAGTTTTATTTCTTGTTTTTTCCCTCCGTGTCTCTGTGCCTCCGTGTTATTACCAACTCTCACCGGGTTTTTATTTGGAATTCTAATATGAAACGTCTTGGATTTTATATGGTTATTGCTATGGTTACTGTAATGCACTTTGCAGTGACGTTTGTTGTGGCTTTATTTATTGTGAGCACCCTGAACATAGCAAATGAGAAGACAGTAAACTTTCAACATATAAACTATATTGAAATAGCACTGACATCAGCCATTTTCCTGCTTTCAGTCACTGTTTTTTTTAGGTCCTATAAAAAAATGGCGCAGTTCATAGAGGACACTTTTTTCAGGCGTACTCAATAATATTTCACTAAAGAGTCCAGCTATCTGTGTTATACTCTTCCTTTGAAATTTAAAAGTGATATCCTGTAATGCAATTCGATCATGACAGACCAACTTATTAATTTTTGGCAGCATTTACCAGGCACAATAAAACCGTATATATTTGAGATCGGATCTTTTCAGCTCCGCTACTACGGCCTCATGTATATCGTTGCCTTTTCGATCGTCTACCTGCTTTCCCTCTACAGACTCAAGACTGAAAACTACGCTTATTCGAAGACTGATGTGGAAAACTACTTTGTCTGGGCGATACTGGGATTAATGCTTGGCGCGCGCTTCGGTTACGTGCTGTTCTACAATTTCAGCTACTATCTTGAGAATCCCCTCGAAATTATCCTTCCCTTCAGCTTCAGCGGAGGGTTTCATTTTACAGGCCTTTCCGGTATGTCCTATCATGGAGGACTTATCGGGGTTATCCTCTCTACCGCTCTTTTCTGCCGAAAGTACCGGATCAGGTTCTGGGAGTATGTAGATTTTTTAATTCCCTCAATACCCCTGGGATACACCTTTGGCAGAATAGGAAACTTCATAAATGGCGAACTGTACGGCCGGGTTACAGAGAAGCCCTGGGGAATGTACTTTCCCCATGACATGACAAACCATTTGCGGCACCCTTCCCAGCTGTATGAGGCCTTTTTTGAGGGGATTGTTCTCTTTGTCTTTTTGTGGAGTATACGAAAATTGAGGCCCTTTGAGGGGTTTTACCTTTCTCTGTATCTTATTGGATACGGGCTTGTCCGTCTTCTCATCGAACTCTTTCGCGAGCCGGACGGACATATCGGATTTTTCTTCAATTTCATCACCCTTGGTCAGATATTATGTTTGCTCATGATTTTTGCAGGGTTTGGTCTGTACCTCTTCAGAAAAAGCAGAGACGTGTAGAGATTATTTCGGTATGGTATAATTTACAGGTTATACTGAAAAAAGATCTCTATTGTATCTACAGTTATAACCAAAATGCAGTATAAAGGAGAGAACATGCAAGCAGAAAAAGGCAACAAGGTAAAAGTACACTATACCCTGAAAAATAATGACGGCGATGTTATAGAATCATCAAAAAATGAAGTTCCGATTGAATTTGTCATTGGAGATAATAATGTGATTCCCGGTTTTGAAAAAGGTATTCTTGGGATGAAGGTTGATGAGACAAAAACCGTAACCGTACCTGTAGAAGACGGTTATGGACCACGTGACGAGAAAAAGACCTTCGAGTTCGGCAAAGAAAATGCTCCGGGCAATTTCGAGCCCCAGGTAGGGCAGATGGTGCAGCTTCACCGGCCTGACGGTCAGGCAGTGACCGTGACGGTAATGTCTAAAACATGGTTCGAGAACAGGAAATTTACTCGCACCAACAAACTCATGGAATAACGATATGTCAAACTTTACGATCCACGATTTTCTGAAAAAGAAAAAGGACGGCAAGAAGATAACCATGCTTACCGCCTATGACTACCCCTTTGCCCGGATTCTGGATGAAGCCGGCATAGACGCGATCCTTGTGGGAGACTCGCTGGGAATGGTTGTCCAGGGCCTTGATAATACCTTGCCGGTAACGATGGATGAAATGATTTATCATACAAAAATGGTTACCAGAGGGGTTCAGAATGCCATGGTTATCGGGGATATGCCCTTTATGTCCTACCATACCGGGATTGATGATGCTGTGCGAAATGCCGGAAGATTCTTGAAAGAGGCCGGGGCCTCTGCAGTGAAAATGGAAGGCGGCGCTGAAATCGTTGATCATATCAAGGCAATGGCGCGCGCTGACATACCTGTTATGGCCCATATAGGCCTTACGCCCCAGTCAATACACCGAATGGGCGGGTACAAGGTACAGGGGAAAACTGAAGAAGCTGCGAACAGGTTGATTGAGGAGGCACATGCTGTTGAAGATGCTGGCGCATTTTCATTGCTCCTTGAAGCGATCCCGATGAGTCTCTCCCGCCTTATTTCTGCAGACCTCTCGATCCCCACGATCGGAATAGGAGCCGGCCCTCATTGCGACGGGCAGATTCTGGTCCTCCATGATGTGATCGGACTCTTTGAACGGTTTGTTCCAAAATTCGTCAAGAAATATGCGGATGTAAAGATGGATGCACTCAGTGCGATCAGGGAATATAAAGACGATATTGAAAAGGGGATTTTCCCTGCAGAGGAACAGAGTTTCAAGTAGTTGTGTTGCACACTTTATCTGATCTTTTGCAGAAGATCAAGGACCGCCCTGTTCCACCCATCCGGGCCTATGCCAGGAGCTTTTATGCAGCCTTTCACCGCCCGGGTAATCGCCTCGTTATAAGAACCGTCTTTTTTCTGAACAACAACAGGGTAATCAACACGTTGAAGCATCTCAATATCATTGGGGCTGTCCCCGAGAGCAATTGTTATTAACCCCTGTTCTTTTACTTCAAATGCCTGCATTACTTTCTCGACCGCCCTTCCCTTGTCACTGTCACCCATCAGGTGAAAGAATTCTCCCTGTGTGAAGTTAAAGCCCCGGACTTTTATTCTTTTCTTTAATGATCTCTCCGCGGCGCTGTCACCGCTGAATACAAAGGGTTCATCAAAATCTCTTTTTATTGCCAGCCGTGCATCGCTCACCGTCAATCCTGTCAGTTCAGCAACCTCTTTTACCGTCATATCTCCAAAGCCTTTTAGATCAAACCCCTCCTTGCGAAGTTCATTGATCTCGTTACGCAGGTCAGCATATGGGGCTCCCAGCTTTAAGACCAGGTAATCACTTTCTTCAGTAAGAGAAAACTTTTTTTTCAGCCCCTTCGATTTTTTTGCAAAGAAAATTCCACCACCATTTTCTGAGATAAAGGGATCTTTATTATCAAGCTTTTTCCTGATGCGCTCTATTTCAGCCCGGGTTTTACTGGAGCAGAGGATAAGGGGAACATGTAATGCTTTAATCAGCTTAAGGGCTGCGACAGCCTGTCTGCAGGAGTAGTCCGAATCAAGCAGGGTGCCGTCAAGGTCCGTGAATATTATCGCTTTTTTCCGCATCTTCGATCCTATTTACCCAGTGTGTGGTATAGTAAAAGCATGTAACCCATCAAGGTTGCAAATTTATTTTTTACTTTATATAGTTACTTAACATGGCTGATATCTGTGTCAGGCAAGTCAGACAATACCGGGGACGTACTTCATCTATCAATTCAGCACATCGATCTGATTATACACGCTCAGGGGCAGTTTTGCAGAGATCAGAGGACGCATAATGGGAAAAACATCCATACTCGTTGTGGAAGATGAACGGATCATCGCCAAAGACATTGAGGCCAGCCTCCTGTCTTTCGGATACAATGTAATAGCAACCGCTGCTACAGGCAAGGACGCCATAAAAATCGCGAAAACAACCCCGCCTGACCTGATTATGATGGATATTATCCTGCAGGACAACATGAGCGGCATAGAAACAGCGCGAAAGATTTTATCCCATCATAATATTCCAATAATTTACCTTACCGCTCACACAGACAACAAGGTTCTGAAGAAAGCAAAGAAGTCCGGGGCATATGGCTATCTTGTTAAGCCTTTCAAAGACAGGGAAATGCATGCAACTATCGAAATGGCACTGTATAAACACAAAATGGAAGATAAGTTAAAGCAGAGTGAAACCAGGCTATACACCACCCTGAGAAGCATTAATGACGCTGTAATATCCACAGACAATAATGGCACGGTCACATTCATGAATCCGATCGCAGAGGCACTCACCGGGGTTAGCATAAAAAAGGCTCAGGGTAAACATGTGAGTACCATTTCCCACGATGACAAGATGGAAAACAGTCTCTCCAGTATGCTTGATAACATAATCAGAGAGGGAATCGTTACTGAGCATTCCAGATACGAACTGCTGATCAAGGGAAAATCTCCCATAAGTGTGGAATTAAGCTCAGCTCCGATCAAGGACGTTGTGGGAAACAGGACCGGATTTGTTATCGTATTCAGGGACATTACCAAACGAATAGAGACTGAAAAGGAACTTGATGACTACCAGAAACAGCTTCAGTCCCTGGCTTCAAAACTCTCACTCATTGAAGAAAATGAAAAAAGGAGAATCGCGACGGAGCTTCATGACTGCATCGGCCAGACTTTGGCCCTGACCAAGATTAAGCTCGGTGCCCTCGGCAAGTCAGCTCCTTCGGCAGCTCTTAAAAGAAGCATACAGGAAGTGGCTCAGTTGATAGATCAGACGATCACGGAAACACGGTCATTGACTTTTGAACTGAGTCCTCCTATACTTTATGAGTTAGGGCTCAGTCACGCTGTTCACTGGCTTGCGGATCAGTTCCGTGATAAACATCACCTGGATATACGCTGTCATAGTGATGATTTTAATAAGCCATTTAATAACAATGTTCGTTTTTTTATTTTTCAGGCGGTGAGGGAACTGCTGGTTAATGTCGTAAAACATTCCGGAGCAACCAGTGTTTCCATAACAATGACCAGCAGCAGTGAAAACCTGGAACTTACGGTGGAGGATAATGGCAGCGGTTTTACCGGTGCTTCAGAAAAACCGAGTGGATTTGGTTTATTCAACATAAGGGAGAGAATGAACCAGATCGGCGGGCTCTTTACTGTGGAGTCCAGGTCTGGCGGCGGCACAAAGGTTACGATTGTTGCCCCCTTAAATAATGCCAATCCTAAGAAAAGGAGTCAACGAGATGATCAGGATATTATTAGTAGACGACCATAAAATATTACGGGACGGTATCCGCTCGCTCATAAAGAGTTACAGTGATATGGAAGTTGTCGGTGAAGCAGCGGACGGCAGGAAAGGGATTCAGCTGGCAGGTGAGCTGTCTCCAGATGTAGTTATCATGGACATCAGCATGCCCGGCTTGAACGGGGTAGATGCCACACGAAAAATAACAGCAGATCATCCGGCCATAAAGGTCGTGGCCCTGTCAATGCATTATGATAAACAGTTCATTTCAGAAATATTTAAAGCAGGGGCATCGGGATACCTTATTAAAGACAGTGCGTTTGATGAACTTGAACATGCGATACGGGTTGTCCTGGACAACAAAACATATATTAATCCCCAGATAGCAAGTATAGTTGTAGAAAGCCTGGTGTCACAGTCATCAGGGCCCAGTCCAAAGTCATTTTCCCTTTTAACAGACAGGGAGCGTGAAGTTCTGCAGCTTATTGCTGAAGGCAAGTCTACAAAAGAGATCGCAGCTGACCTTCATGTAAGTGCCAAGACCATTGAGTCTCACAGACGGCAGGTCATGGGAAAGCTGAACATTCGCAATGTTGCCGAGCTGACAAAGTATGCTATTCGTGAAGGGTTAACATCCGTATAATTTCGGTCAGATATGCACCGGCAGTGAGGCAGCCCTCTTGATGATAAGAAATATTCTGCAGTAACCCATACATTTTCTTAATTGATTTCAACCTTATTCCTTTTCCTTAGGGAGATTTTAATTTCCATCTACTTCCGGATAAATTTGCAATTCATAACTAACTGATTAATTTGATTTATTTACTCTATTTTCACTTTCTGAATAAATAATCCTATATTTTAAATCCGGGTATTTACAAAGTTATTTGGATATAGTAGAATGATTATAGACATAGAGGAAATCAGCTCGGATGCTGGCCCCTGATTAAAAGGTTATTTCCCTGCCTACGCTAAGAGCCCAACCTTTTATTTCAGCCATGTCCCCTAACATGGGCCAGCATCCTTAATTTCCTTTATCCCCATTCAGCCTTTCCCCTACACGGTTTTTTCGATAATCAGATATGTATTGATGAGGCTTTCATTACTCAGCCCTAAAGTTTTCCAAACCTAATGTCGATAATAAATAAGGCTAAGGAGTAAGGAATTGACGTACAGTGATTCCGGCTAATACAGGACGTTCCAGGGAGAGCGAGCAAAAAGACCTGACAAACAGATATATCACAGAATAAGGATGCTGATCTTTCGGTTTAAGTTATCCCTTCCAACACCGAGAACCTATTTTAACTTTGACCATGTCCCCTCAAAAGATCAGCATCCTTTTTTATTTCCTCTCCCCTGAGAAGCGTTATAAAAGCACCCCTGCCCTGCTGATAATCCTTCTAAAGTATATCCATGCATGAACCGATAAGAAATGAAGCAGATACATATTTCCTGTAAAGGAAATTAACTCATATATCCGTGAATGGAGGAAAATATGAAGAAAATATTGTTGATGACTTTTGTAGCTCTCTTTGCCTTTACCGGCATGGTGATGGCAGGATCAGTACCTACTCCGGAAACTCCGCCGGAAGGTGTCCAGATGGTTTCCGCAGATGTCGCAAAAAAAATGGTTGAAGAAGGCATGATGGTATATGATATGAGAAAAGCTCTTAATTTTGGTAAAGGCCACCTGCCCGGTGCTGTATCACTTCCCTATAAATGGACGAAAAAAGGGCATCCTGCTGAGCGTACTGGCGAGTTTGATATGTCCAAACTGCCCGGGGACAAGAACGCAAAAATCGTTTTTCACAGTGACGGTCCCAATGGATGGAAATCATACTATGCTTCAAAAGCGGCCATAGAAGCGGGCTATAAGAATGTGATGTGGATGCGGGAAGGCTATTCCACATGGACGGAAAAAGGGTACGCCGTAGATCATTAATGGGTGGACCATGAAGGACTGTAACCTCAGTCCTTCATGGTCATTTTCTGCTCGGGAGCTAGCGTGACGATAAAAACGAGAATAATTTCCTCTTCAGTTGCACTGATTCTGCTCTTTCTGGTTATGGGATCGTTTATGTTTTATGGAAGCCGTGCAATAATGTTTAAATCTGAAACAGCCTTTTTGCTTGAACGGGCAGTTAATAATCTTCAGGGTGTATTCAGGGGATTAAATGAGTTCATTATTGATGAGGGAGAACCCTTATCAATAGAAGTGACGACTCGCAACCTGACAGAATTCGGCGCAATCCATGAGAAGCTCATATCAGATGACAGGTACCGTGATATCCATGGCATACTCCGCGAGGTAATCGATCCTCAGTGGACCATGGTCCGGGATAACGTCATCTCATTCATGAAAAACAATCCTTATGTTCATGTTGAAGACGATGCCGCAATGCTGCAGTACGGGAAGCTATTAACAGAATCTGATTTACTCCTGAAGGAATCAAGGTCCCTCGCGGAAAAAATAGAGTCCCAGGCAAAAGAGGTCGCTTCCAGAGTTGAGCTAACTGTCTCCGCCATAGCTGCAGTCATTCTTATCATATTTATCACGGTTCTCTATAGGCTCTACAGATCAACCACTTCACCGATACATGAGCTCAATATTATGGCAAGAAGTTTTGGTGCTGGGGACCTGAGCATATTGATGGATGAATCGAGAAAAGATGAATTCGGTTCCCTCGCAACACACTTTAATATGGCAATAGGAAGCCTTGGGAATATAATCGCTCAGGTGAAAAGCGCTACCGGCACCCTGCATGCAAATCTGGATACCCTTTCCGGCGAAGCATTACAGATTGCACACAATGCCGAGGAACAGTCTTCGCAGAGCAGTGAGGTGGCCGTTGCTGTTGAACAGATATCAACGTCATATTATGACGTTGCCCAGAACACGTTACAAGCAGCTAACTCTGCACGGGGAGCTACTGAACTTGCCTACAATAGCGCCAACACTATTTCAAATACAGTAAAAAGCATGACAAGCATTTCAAAATTAGCCACTGAGTCTGCCTCCACATTTGAGGCACTCGTAAAAGGGTCTGAAGAAATAGGTGATATTATCACGGTAATCGATGACATTGCGGGACAAACCAACCTGCTTGCCTTAAATGCGGCAATTGAGGCGGCCCGCGCTGGAGAATATGGCCGGGGATTTGCCGTTGTCGCTGATGAGGTGCGGAAACTCGCAGAAAAAACATCCGCATCAACGAGTCAGATACGGGACATGATTCAGAACATTCAAGGTAACACAAACAGGACGCTGGCATCACACCAGGCATGGCAGAAAGAAGTAAAATCAGGCCTTGAAATGGCAAACCAGGCTGGTGAAGCGCTCCAGGAAATAGTAGTATCAATAAATGACGTAACTGATATGATCCAGCAGGTCGCCGCTTCTGCTGAAGAGCAGTCTGCCGCTACATCCCAGATTTCATCCAGCATCGGATCCATTGCAGACTTATCAGGAGAGACCGCTGCCAGCGCCGGAAAATCATCTGAATTAACTCAATCCCTGAATGAACTGGCACGAGACCTTCAAGACCTGATCAAAGGATTTCACCTGAGAAATGAAAAGACAGGTGAACAAGGGAATACAGGACAGGACAATCTGCAGGGTCAACAGGCCCAAGCGGCTGACAATAATGAAAGCCCCCGCACGCAAAAAACCCCGGATCTTCAGACCGGGCATTCATGATTTAATCGCAATATATTCAGCTTCCACCAGATAATAATTAACTTTAGCTATGTGTAATTAACATCCTATATAACTTAATTTATCTGTATCTATTATGATAATCTGAACATCCATAACATTTGTTCCGGTAGGCCCTGTTATTACGAGCGAGTTCAGCTCTTTAAAGAAATGATATGAGTCGTTTCTATCGAGGTATGCCCGGGGATCCAAACCGCGGGACTTTGCTGTTGCAGCTGTCTGTCCGTTAACAATAGCGCCGGCAGCATCTGTGGGCCCGTCAGTACCGTCTGTTCCGGCTGAAAGCAGTGTTATTCCGGATACTCCCTCAATCTCCATCGCAAATTTCAATGCAAGCTCTGTATTTCTCCCTCCTGCTCCTGAACCCTTCACAACGACTGTTGTTTCTCCACCGGAAATCAGGCATGTTGGAACCCTGGTACTTTTTTCGCGCTCTTGTTTCGCTTCTTCTGCCAGTTTTATAGCAGCTTCTCCTGCATCCCCCTGAAGCGCCGCTGTTACGATCCTCGTTCTCATTCCAAGGGACTCGGCCTTCTTTTTAGCTGCCTCAAGAGCTATCGAGTTGCTGCCCACGATCACATTTTGAACGTTTTCAAATACAGGATTTTCATCTTTGGGGGTTTCAGGGAGCACGCCCTGCCGGCCCTTTCTCAGGTGGTCCATCACACTCACGGGCGCCCGTCCAGCAAGATCATATTTATCTATTACATCCAGTGCATCCTGATAGGTCGATGAATCCGGAGCTGTTGGCCCGGATGCTATTACATCAAGGCTGTCTCCAATGACATCTGATATCATAATGCTGATTATCTCAGCTGGGGAGGCAATCTCTGCAAGCCTTCCTCCCTTTACCTTTGAAAGATGTTTTCTCACGGCATTTAATTCCCCGATGTCAGCCCCCGCCCGGAGCAGAAGATCGGTAATCTCCTGTTTTTCGCCCAGCGTAACCCCATCGCAGGGTGATACAAAAAGTGCAGAGCCACCGCCGGAGATTAAACAAACAACAAGGGTATTTTCATCAGCACTCTCAACAAGCCTGATGATGTTATCGGCAGCAAGAATCCCCTTTGCGTCCGGAATCGGATGCCCTGCTTCGTAGACATGAATTTTCTGCAACCCGGCCGGCTGCCCGCTGCTGTCTGTTGAAGGGTTCAGCTGTAGAACAGCACCATTACTGCCATGACCGTATTTGGTAACTACCGCGCCTTCATCAATGAACTCCATCGCGTCGGACTCTTCCAGGGCCTTTGCCATCATATATGAGGCCTTGCCAAAACCAGTGACAATAAGCCTCTTGAAACTCTTCATGGAATAATAGGACACAATATTGTTGATGTACCCCTTGACCAGTTGATCCGGGTACACACTGGAGAGAGACGCGGTAAAAATTTGCTCGATAATTTTCTTATTGTCTTTCATAACTTATGAGGTAAATACTCTTGACCATTTATTTATTAACATATATACTTAATTTTATTCAATTTTAATTGCAGAGAGAAAGGTTATTATGTCTGATTTTCATCAAGGCGGTGTTCTTCCTACATTCCACAAGCTTGGTGAGTCAAATCTGGAAAAGATTGAATCTGATTTATTCTTTCACTCAAGAGAACGACCTATTGCCCTGGTGCTTCCCTCCCTCTATTCTGAGCTTAAGGGGAAAGCCCTGAAGGGAATCATACAGGAGTTAAAAGATGTTAAATATCTGAGCAAGATAATTGTAACGCTCGGTCCCTGCAGCCGGGAAGAATATGACTATGCCAGAGAGTTCTTTTCTGTACTGCCGCAGTCAACAAAGCTTATCTGGAATAATGGGGAAAGGCTCAAGGAGGTATACAAAACCATTGCCGCAGCAGGCCTTCAGCTGGGAGACACCGGAAAGGGACAGTCTGCGTGGCTTGCGTATGGTTACATCATAGCCCAGAAAAATATCAGTGTAATCGCTCTTCATGACTGCGACATCTTCACCTATAGCCGTGAAATGCTTGCACGGCTCTGTTATCCCGTGGCAAACCCGATCCTTGAATATGAATTCTGCAAGGGATATTACAGCCGTGTGACTGACAGAATGCACGGAAGAGCGACCAGGCTTCTTGTAACCCCCCTTTTACGATCACTTAAAAAAATATGCGGTGAACTGCCGTTATTAGAGTTCCTGGACAGCTTCAGATATCCCCTGGCAGGAGAATTTTCCATGGACGTTGATATCGCCCGCGTGAACAAAATACCGGGTGACTGGGGGCTGGAGGTCGGGGTTCTGGCTGAAGTGTACAGAAACTGCTCCCTGCGGAGAATTTGCCAGGTTGATATCGCTGACAACTATGAGCATAAGCACCAGGCCCTGTCCTCTGATGACATTGAAAAAGGATTGCTGAAAATGTGCATTGACATCAGCAAATCCATCTTCAGAACTCTTGCCTCGGAGGGCATTGTTTTTTCATCCGGTCTTTTCAGAACACTGATAGCAACATATGTCCGGACCGCTCAGGACCTGTTAAAGCGTTATGAAGATGATGCTGCCATAAACGGACTCGAATTTGACCGGCATGAAGAAAGCCTTGCTGTTGAGGCATTTACCCGGGGCATTAAAGTGGCTTCTGAGATTATAATGAAAGACCCTCTCGGAGTCCCCCTTATATCGAGCTGGGATAGAGTTGAGTCAGCATTGCCCTTTATACTTGATATGGTAAAAGAGGCTGTTGATGAAGATAACCAATGATGGCAGGTACTGATAAACTGTGAGATATGTCACAGTATAGAGAAATAATTTAAGTAATTATATAATTAACCGTAATAACAGGTGTTGCGTATTACTGCGCAAAGGAGGATAACAGTGAGTTTCTGGGACAAAATTCAGAAGGACTTAAAGGAAAACTTTCAAGAAGGAATTGATATATTCAAGGAAGGCAGTTCTGCCCTCACCAAAAAAGTTGAAGAACTTACCTCAGGGGGCAAGAAAAAATACCAGGAATTCAATTTAAACATGAAGGTCCAGGAAGAGTTTGCGAAACTCGGAGGTGAGGTATACGACCTCATAAATGCACATGAGAAAAACCCTCTTGGAAACAGAAAAGTAGTTGCTCTCATCAAAAACATTAATAAACTTGAAAAGCAGATAACAAAACTGGAAACAATAGATGCCGGCACAGCGGAGAAAAAATCGCCTGCAACAAAAACAACGGTAAAAAAGAAAACCACTGTTAAAAAGAAAACAGCAGCCAAGAAGAAAACTGTTGTAAAGACGAAAACCGCGGCAGCAAAGAAGGCAGCTGTGAAAAAGAAAAGTGCCGCCAAAAAGAAGACAGCGGCTCCAAAGGACCCCTCTGCCGAAACATCACCGGAGGTCAAGGAATCGTAATGGGTAGGCCGATGAAAAGACTACTTCTGACCTTGCTGGTGGTCGGACTGATCCCTGCTGTTTCGTGCCTTCTGCGTTCTGAAACAGTTCCGGCTGCTAAATCGGCAATAGAAACACCGACTCACGTTGAGAGTAAAAACCGGACCATTGCCGGAATCGTTCAGTCTCGTGAAACCATGGACTCAATATTTGGAAAACATGAGCTGGACAAGTCTGAACTGACCAGAATATACCATACCTCCAAAAAAGCCTATAACCTGTCCAGAATATCTGTCGGAAGCATGTATTCATTTGAGTTGTCAAAGGACACGAATGAAATTCTTAGTATGCAGTTTGGAATAAGCGATGACAGCTTTCTGAATGTTGAGAGATCCACTGAAGGGTTTAAGGCTGAGAAAATTGATCTCGAATATGAGAAAAAGACCGGTTCTTTTTATATAGTCATTAACAGCAACCTTGCTTCATCAATGCCGGGAACTCACAGGGAATACAGAAAGCTCACCCAGAGTCTGGCTGATATTTTTGCCTGGGACATTGACTTTTCAAATGACATTAATAACGGAGATACTGTAAAGATCATCGTTGAAGAGTTGTGGCTTGGCGAAGCCTTTAAGGGATACGGAAAGATTCTTGCGGCAGAGTTTGTCAACAGGGGGAAAATCCACAGGGCATACAGATACGATGATGACGGGTACGTCGACTATTTTGACGAAAAGGGCAAATCACTCAGAAAGGCGCTCCTCAGGTCTCCGCTGAAATTTAAATATGTCAGTTCGAAATTTAACAGAAGACGCCTCCATCCTGTACTAAAAGTCAAAAGACCACACCTTGGAGTTGATTATGCGGCGTCCACAGGCACCCCTGTTTCAGCGGCGGGAAGCGGAAAGGTTCTGTTCGCGGGACGGAAAGGACAGATGGGCAAGATGGTTAAAATAAAACATCCCGGAGGGTATCAGACCTATTACGGTCATCTCTCAAGAATTCCCCGTAAAATACGACGCGGGGTTAAAGTATCACAGGGTGATTTGATCGGATATGTAGGATCTACCGGTATGGCAACAGGCCCCCATCTCGATTACAGAATCAAGTACAATGGTAAATTTGTTAATCCACTGAAAATCCAGCTGCCAAGAGGTAAGTCTCTCTCTAAGGAAATGGTAGCGGAATTCAGGGAATTTATCACCAGTTTTGATGCAAGGCTGGCTTCTTTAACCAGGCCGGTTATGGCTTTCACAGAAAAAAAGAAAAAGGCAGCGGGTTAACAGCACAGATATTTTCCAACAGATATTGCGCGCGTTCAACAGTGCGCCGTTAATATCTCATGGAGGAAGGTGTATATAGTTCTTCCCGCACAGACAATATGGGTAAAAAAGGAAAAAAATTGGCAAGAAAAGTAGAACCCTTCGAGTTTAAGCAGTGTGTCAGCATCCTTAAGTCTACCGGCAGGCACGCCAGAAACCTTTCTCAGATGAGGCAGGTAATATCCACGATTGGAGATGAATCCATATTTCACCATGTGTATCAATATTTTCTGAAGGGCCATATTTTTGAATACACAAATGATTTTGCTCATTGGGCCGGAGAGACTCTGGAACAGAGGGCCCTTGCAGAGAGGCTCTCAAATATAGACCCCTATACATTTAAGTCTGTCAACGGCGTGAGAAAGGAACTGATCCGGGTAATCGATGAGTTTCTGAAGGAATTCCCCCGTCCCCTTGATGTTGTTGAAGGGAATGAGTTTTATTTTGTACAGACTGTCAGTCTTGTATTTCCTTCCGGGATCAAGACAAAAAATCTGGCAGAGTTCCTCGTTGCAATTGACCATATTGACCCGACCAGTATTTATTACCACTTTTATGATTCACGGGTGCGTCTCGGTGAGGGCATGGTCGATGATTTTTCACGCTGGATAGAACATACCCTGTTCAGAAAAGAGCTTGCTGACCGGATACGCGACATCGACCCCTTTATGCACAGCATCGAGCGTCTCAGGACCCACATAAAGGTCATTGTCGGGGAGCAGGTAAGAGCTGATATGGAAGGAGTGGTGATTTGATTAAACAATACTCGGGAATAGCGCCAAAAGGCGATCTGCTTCTTATTCAGCGGCTCTGCGACAAACTTCAGGGAAAATCATTTGTTCATGTGAACTCTACCCGGGAAGGAGGCGGTGTAGCAGAAATTTTACACCGCATGGTGCCCTTTCTTAATGGCCTCGGCATCAACACACGATGGGAAGTTATAGAAGGTGATAACAGTTTTTATGAGTTTACAAAAAAGACCCATAATGCGCTCCAGGGGAATAAAGAAAAGTTCACGCGAAAGATGTGGAACCATTACTATGAAGTAAATGAAGAAAACAGCAAAAAGCTCAAGCTCGGTGCGGATGCTGTTTTAATACATGACCCTCAACCGGCTCCTCTTATAAACTTCAGGAGCAAAAGCTCAAAGAAAAGAGGACAAGTCTGGATGTGGCGCTGTCATATCGATGTTGCCAATCCTGCTGGTTCTGTTTGGCCTAACCTGAAAACGTATGTGAAGGATTATGACGCGGCAATATTCTCGGTTCCGAAATTCGCAAAATCTCTTCCCATTGATGAGTTTATCGTAACACCTTCTATCGACCCCCTGAGCGATAAGAACAGAGATCTGTCCGAGGATGAAATAAACGAAGTCAGTGAAAAGTTGAACATCCCGCGGGACAGGCCGATCCTGCTGCAGGTCTCCCGGTTTGATGTATTTAAAGACCCTATAGGTGTAATTAACGCGTACAAGATCGTTAAAAAATATAATGACTGCCAGTTAGTACTTGCCGGAAGCCCCGCGACTGATGATCCGGAAGGCGAAGAAGTCCTCAATAAAGTAAAAGAGTATGCCGGCAATGATCCTGACATCCACATATTACTTCTTCCTCCTGATTGCCACAAAGAAATAAACGCCCTTCAGAGAATGTCCGATGTGATTCTCCAGAAGTCTATCAAGGAGGGGTTCGGCCTTACCGTTTCTGAAGCGATGTGGAAGGAGAAACCTGTCATAGGAGGAGCGGTAGGCGGGATTCCTCTGCAGATAATCCATGGCATAACCGGTTTTGTTGTTCATTCAGTTGAGGGAGCGGCATTCAGAATCAGGCAATACCTGAACAATCCTGAAATGTCCCGAAACATGGGGAAACGGGGCAAAGAGTACGTACGCACCAATTTCCTGTTGACCCGCCAGATAAGGGACTACCTGTCCGTCTGGTACAGTATGAAAAACAGGGGCAAACATATTATTGAACTGTAGCCCCGGAAGCGCTCCATCCTCTTTCAGAGACAATTATTCCCACAGAGCACCAGAGCGGCCCGCGTGAACAATTCCGTCTTTGTTTTCATGAAATATATTATACTTATGGTATTTCTGGTACCGGAATAATTGTAGATATACGTATTACCGACAATAAATATGCAGACCGAAAAGACAGAAAAATTACTGGACAGACTTTTCAACTTCAGGTTAGGCGAGCATACCGTCATTATTATCATGTCCATCCTGGTAGGCTTGCTCAGCGGCTTAGCCAATATAGTCTTCCGTGCCACCATGCATTTTGTTCACGCCCTGATTTTTGTCAAAGGTTCTGAACTGCTTCGCATTCATGAAGGCGGTTATTACAAATTATTACTGCCCCTGCTGCCGATAAGCGGCGCGCTTCTTCTTATTCCCTTATATTATCTGTCCCGTGAGGAAGTGTACGGATACGGATTTCCGCGATTTCTGGAAAGGGTAAACATACGCGGAGGGATAATAAAGTTCAGGACGCTGGTCGTAAGAATACTGGGCGCCTCATTTACCATAGGATCCGGAGGATCTGCAGGAGTTGAGGGGCCGATTGCTCAGATTGGAGGGGTCTGCGGATCACTGGTAGGCCAGATTTCCAGGGTTTCTGAAAACAGAATTAAACTCCTCATTGCTGCGGGTTCAGCAGGAGCAATTGCCGCAACATTCAATGCCCCGATTGCAGGGGTAATGTTTGCCACAGAAATTGTGCTCCTCGGCAACTATGAGCTTACTTCATTCTCTGCTATTGTTATTTCATCAGGAATAGCGACCGTTGTCTCGAGAATGTATTATGGTGAAAATCCTATATTCACGGTACCGCAATACGAACTGGTCAGCGGTGTCGAAATACCTCTGTACATACTTTTCGGTGTTATCGTGGGACTGGCAGCAGTTTTTTATATCAAAGCATTCTTTTCAATTAAAGACAGGTTTGACGGCTTAAACATGAATCCCCATTTAAAACCGGCCTTAGGAGCCTTGATTGTGGGAACAATAGGCATATTCTATCCCGAGGTTATGGGTGACGGTTATGAATTTATCGAAAATGCACTTGAGGGAAAAATCATATTCCTGACCATGTTCGCGCTCATTTTTATAAAAGTCGTGGCTACGTCTCTTACCCTTGGTTCCGGAGGCTCTGGCGGAGTGTTCGCTCCTGCCCTTTTTATCGGCGCCATGGTAGGCGGGAGTTACGGGTGGGTCGTACACAACCTGTTACCAGGATACACCGCAAACCCGGGGGCGTACGCTACCGTCGGTGTCGGTGCGTTTCTTGCTGCTGTAACGCATGCACCAATGACCGCGATATTTCTCCTCTTTGAGATGACAGGCAATTACGAGATCATTATTCCGATTATGCTGGCAAGTATAATTGGAACACTCACAGCCCGGCGCATGCACTATGATTCAATAGATTCCGTGGAGCTCTCAAGGAAAGGAATAACAATTCATGAAGGTAGAGAGGCGAGCGTACTGAGTACAATTACGGTTGGATCAATTATGAAGAGAGGATTTGCAACTGTTCATGAAGATACGGACATGAATGAACTCCTTGGCAATATTATTGAAGGAGACAGTTTCTACTTTCCTGTTGTTGATGAACATGATTTATTGACCGGGATAATCTCTCTTCATGACATTAAGAGTGTCCTCTTTGAAGAAGACCTTAAAGACATCCTCAGGGTAAAAAATATAATTTCGCGAAATGTCATAGTCCTCACGCCAAATGATAACCTCAATACCGCGATAGAACATTTTTCCCGCAAAGATATAGATGAAATTCCTGTTGTCAGCTTTTCCAATAAGAGAAAAATCGTCGGCATGTTAAAAAGAGGCGATGTTATCACTGCCTATAATAAGGAGCTGTTACTCAGAAGAGTCTAGCTCATAAAATCTGAGGCGTCAGTAATTATGCGGACCGGACTATATAAGTTTAATAGAAATACCGTATGATAAAGCGTGAAAAAGAAACATCTGATCCTTGAACAGTCAGTTCTTTTTATCAGTATTGTAAAATGGTTCTTCCTGGCGTCATGCGTCGGGGTCCTCGTTGGGACATCCACATATGTCTTCATAGAAATTCTTCACCGAAGCACACTCTATGCCGGCCAGTTTAAATATTATTACCTGCTGCTTCCCGTTGCTCTTTTCCTGTCCGGACTCCTGATCAGGCTCTTTGCCCCTGAAGCAAAAGGACACGGAACAGAAAAGGTGATAGAAGCGGTACACAGATACGGCGGCAAGATGAATCCCTTTACGGTTCCGGTTAAACTGGTTGCAACTGTTATCACTATCATGGCAGGGGGCTCGGTCGGAAAGGAAGGCCCTGCAGCACAGATAGGAGCGGGGCTGTCATCTATTTTTGCCCGCATATTCCGTTTCAACAAAAAAGATAAGCGCGTACTGATCATATGCGGCATAAGTGCGGGGTTTGCGTCGGTTTTCGGTACCCCCATTGCGGGTGCCCTCTTCGGGGTCGAAGTGCTTTTTATCGGGACCATGTTCTACGATGTAATGTTTCCCTCCTTTGTTGCCGGCATTATCAGTTATCAGGTCTCATCCTCTCTGGGCGCAGTGTACTTTTACAGCCCCATGGAGTTTGTCCCGAAATTTTCTGAAGGACTGTTCATTGAAGTTATTATAGGTGCTGTTTTCTTCGGTCTCTGTTCTCTCCTGTTAATCGAGACCATGAAACTTATGGAATCCGCAAATCGAAGGATTAAGATATGGGAGCCTTTTAAAGGCCTGATCGGAGGCAGTATAATCGTGCTGCTCGTTTTTGCTACCTCTACCAGATATCTTGGGTTGGGTCTTGATACAATCCAGGAGGCATTGCAAGGCACTACAGCGTTCACGTACGAATTTCTGCTGAAAATAGTATTTACCTGCATTACCCTCGCCTTCTGCGGAAGCGGAGGGGTGGTGACCCCGATCTTTTTTATCGGGGCCACTGCAGGTAGCGCGTTTGCTTTGATGCTGGGTTTAGACCCGTCACTGTTTGCAGCTATAGGAATGGTGAGTCTCCTTGCCGGGGCCACAAATACTCCCATATCCGCCAGTATTATGGCAATTGAATTCTTTGGCCCTGAGCTCGCTCCCTATGCCGCTGTTTCCTGTATAGTCAGTTATGTCATGACAGGGCACAGAAGTGTTTTTCCCAGCCAGGTACTGGATACGAAAAAATCATCTTCAATTTATATCGAAAAAGGGGTGGTGATGGAAAACGTAAAATCAGTAAGAATTCGTCCACGACCGCACAGTATAACCGACGCTCTTGTACGACTGATAAATAAGCTGCGCGATGCAAGGAATAGTCTAAAGAAAAAGTGAGTTGGCAATATCGGTTGAGAATTCAGGCAACTTCTGTATCAACAGCAAAAAAAGAGCGTCCTATTGACAGGTTATACCAATTGCTGATACTATAAAGAAACTACTACTTGATGTACCCGGATGAATCCTACATATCGTAAGCCCCGGAATACACGGGGTTTCCCCGCAAGCAGAAAAAAAGGAGACAATTCACATTATGGAATTTGAAATATTTAATTTAGATACCCAGGTTGCGGCCGGCATCAAAGATGCTGGCTTTACAGAACCTACACCGATTCAGTCCAAGGCAATTCCGCCAGCCCTGGAGAACAAGGATGTCATGGGGCTTGCACAGACCGGAACAGGCAAAACAGCTGCATTTGTGCTGCCGATTCTTCAACGTCTTATCAAAGGGCCTCGCGGAAATATACGCGCCCTTGTCATAGCCCCCACCCGTGAACTCGCGGAACAGACACATGAGACTGTCAGGACACTTGGTCGCAAAACAGGGCTCCGGTGCGCCACCATTTATGGAGGTGTCAACATGAACTCGCAGATAAAGAAGCTGCGTGCAGGTGTTGATATAATTGTTGCCTGTCCCGGACGCCTGCTCGATCATATGAACCAGCGCACGATCAACCTGTCGAAAGTCGAGGTGCTCGTCCTTGATGAGGCTGACCGGATGCTGGACATGGGCTTCCTGCCAGACATAAAGAAGATCATCAGTCATATACCGCGCTCAAGACAGACACTGCTCTTTTCAGCGACAATGCCCGGGGGAATCAGGAAACTGGCCAACGAGATTCTGCAGTCACCTGTCACCGTACAGATCGATCACACAGCTCCCATTAACACTGTGGCCCACGCGCTCTACCCGGTTAATCAGGACCTTAAAACCGGTCTGTTGCTCAAACTGCTTGGCAAAACTGACACTGAATCGGTACTGGTCTTTACGCGGACAAAACATCGTGCCAAACGTCTGGGAGCACAGCTGGAAAAAGCCGGCTATCGCGCTGCATCATTGCAGGGCAACCTCTCCCAGAACAAACGCCAGGAAGCATTGAATGGATTTCGTGACGGCAGGTACCAGGTACTTGTCGCGACTGACATTGCGGCCCGTGGCATAGATGTCTCATGCATATCCCATGTGATAAATTTTGATATGCCCGATACCACTGATGCATATACACATCGGATCGGCCGTACCGGCAGGGCAGCAAAAACCGGTGATGCCTTCACATTCATGACCCGGGAAGATGAACCCATGGTCCTCAGCATTGAACGCGTTCTTGGGGAAAAGGTGGAACGCCGCAAACTGGAGGGTTTTGACTATAAAAAGGCTGATCCGTCACACAGTAATAATTTTGCACGGCCGCCTCGAGGAACGCAGCACCGAAGTGCAAAGAAAAAGAAGTCCATGTCCTGGACTAATGTTACAGCGCTTTCTCACAAAAGCAAGCCGGTACGCAAAGCCGCAGGATAGATTCATTTGACAATTAATCCAGTTACTTGCTAATTTAAAATTATATTTCAGCCTGTTTTATTTCATTCAGCAGATGAAAACATCAACAAAGATCGGTATCATATTAATCCTTGCGGGAATATGCCTGCCAACCGCGACAATGCCCTTCATAACGCAGTTTAAACCTGTGCCTGAACTCTGCCTTACCTCGAACTTCTTTCAGAACCTCGGTAATATGGTCGTAGTATTGGGGGCAGGTCCTTTAAACACCACGGTAAGTGATGCAAGTTCCTTATCCGGAGTTCTGGCAATCCCCTACAGATACCTCTTTTCAACAGGCGTAATTCTCGCCTGTATCGGGGCAGCACTTATTGTTTTATACTGGGGGAAAACTTCAGGCACAAATCATTAATACCGGTTTTTTACCAGAACCGTACTCTGCCTACATCAACATGAACAAAGTTTGCTCGAGGATAATACCCTACTCCGCCTGACTGCAACTCACGTGCAGCCTTCTTGATCTTTTTAAGGCTTTCTCCCGGCATCCGGACATCTGCAGCCTGGCCGTACATGTGAAGGCTCCTTCTGGCAACTCCACGCATGCGTTTTCTTAAACGGGCATTTGTAGCGGGCGACCGGTAACCTGAGATCAGATGGAAAGGCCGGTCGGTTCTGAGTCTTTTTTGCATCGCGAAGAGAAGGTTCAACAACTTTTTATCAATGGGCTTTTCAGCTCCGTTGTAGTGGTCACGAAACATATATTCCAGAGCCGTCAACGCCTCAGGGACATATTTTCCGTCTTCCCAGTAGACTGAACTGAAATACTCCTTGGTGTGAGCATTATAAACAGAAAGCTTTCGTTTGTCCGGGAGAACATAAGACGCAGCATCTATAGCCTTGCCAGGGATAATGATAGCAGCCGCAGTTACCAGGCCTAACTTCAGCACTTTTCTTCTGGTGATAATAGTGTTACCGGTATCAGTCATACTGTATTTTTATTCGGCTCAAAAAGCATAAAACTTAACTCAATCTTTCCTTAAAAAATCCTGCAAATAAGATACCAAAAGTTAACTCCCTAAATTATAAAGATTCTGATGTAAAAAAGATATAGTGGTTATATGGCAAATGTGTCAATTTATAGACATAAGGGTATCCATTAATCCACAACATTAGCAGGAATTGAGACGAAAAGGAAAGGGTCTGCCGGCTGATGCTTATCAGCGGCTGAGTGCGAGAGGTTTTTTCTGCATAGCTTTGTACAGCCGATTATCACGTTCGTAGATGTCATCCCTGAAATTGATGATTCCATCTGTGCCAACCCATGCTGTAATGTAAAGGATATGTATCTTGACAGGACGGGGCAGGATGATCTTGACCTGCTCTCCTGTACCGATCGCCTCGAGGAGAGAGTCTCTGTTCCAGTCAGGGTCATCCTGCAGCAGGTGTTCAGCAAAATCTATAGGATATTTGATTCGGATACAGCCATGACTGAAGGCTCGTGAATACCGTGAAAACAGTTCTCGCCCGGGAGTATCATGCAGATAAATATTAAATCTGTTTGGCAGCATGAATTTGATCCTGCCAAGGGGATTTTTCGGACCCGGCCCCTGCCGCATCTGATAATTAAAGTTCTCCGCAGTCACCTGAGACCATAGTATGTTTGAAGGGTCAACCATCTCAGCATTATCAGACCAGCCTTTTACTATCTCTATTCCCTTTTTTTCAAGATAGTCTGGGTTCTCTTTGATCTTTGGTATAAGCTCCTCACGAATAATGCTTTCGGGAATCTTCCATGAAGGGTTTAATATGATATAGGTAATCTTATCACTGAAGACCGTTGTATTCCAGAACGGTTCACCTACAATTACTTCCATGGAAAGCATGCTTTTGCCATGCTCAATTACGTCGAGACTGAAGTCGGCAATATTAACGAGAACATATTCATGACCAAAACTGCGCGATGACCAGCGCATCCGCTCAAGATTCACCTTGATCTGCATAAGCCTTGTGTATATGGAAACATTCAGGTTTCTTCGCGTGTCAGGGCCCACAATCCCATCAACTTTAAGGCCATGTCTTTTTTGAAACCTCTTTACTGCTGCCTCTGTGTCAGAGTCAAAAAGGTCTCCCTTCCCCAATACCGTTAAATCTCCTGATGCAGCCAGCCGCTTCTTCAGCTCTTCAACGCTGCTCTTTCGGTCACCAGCCCTGATGTATGAATTACCTGAAACAGTTGTCCAGTTGCCTTTTGCAGCAATCCCGCTATAGTGTTCGAGATGATCAAGAAGACCCAGATACTCTGCCTGGGGCGGCAGAATCACATCCATGAACTCCCTGAAGTCATCAGCTTCCAGAGCATCATTCAGCACAGTATCCATTGCAACAGCTGTCTGTTTGGAAAACCACTCTACTTCGGAAGTCAAGGGATTTACACAGCCGGCAGAGAGGTGACAACCAAGCATGAGAAATGCATCCGTAAGGAGCAGGTCCAGCATTGCCAGGTTTTGCTCAGACAGTTCACCATGGCCGACCACCAGTGACATTTCCTCTAATGTCTGAAGATGATAATACTCTGGAACGAGTCCCTGTGCATTAATATGTCTTATCACATCGATCAGCTCATCTGCTTTCTTTGAACGTCCGTCAGGTGCGGTCCAGGCAGGCTGAAACCCTCTTTTTCTATAAAAAGGGTTCAGAATTTTAGAAGTATAAATTGATACCTCACCAGCGGGAGACTGAATAGTGCCGGTGGAGCTGTCAATGAACCTTTTAATAAAAAGGGCCACACCGGTAGGGTCTTGCATGTCATGAGATGGATATGACGGTACAATAAAGAAGCACTGAATTACGAGTGCGATGACTATGCAGCGGCAAGCTGTTCTTTTCTCCATATCAATACGTGTGTTTTCAGTAGATGGGACAATATCCCTGTTCTTATGAGACAAGAAATTTCAGGGGCAAATCGGACTGCCGGTCTCACACCAGTAACAGAAACTTTCTAGTGATGCCGCCATCGGCACTTAAAGCTTTTTCATATCTTCTGAAATAGAAATATTTGATGAACGCTTTTCCTTATCAGCTATTGCTGTCTCAAGCTCATCAAGTTTTTTGAATTCACTGGTGAAGCGTTTTTTCAGACCGGTAAGTTCTTTCGATATATAAAGGTTCCTGAGCTGTTCACCCATAAGCGTATACAACTTTGTCCTCTCACTTTTCAGATTGTGAAGGTCTATCTTGATTTTTGTAAGTTCAGTGGCGTCATTAGCAAATCTCTGCACATGTTCAGCGATATCCTTTACCACATGGACTCCCCTGTCAGTGGCTTCATGTATCTTATCCCCGAGCTTTTTCAGATCAGCTTTCGTTGTTTCAGCAAAGTCATTTAATGCGGAATGTTCCATGTCTGACTCGATCTGTTCAAGAGGCACGTCCTGAGCTTTTTCTTTAACTTTCCTTTTCCTTTTTGCTGCTGTCTTTTTCTTCGGTGATTTGGCGGCCATTTCTCCCTCCCTTGGATACCACGTTCATATCATCTCTCTACATTATATCAGATCAGCTTCTTCGATATTCATCACGCTGCAGGATCCCCAATTGAAGATCGTACAGTTATATTATATAATTCGTTAAACCCGTTAGCTCGATATCATTATACCCGGAGGGATCATGAAAGAGACAAAGATCAACCTCAGTGAAAAAGATATGCCGAAACAGTGGTATAACATCATGGCTGACATGCCGAACATTCCCCGACCGCCCCTGCACCCCGGAACTCGGGAGCCTGTTACCCCAGATGACCTGTTGCCTATATTCCCGATGGCCCTGATTGAACAGGAAGTCAGCCAGGAACGCTGGATTGATATACCTGAGGAAGTCCTTGATATCTATTCCCTCTGGAGACCTTCTCCTCTTTACCGGGCCCACAGGCTCGAAAAGGCATTAAATACTCCTGCAAAAATCTATTATAAATATGAAGGTGTAAGTCCTGCCGGAAGCCATAAGCCGAATACATCGATCCCGCAGGCATACTACAATAAACAGGCAGGGATAAAAAGAATCGCCACAGAGACCGGAGCGGGCCAGTGGGGTTCTTCAATGGCTCTGGCCGGAAACCTGTTCGGTCTTGATGTCACCGTGTATATGGTCAAGGTCAGCTACAGCCAGAAACCCTACCGGAGGATTATGATGGAGACATGGGGCGCAAATGTCCATGCGAGCCCTTCCCATGAGACCCAGGCCGGAACAAAAGCCCTTGAGCAGGACCCTGATAACCAGGGAAGTCTTGGCCTTGCCATATCCGAAGCAGTTGAAGATGCTGCAACACATGACGGAACCAACTATGCCCTGGGTTCAGTATTGAATCACGTTTGCCTTCATCAGACTGTTATCGGGCTTGAGTCAAAAAAGCAGATGGAACTGGCCGGCGAATACCCTGACATTGTTATAGGATGCTGCGGCGGGGGCAGTAACCTGGCCGGCATAGGATTCCCCTATGTCCACGATAAAATAGCGGGTAAAGAGGTGAGAGTCATTGCTGTGGAGCCTGCCTCCTGCCCGACACTTACAAAGGGCGAGTTCAGGTATGACTTTGGTGATGTGGCCGGACTGACGCCTTTTTTAATGATGTATACCCTGGGACATGATTTTATCCCGCCCGGTATTCATGCGGGCGGCCTCAGGTATCATGCTGATTCTCCCCTTGTCTGTCAGCTCTATCATGACGGGCTCATCGAGGCAAAGGCTTATCACCAGACAGGTGTCTTTGAGGCAGCACTGCAGTTTGCCCGGACAGAAACCATTATCCCCGCTCCTGAAACAGCTCACGCGATCAAGGGGGTTATTGACGAAGCTCTTTTATGCAAAGAGGAAGGAAAAGCCAAAACAATACTGTTTAACCTGAGCGGACATGGGTACCTTGACCTCCAGGCATATGCAGATTTTATGGAAGGCAAGCTGTCGGATTATGCATATCCTGAAGAGAAGATAAAGGAAGCGTTGTCTAAACTGCCCTCATTGTAATCTGATGTGTCGACGTTAATGTTTCACTAGAAAAGGATGGTATCCTCAGGATTGAGCTTGTCCTGTTCTTCATCGGCTTTCCTGTCTTTAATGCCCGATCCCTGTCCTTTTGGGATTGTTGCCGATGTCTCAAAAACTTTTACCGAGGTCTTCAGATTATAAGCCAGCACAGCAAGTTCCTGGCATTCGGATGCAATCTTGTTGGCGTATTCAGACGTGTCCTTTGAAATCTCTGCAACAAGCCCTATATCTCCACCAATCTGTTCCGCAGCCGATGACTGTTCCTCTGACGCTGTAGCAATCTGATTTATCATGGAGCTGACTTCATTCACCTTTCCGGTAATCTCCTGAATTGCGTCCTCGGCTGATCTGGCAAGAGTGACTCCTTCGTTGACCTTATTGACCTCATTTTCCATGCTTAGTAATGCCCTATTCGTATCACTTTGAATAACTTTCACCGTCTCAGCGATCTCTTTTGTTGCCTCGGTGGTCTTTTCAGCCAGCTTCCTCACTTCATCAGCAACAACGGCAAAACCTCTCCCCTGTTCCCCTGCCCTCGCAGCCTCGATGGCAGCATTCAGGGCCAGCAGGTTGGTCTGGCCGGCTATATCATCAATGACCTTAATTATAGCGCCAATCTCTTCTGACCGGCTGCCCAGTACAGACATAACCTCAGCTGTCTCTCGCGATGATTCTGCAATTGCATTGATACTGACAATACTCTTCTTTACTATTTCACCGCCCAGTGACGCCTTGCTGTTCGCATCCTTGGCTGACAGGGCTGCACCTGAGGCACTGCCCGCTACATCAGTAATGGTTACGTTGAGTTGCTGCGAGGCAGCAGCAACCTGTGATGACTTTATAGTCTGTTCATTCGAACCATCCACAATTTTCAGTGCTGATTCTGAGAGGTCCTCAGCTGCAGAAGCAAGCTGGTGAACACCGCTCATTATCTGCTGAGTCATCTTTTTCAGGCCTGCAAGCATAAATTCAAAGTTTCTGGAAAGCTCGCCTACTTCATTATTGCCGCGAATGTTCTGAACCTGCACAGATAAATCGCCCTTCGATACCTGCCTGGTAGCATTCAGAAGGAGCGTAAGAGGCCCTGTTATAGAATTGCTTAATGACCACAGGATGAACAATATACCCGCTCCAATGAGCAGCCCCACTACAAAAACCATGTTGACGATATTAAGAGAGGATTTTACCTTCTTACTGATCTCCTCCACAGAAGCTGCTCCCTTCTCATTCTCCTTATTGACAAGGGCAGCGACAGTGTTGATTATTAGCTCGCTTTTCTTGTCAAACTCATCCATGATGACATTTCCAGCCTCCCAGTCGCCTTTGTACGCTTCGTACATCCGTATTCCTGTGTCCCACATATCATCGATTTGCTCATTTAGAATTGCAAAGTCCTTCTCATATTTCCCTTCAGTTCCAAGGGTGCGAAATTTATCAATCGACTGTTTCGCCTCGCTATAATTCGGTTCTGCCTCGTCAGTTATAACAGTGTAGTCCTTTGTCAGGGAAGCATCAGTAATAAACTGCCATACATTAAGTACATGGAGCTGTATATCCTTCGCAGTAAGCATTTCCTGCTGAATCATGCGGGATTTATGAATATCGCTTTCAAATTTCTTGAGATCTGTGCTCACATAGCAGGTAAAGCTTATAAAGAGAATTATCATTGCTCCAAAGAGGACAAACAGCTTGGTCCCTATTGTCAATCTCATAGTGGTACTTTTGGCCATAATTCATTCACCTTTCGGGCAATAAATGCCTTACATATACTTTAATCGACACTTTCCCTTTTTTCTTAAGTTGTTAGGGGACTTTCTCTTAAATCAGGGGCTTTTTTGCTGAGAGGTAAAGCAATTGAATTCAGAACGTTCTGTTCCTTGATAATTCAATATGAACACTATATTCTAGTCAGATGGCATATGTAGTCGGTTTAGCGGGAAAGGGCGGTACGGGTAAAACAACGATTTCAGCGTTGACCGTCCGCTATCTCATCGAAAAGAAAAAGAAGGCGGTTCTTGCTGTTGACGCAGACAGTAATGCCTGCCTGAATGAGGCCCTTGGTGTAGAAATTCATGCGACCATCGGCAGTTTACGTGAAGATTCTCTCGAGAATATACGCAGCGGCGCAGCGCGGCCGGGTGGAATGAGCATGGAGCAGCTCTTTGACTACCAGGTACAGCAGTCTGTAATTGAATCGGACGGCTTTGACCTCATGGTCATGGGGAGGCCTGAAGGTCCGGGGTGCTATTGTGCTGCCAACAATATCATACGGAAATATACGGACAAGCTGTCTGAGGATTTTTCCTATGTGGTAATTGATAATGAAGCAGGAATGGAGCACCTGAGCAGGAGAACGACCCACAAAGTGGATCTGCTGCTGATTATCAGTGATCCTACCAAAAAAGGCGTTGAAACAGCCAAGAGGATTAGCAGCCTGGTTGATGAATTAAAACTTGACGTTAATGAGCGCAAACTCATTATTAACAGGGTTTCTGACGAGAATTTTCAAACCCTGATAAAGGCTCATCCTGATCTGTCGATCAAAGATGTATTCCATGTTCCCCAGGATGAAAATATATTCCATCTTGATATGGAAGGCAGGCCCGTGTTTGAGCTGCCGGCTGATTCTGTAGCTGTCAGTAAAATATATGAAATACTTGACAGCTGCGAAATTCCATAGACACAGTTTCACGAACAGATATCTTTCAAATTTCTAGGAAGCCTGAATCTCAGCTTGTCCTTGCATGAATGTGGAAATGTGTGTCCATAAGGTGACAGTAAGATCATGCATATAAATTTATTTCATCTCGATATTTATCTTTTTTTCTTGTCAATTTGCCTATCATGGTATTTAATTTACTTATGATCAAATATTCTCAGATCAATTATGCAATTTTTGTTAACTTCTATGTTATAATCCAAGACTTTTGCTTCATGCAGATCAGTTCTTTTTAAATATCAAAACAGTAAAAGGAGATTCCGGGAATGATAATTATAGGCGAAAAAATCAGTGTTATCGCAAAAAAAGTCAGGGAGGCGATGAATGCCCGTGACCCCAAACCTATTCAGGAACTGGCGGACGCGCAGTGGAAGGCAGGGGCCCATTTCATTGATGTCAACATCGGCCCTGCAGAGGAAAAAGGCGAAGACCTGATGAAGTGGATGGTAGAGAGCATTCAGCAGGTTGTTCATGCGCCCCTCTGTCTTGATACAACGAATGCGTCAGCGCTTGAAGCCGGACTGGAAGCTCATAATAATGAATGGGGACGGGCCCTTATCAACTCGACCTCAAATGATCCGGAGAGGTTTCCCATACTTGAGCTTGCTGCAAAACATAACGCTGAAATCATTGCCCTGACTGTCGGTAAAGGCGGACTTCCGGCAGATGCCGAGGAACGGTGCGGTATCGCGGCTGAAATCATGGCACGGGCTGGAGAATATGGTGTTCCCATGGAGGATATTTACCTTGACCCGCTTATTCTCCAGGTCTGCACTACCCAGGACCAGGCCATGCATTCACTTAAGGCAATCCAGATGTTTCAGGAGCTGAATGACCCGCCGATGAAGACAGTCGTCGGCCTCAGCAATATTTCAAACGGCGTGCCAAAAGAGATGAGAAGTCTGATAGACAAAACCTATCTTACATTATTAATGTATGAAGGTCTGACAGCAGCCATTGCAAACCCCCTTGATAAGGACCTTATGGATGTAATGAAAACTACAGAGGTATTCCTTAACAAGACGCTTTATGCACATTCTTATCTGGATATGTAATGATACGCAGCGGTCAGCTCTCAGCTGTCAGCTTTTGAATGAATAAAAATCTGATTTTAGATACTGGAGGTTACAATGTCATTTGTTGTCCCTAAAGAGTCGTTTAATGGTAAGGTCTTATCAGTAGACTTCGGCGCCGGAGATAAGTCCCTCGTGATTGGTGGTGACAGCGCCCTTCCCTTTCTTGCATTCGAAGGTGAGATACCCAACAAGCCGGTAATTGCCCACGAGATCCAGGACTGTGCCCCTGATGACTGGCCTGAAACTGTCCGGAATGAGTATAAAGATGTAAGTGGTGATCCGGTAACCTGGGCAAAGCACTGCCAGGACCAGCTCAATGCCAAAGCGATTGCGCTCAGGCTCGTCAGCACGCACCCTGACCGTGGTGACAGATCTGCCGAGGAAGCATCACAAACCATCAAAGATGTTCTGGCGGCGGTAAATATACCACTTATTATCCTCGGCTCCAATCATATTGAAAAAGACGCCTCTGTGCTTGTCTCGGCAGCTGAAGCAGCAAGCGGGCAAAATTGTGTGATCGGAAAGGCTCAGGAAGGCAATTATAAAACGATTGTTGCAGCGGCACTCGCCCATAACCACAAGCTGATAGCCATGTCAGAGCTGGACATCAATCTCGCGAAACAGTTAAACATTCTGATAACCCAAATGGGCTTTGACAAGGAAAAGCTTATTACCGACCCGATGTGTTCAGCCCTCGGATATGGCCTTGAATATACCTATTCCGTAATGGAAAGAATCAGGCTTGCCGGCCTTGCGCAGAATGATCCGACCATGCAGCCGCCAATATTTGGTGATGTCGGCATGTATGTCTGGAAAGTCAAGGAAACAGTAGCAGAAGAAAATGAAGTGCCTGACTGGGGGACCCTTGCAGAAAGAGGTGTTGCCTGGGAAACATTAACAGCAACATCAATGATCCTTTCCGGGACAAATCTTCTCGTGATGAGGCACCCGAGAGCGATCGAGAATATTGAAAAAACAGTCGATGAGTTAGTCTAGTGAATCAGGCGACTCAGTCACTGCTTTTCTTCTCATATAAATAACTTATTATTATGGATAGAGAGATGACGAAAATAAACGGAGGACTAACATGGCATTAACAGGAGTTCAGATATTTAAACTTCTTCCAAAAACTAACTGTAAGAAATGCGGTTTTCCCACATGCCTCGCCTTTGCAATGAAACTTGCCCAGGGCGGAGCTGACATATCAGCATGTCCTGATGTCTCGGAAGAGGCAAAAGCAACACTGGGAGAAGCATCTGCACCGCCAATCAGGTCTTTTAACCTCGGCACCGGCGACAAGGCGGTTAAAATGGGAGCTGAGACAGTTATGTTCAGGCATGAGAAAAAATTTGTTAACCCATGCGCTGTTGCGGTGAACGTAAAGGACACTGATGATAATCTGGCCGCGACTGCGGAAGCTGTCGCACAATCTGAAATTGACCGTGTCGGGCAGAAACTCAGGGTTGATGCCATATCAATAGAGTGCGCTTCTGGTGACAGTGCAACGTATGAGGCAGCGGTAAAGTCAGTAGCTGAAAAAGCACCTGATGCCGCCCTTATCTTAAACTGCAAAGACGCTGCTGCAGTCGAAGCCGCGGTAAAAGCGGTTGCTGACAGAAAGCCCCTGATAAACGGTGCGACAGATGAAAATGCTGAAGCCATGGCAGCCATAGCAAAGGCCCACGCCTGCCCTCTCGTAGCGTCGGCAGATGGGCTTGAAGCACTGAGCACACTTACTGAAAAAATAAAAGGCTTCGGTGTTGAAGATATCGTGCTTGACTCAGGTGCAAAGAGCGCGAAAGAAATTATAGAACATAACACACAGATCCGGCGCGCCGCACTCAAAAAGAGCTTTAAACCTCTTGGCTATCCGGTCATAAATAATGTAATCAGAGATGATTCAATCCTTGAGGCCTCTATCGCCTCTGTGGCGATCGCAAAGTATGCATCGATCGTTGTTATCAGCAGTATTGAAAAGTGGAAGACCCTTGCGCTCTTTACGCAGCGCCAGAATATTTACACTGACCCGCAGGTGCCTATGCAGGTAGAGCAGAAGATATACGAAATCGGTGAACCCACTGCTGATTCTCCCTTTATGATTACAACCAATTTCTCCCTTACCTATTTTATCGTCTCAGGAGAGGTGGAAAACAGCAAAGTTCCCAGCTTTCTTGCTGTAATGGACTGTGAAGGACTTTCTGTGTTAACAGCTTGGGCAGCAGGAAAGTTTACAGCAGCAAAAATAGCAGCATTTATTCAGGAAAGCGGCATAGCGGACAAGATCAGCACCAAGGAGCTGATTTTACCCGGCCAGGTCGCGATTTTGAGTGGTGCGCTGGAGGACAAGCTGGAAGGCTGGAAAATAACTGTCGGACCGCGTGAAGCAAACGCTATTCCAACATATCTAAAAGGCAGAGCATAGAGATTTATCGCTATTTTTGTGGGTTTGACAAGAGTGAAAACCCTATGCTATCTTTTTATTAGATAATAACAGTTCCAACTCAATTGCCATGGAAGAATACAGACAGCTAAAGATCAAATTAACACCTCAAAGGATTGCGATTTTTGATTTTTTGAAGGACAATAAAACCCATCCGTCAGCGGAAGACATATTCAAGGCAGTTCAGAAGGAGTTTCCTACAATGTCTTTTGCAACGGTGTATAACACCCTTGAAGCACTTAAAACAAAGAAGAACATTCAGGAGCTTAAAATCGATCCATCCAAAAAGAGATATGACCCTGACTGTTCCACCCATCATCATCTCATTTGCACCAATTGCAGGAATATTAAGGATGTATACAAGGATTTTGACTTGACCCTTTCAGAAGATTTAACTGAAGGTTTTGATTTACTGGGAAACAGCATCGAATTTTTCGGTCTGTGCCCGGAATGCAAATAAATATATATACTCTAAATTAAAGTTTCTAGTCATTCAATTCTGAAACTAACTCGAGGAGGTTGAGATGTCAAAAATTATTGCCTCTGCTGCCATCAGAGCTTCACACACGTTGTTTCAACGCGCAGAGAAGATGCTGGAGAAGGCTATAGCTGAAAAAGGTAAAGATTTTGTTTTTGAATTTCCAGACACAGCATTTTATCTGCCCCAGATATATGCGATGACAGCATTTCCGGTTAAAACCCTTGCAGACATGAAGGTGGCTCTTGAGATGGCCAGGGAAATGCTTCAGGATATGCCTGATGACAAACTGTGGAAACCCTATCTTGGTGAAGCACTTGATTCAGGTATGGCTACCCTGTTCTGCGAAGAGATTATCCTTGCCCTGAGATATTTAAATGATGAAGAACCGGCAACAGACCCTGAAACAGGATATGTGTATAACGGCTTCATAACAGACACAATTCAGAGGAATCTCGGTATTCAGCTTGTGGATGGAAGAATGCCCGGATTTGCAGCGATTATCGGAGCCGCACCGGATGATGATACAGCTGAAAAGATCGTAAGGGAATTGCAGGAGAAAAATATTCTTACATTCCTTTCCGGAGAGGCAAAAGACAAAACCGGTAAGGTCACAAATGTAACTCAGCAGCTCCTGAGAAAGGGTGTAGAGCTTGGATGGGATTCATATATTGTCCCCCTTGGTCCAAACACGGAGCACACCCTCTATGCTCTCAGCTGGTCTATCAGGGCATCAATGATCTTTGGTGGCAACAAACCAGGAGATTACAAGGCACATCTGAAGTATACGAAAGACAGGGTGTTTGCATTGTATACGAAAGACAGGGTGTTTGCATTCGCACTGGTACTTGGAGAACTTGACGATGTTAAGTGGTCTACCGGAGCCGGCGCGATTGTCATGGGCTACCCTGCAATAGCAGACACAGACATCCCGGTAATACATCCTACAGGCGTCTGTACGTATGAACATGTTGAAAAAGAATTTGACCACAGCAAAATCGTAAAGAGAGCCTTTGAAGTCAGAGGCCTTAAGGTCACGGTAGCAAAGCCCCCTATTCCTGTTGCATTCGGCCCTGCATTTGAGGGTGAAAGGATCAGAAAAGAAGACATGTTCATCGAGTTCGGCGGCCAGCGCACAGCTGCATTCGAGTGGGTAAGGACGAAAGAACTGGAAGATGTTGAGGACGGTAAAGTTACTATTATTGGAACTGATGTTGAGGAAAGATTTAAAGCAGGCGGCAAAATGCCGCTCGCCATTGTTATGGATGTCGCCGGCAGAAAAATGCAGAATGACTTTGAAGCTATAATCGAAAGAAAGTTTCATCACAATATTAATGAAGCCCAGGGACTCTGGCATATGGGCCAGCGTGATATCGTGTGGATGCGCATCAGCAATCAGGCATTCAAGGACGGTATCACCCTTGAGCACTTTGGAATAATCCAGGCCACGATGACCAAAAACAGGTTTAAGGCGATTGTAGACAAAGTCCAGGTAACCCTGTACGTCGATGAAAAGGATGTTCTTGAACTCCAGGCTCAGGCTCAGTCTGTCTATAAAGAGCGTGACCACAGACTGCAGGGCCTGAACGACGAGGCGGTCGACACCTACTACTCGTGTCTGCTGTGCCAGTCTTTTGCTCCGTCGCACGTCTGTGTAATAAGCCCGGAACGATTAGGGCTGTGCGGCGCATATAACTGGCTTGACTGTAAAGCAGCCTTTGAAATAGACCCGACCGGCGGAAACCAGCCGATCATAAAAGGTGAAGCGCTTGATGCAAAGGCCGGCAGATGGATTGGAGTTGACGAATATCTGAAAAGCAACTCAGCCGGGGCAGTTGAATCACTGAACCTCTATACAATTATGGACAATCCGATGACATCATGCGGTTGCTTCGAATGCATCGTGGCCATCGTTCCCGAGGCAAACGGCATCATGCTCGTTCAGAGGGGACATACCGGAATGACACCTGCAGGAATGAAGTTCTCCACCCTGGCCGGAACGGTAGGCGGCGGTACACAGAATCCCGGCTTTATGGGTATCGGTGTAAACTTTATCACTAGCAGAAAGTTCCTCTACGCAGACGGCGGCTTAAAGAGGATTGTCTGGATGACAAAAAACCTTAAGGAAAGGCTTGCAGAGGACTTCAAGCCAAGAGCTGAAGAAGAAGGCGTGCCTAACCTTATTGATATGATAGCAGATGAAACAGTAGCAGAAGATTCAGAACAGCTGATGGAATACCTCGCAAAGGTAAACCATCCGGCACTTGAAATGGATCCGATGTTCTAAAGAGAGATCATCGATCAGCTTTTAGCCATCCGCTAAGAGCTGAAAATACTTAAAACTGATAGCTGACAGCTTACGGCTGACAGCTTCTTTTTAGGAGGATATATGAGCAACGATAACAAACCAGTAAGAAGCGCAGGCACATCAGCTGAAGAGATTCTTAAGTGGGCCGGAGAGAATGAGCTTGAAACATGTTTTGACCGGGCTGATAAAATGAAACCCTGCCCTATCGGTGAAGTCGGCGCCTGTTGCAAGGTCTGTCATATGGGGCCATGCCGTTTGGTCGGAAAAAATGCTGAAGAAGAGATCACAGGGGTTTGCGGCGCGTCACTGTCGACAGTTGCTGCACGAAACATGTTAAGAATGATTGCCGCCGGAACAGCGGCTCACTCAGACCACTCAAGAGATATGGCAAACACCCTTCTGTCAGTAGCAACTGGTGCAACAACAGATTTTCAGATCAAGGATATTCGTAAATTATATAAAGTTGCGGGAATCCTTGAAATAGAATTTGAGGGACGGCCTGTCAATGATGTTGCCAAAGACGTAGCTGAAACATTTCTTCAGGACTTTGGCCGCCAGAATGGTGAGCTGAACTACTGCAAAAGAGCGCCGCAAAAAACACAGGACAGATGGAAAAAGTATGGGATCACCCCGCGCGGCATTGACAGGGAAGTTGTAGAAACAATGCACCGCACTGCTGTCGGTGTTGACCATGATCCTGACCACCTTCTTACTCAGGGGCTCAGGACCGCTCTGGCAGACGGCTGGGGCGGCTGTATGATTTCCACTGATATTTCAGATATCCTCTTTGGGACACCGAGTCCGGTAAAAGCAGAGGCCAGCTTCGGTATATTCAAGGAAGATGAAGTTAACATGGTTGTACACGGTCATGAACCAACCCTTGCAGAAGCTATCATCGATGTCGGGTCTTCTCAGGAAATGATCGACTATGCAAAATCCAAGGGGGCCAAAGGCATAAACATCGGAGGCATGTGCTGTACGGCAAATGAAGTCCTTATGCGTCACGGCATACCAACTGCGGGAGGTTTTACCAATCAGGAACTGGGGATCATGACCGGTCTGATCGATGCACTCTCGGTTGATGTTCAGTGTATCATGCCGGCCATCACGCAGTTATCAAAAAAATTCCACACCAAGATCATTACAACGAGTCCGAAAGCAATGATCCAGGATGCTGTTCATATGGAACAAGACGAGCACAACCCGAAGAAAACCGCAAAGGAGATCCTCACCCTTGCATGTGACAATTTCCCGAACAGGACATCAAAGGGAAGTCATATAACAAAGAAGTCTACATTGATCGGCGGTTTTTCTGATGAATATATCGAATACATGCAGGGCGGAAAATGGCGCGGTTCTTACAGGCCTCTTAATGACGCTATAGCTGCGGGAAGAGTACGCGGCGTTGTAGGTCTTGCAGGATGCGACAATCCCCGGGTACCTGCAACAGGTATTCATAAATTTCTTGTCAAAGAATTGATTAAAAATGACGTTCTCATTGTATCAACAGGATGCGGTTCAGGAGCATGCGCAACCGCGGGTTTCCTGACTCCTGAAATGGCTCTTGAAAACGCCGGCCCGGGACTGAGGGAAGTATGTGAAGCGATTGGTATACCCCCTATCCTGCACCTTGGAGCATGCGTTGATAACTCAAGGATACTTACAATTGCAACTAACATGGCAAAAGAAGGCGGACTCTCTGATGAGATCGCAGGCATGCCGGCAGTTGGTATCGCTCCGGAGTGGATGTCTGAGAAGGCCATTGCAATCGGCGTATACTTCGCAGCATCCGGTGTGCCGGTCATATTCGGCGGCGAATCACCTGTTGGTGCCAGCAAAGAAGTCACAAGGATCATGACTGAAGTATGGATGGAGAGATACATGGGAGCCCTCCATTTTGAGCCGGACCCGCAGAAGATCCTTGAAATGGCCCTTAATTACATAGATGGAGCTAGAAAAGCACTGAAGCTCAGGAAATACGAGCCAGGCAAATTCGGAGCTGAAAGAGTTCTTATGGACATGGCCGCAAGAAGAGAGAACAAGGCCCATGCCGGAGTTGGAGGATTAAACGACCATGAAAGTTGATGATGTAATAGGTATTGTAAGTGAAAAGCTGTCCGATGAGCAGAAGAAACGGGGAGTACTTATCCATGCCTTTCAGTCTCTGCAGGAGGAGCATAATTATCTCCCGGAAGATGTCCTTGTGACACTTGCTGATGACCTTGGACTGCCTCTTTCCTATGTGTATAGCACGGCAACGTTCTATAAACAGTTTTATTTCACTCCTCGTGGGCGGAAGATCGTAAAGATCTGTACCGGCACTGCATGTCATGTAAGAGGCGCCAGCGCGGTAATGGATAAGATAACGGACGAGTTCGGTGTAAAGGACGGAGAAACTACTGAAGATCTGGCAATGACCCTTGAAACAGTCGGGTGCATCGGCTGTTGCGGTCTTGCGCCTGTTGCAACTATTAATGAAGATATCATTGGCGAGATAGACAACAAAAAACTCGACAGTATGATAGAGACGATAAAAGAATAGGGTTCGAGGATTCAAGGACTCGAGAGTTCAAGTGCTGTAAGGGCTTACTCTCGACCTCTTGAATCCTCGTCCCCTTGAATCCTTTTCTTAATAAGGTGGAATACTATGCCAAAACTGAGCAGCCCAAATGATTTAAAGGAATACAGAGAGAGTATTAAGAACAAAACTTTTGATCCTGATGCGCTCAGGGCAAGAGTCTGCTGCGGTACTGCCTGTGCGGCAACCGGAGCACACAAGGTCATTGATTCATTTCAGAAGGAAGCAGCGGACAGCGGGGTTGAAATTGAAATCGTTAAAACCGGTTGTCAGGGTATCTGCCAGAAAGGCCCTGTTCTCAAGATTGAACCGATGAATATTTTCTATCAAAGAACAAAGCCGGCAGATGTTGCTTCCATAATGAATTATTCAATGGTAGGTAACATGCCTTACAGGCAGGGTCTTTACCGGGACAGCATTCTTGATGATCCTATTCCATTAATGAACGATATTCCTTTTTATAAAAAACAGAAGAGAATTGCCCTCAGAAATAACGGTGTCGTAGACCCTAACAACATTGACCACTTCATCGCAGTCGGCGGTTATGCGGGCCTTGAAAAAGCCCTGTTCTCAATGAGTCCAGATGAAGTTCTGAATGAAGTTGATAAAGCTAATTTAAGAGGCAGAGGCGGAGCAGGATTCCCGGCCGGCAAAAAATGGGCCCATACCAAATCTGCCCCAGGAGATATAAAACTCGTCATTGCAAACGGTGATGAAGGTGACCCGGGTGCATTCATGGACAGGTCTATCATGGAAGGAGACCCGCACGGTCTGCTGGAAGGTATGGCGATCAATGCATATGCGATTGGCGCACAATACGGCTTTGTATATGTCAGACATGAATATCCGCTTGCTGTTAAAAACCTCAAAATAGCTATAAAGCAGGCTGAAGAATTGGGACTTCTCGGCAATAATATACTTGGCACTGACTTCAGCTTTACCGTAGATATACGGGAAGGTGCAGGAGCATTCGTATGCGGTGAATCTACTGCCCTTGTCGCATCCATTGAGGGGGAGAGAGGTTTCCCAAGGCCGAGGCCTCCACGACTTTCACAGCCAGGCGGCGGTGCCTGGGGTTTTCCGACAAACCTCAATAATATAGAGACATTTGCATGTGTTCCGATCATCATTGAGAAAGGCGCGGATTACTTTACGTCAATCGGCACAAAAACTTCACCAGGGACAAAGGTCTTTGCATTGACAGGAAAGGTCAAGAACACAGGTCTTGTTGAAGTGCCCATGGGAATTACCCTAAGAGAAATTATTTTTGATATCGGCGGCGGAATGCTCGGTGACAAAGAGTTTAAAGCAGTCCAGACCGGTGGTCCATCAGGTGGCTGCCTGCCAGCTGAAAATCTTGACCTTAAGGTAGATTTTGACACACTCTGGGCTGCAGGCTCAATGATGGGATCAGGCGGAATGGTAGTTCTGGATGAAGACACCTGCATGGTTGACGTTGCCAAGTTCTTCCTCTCCTTCACCCAGTCAGAATCATGCGGTAAATGCCCTCCCTGCAGGATAGGAACATACCAGATGCTTCAGATTCTCGAAAGAATCACTGCAGGGGAAGGCGAGCAGGGTGACATCAGAAAACTGGTTGAACTTGGACAATATATACAGAAAGGTTCTCTCTGCGGTCTTGGTCAAAGTGCTCCTAACCCTGTTCTCAGTACCATCAAATATTTCAGGGAAGAGTATGAAGAGCATATTTATGAAAAGTACTGCAGGGCAAACGTCTGCAGCGGCACAGGTGCATTTGTAATAGATCAGAACACATGCTTCAGGTGTGGACTATGCAAAGAAGCTTGCGCTTTTGGTGCAGTTACAGAAACAAAAACCAGATATATCATAGACCGCAATGCCTGTACCCAGTGCAAGGCCTGTTATACGGCGTGTCCAATCGATGCAGTTTTAATCAAGAAACCCAGACATGTCACGCTTGAAGAAGTGTTTAAAGTACCAACAGAAGATATAGAAATTATAGACAGGAGGGCAAGGATGATCCTTAAAGATATTTTAGACAAAAAACCTTCTGCGGTAATTACCGTTACCCAGGACCAGACAGCTGATGCGGCTGTAAATTTAATGGCCGAGAAAAAAGTCAGCGATGTTCTGGTAGTTGACGACAGCGGAAAACTTGCAGGAATTTTTACTGAAAGGGATGTTGTTCGCAATATTCACGCTAAAATCAACTTAGAGACAACACCAATTAAAGACATAATGACTAAACAGGTCACATCATTTGAGCCTTCCACTGAGATCAGCACCGCAATACAGGTCATTGCCAAAGAAGGTATTCGTCACCTGCCAGTAGTTGAAGGTGATAAAATTGTTGGAATGATCACTTACAGAGACCTTGTAGCCTATGTCCTGCCAGAAGTAATTTACATGGCAGAGGCCATTTATTAGGGGTTAATATATGAGCGCAAAGAAGATAGTAAAAGTAGACGACATTAAGAACGACGCAGAAGGGATCAAATGCCCTGTTGAAAAATCTCATTTCCTTATAGATAAATTTTTGGACGGCCCAATGTGCGGAAAGTGTTTCCCGTGTTCCATGGGCAGTTATGAAGCACGGGTACTGCTTGAGAACCTGATGAAAGGTGAATGCAATGAGACTCAATTGCTTCACATTAAAAACATTGCTGATGAAATGTTGATCGCTTCCATGTGCAAGAAAGGGAAAGATGTTGCAAAGTATATTATAGAGTGGTTTGATGCAGATGTCTTTAGAAAGCATCTTGATGGCATCTGTACTGAAAACACCTGCAAACCTCTCATTGAGTACAGGATCATACCTGAAAAATGCACTATGTGCGGCGACTGTCTGCCGGCATGTAAATATAATGCTATTCATGGAGAGAAAATAAAACCGTTTACCAGCGGATATCATCCGTTTGATATCAAACAGCATAAGTGTGTTAAATGCGGCGACTGTCTGCCGGTCTGTCCTACAGGTGCGATAATACTTGTTGATGCTAATGTTTCTGAGGCTGTAGAGGTTTAATTATGATTATATTGTAAGGGCGTAGCATGCTACGCCCCTACGTATTAAATGTTGAATATTTAATCTTGAATATATTTTTAAGGGGGTTTCAATGGCAAATACAGTAAATGTGACAATTGACGGCAAAGAGATACAGATTGCTGAAGGCACTAATCTTATCGATGCCGCTCAGTCAGCCGGAGTCCACATACCCAATCTTTGTTATATGAAGGGTATGAGGGGAGTCGGTGCCTGCAGGATGTGTCTCGTTGAGATCGAAGGGATGAAAGCACCTATGATCGGATGCACAACCAAGGTCAAGGACGGAATGGTTATCACGACCAAAACAGAAAATATTGAAGAGATTCGCAAGTTCATCATTGATCTGATTTTATCAATGCATCCCCTTGACTGCATGACCTGTACAAAAGCAGGAGTCTGTACGCTTCAGCAATATGCCTATGACTTCGGGATAAAAGANGGGATAAAAGAGTCCAACTATACCAGAAAGAAATTCGGCTACCCTGTTGATGAAGCCAATCCTTTTATTAAAAGAGATCCTGACTACTGCATTCTGTGTGGTCGCTGTGTCAGAGTCTGTAAGGAACAGGGCACCGATGTCCTTGAGTTCATGGGCAGGGGCGTGGGAGCAAAAGTTGTTACTGCAATGGACAAACCTTTGCAGGAATCAGACTGTACATTCTGCGGAAGTTGTGTTGATGCATGTCCTGTCAACTCACTCCTCGAGGCAGACAGGTGGAGAAAAGGCCGGGAGTGGGATTACAAGAAGACGAACTCTGTCTGCCTTTCCTGCGGAAATGGCTGTGATATCGTGGTCAGTGAAAAAGATGGTGCTGTGATAAAAATAAATGCAGGTGCTGAATGCGGCTCTGTTAATAAATTTATCTGTGCAATAGGCAGATTCGGTTTTGATTCGATATCATCCGACGCGAGGGTCACGGCGCCAATGAAGAGGGTAAAGGGTGACCTTAAGGAGATCACCTGGAAGGAAGCTCTGGATACTGTATCAAAAAAACTGAAAGCCGCGGGTACTAAAGCCGGAATAGTCAGCACCGCAAATATTCTCAACGAGGACGCATTTGTTCTTTCAAAATTAGCTTCGGATGCTGTTAAAACGAAAAATGTCGATTCATCCGCAAGCCTTTATGCTGATGCAGATTCTATGAAATTCTCTGACGAGGTTAATTTTGATGATGCAGATGCAATTGTTCTTGCCGGCATCGCTCCTAACCAATGGAAGCGTGTGCTTCCTGCTCTGGCCGCAGGGATAAAAAAGAGAGTTACCCGAGGGGCAAAGCTTATCGTACTGAATGAAACTGAACGGAAAATTATGTCTGTTGCTACACTGACAATAAAAGCTCCTGAAGAGAAAGTCCTTGGACATATCGCAAAAGGTTTAATAGAAAAAGGAAACAAGGCTGATAAAGAACTTACTGCTGCTGTATTAGACCTTGCCGTTACAGAAGATATTGAAAAAGTCACAGAGATTCTTTCATCTGCAAAATCGCCCGTGGTATTCTGCTCCCCTTCCCTTTTCAATGCAGCAAAGAATCTTTCATTATTGATCGATATTAACGTTGTTGCTGTTCCTTTCGAAGCAAATGCAAGAGGTGTAGTCACGATGGGCCTTACAACAGAAGGAAAAAGTTTCAGTGAAATGGTAAAAGGCGGAGTAGATGTTCTTTATGCAGTAGGTGAAGTTCCTGTCTCAGGCAAGCCTGATGCCGGATTCATTATTGCTCAGACTTCCTACTTGACAGGCATCGCAAAAGACGCTGATATCGTCCTTCCTGCAGCTACTTACCTTGAGTCACAGGGATCAATTACTGACTACCTGGGAAGTGTGAAAGAAGTCAACAAGTGTATAGAACCGGCTGGGGATTCCAAACAGCATAAGGATATTATTGTAGAACTGTCGAAAGTCATGGGCAATCCCGTATCAGAAGCCGCTAAAAAAGGAACAAAGGAAGTTCATAAGGCCAGTTTCAGTCCCTTTGAGAAAAAGAAGGGATATGATGCGGATCCAGCATCCATCATGGAATCGGTCAATGAAGGCGCGCTGAACCATTCCAGGCTTCTCTGGCTGAAAGAAGCACAGGAAGCAACAGTTTAAGAATATTAAATCGGCAGTTGGTAGTTGGGAGTTAGTATTTAGGGGGAGGAATATTAGCCCCTGATGCCATAACTACTGACTACCAGCTGCCGACTCCAAACCATGGCCTTCATTCTCATTGATGGATACAACCTCATAGGAACTGCTCACGGAAATTTACAAAAAGCCCGCGATGAGATCATTGAAACTCTCCGGAAGTACGCAGCAAATAAAGATCATGAAATAACCCTTGTCTTTGACGGCTGGAAAAATGGTCAGAGGGAAGAAAGCAGAATAAAAACAGCAAACCTTACCATCATATATTCCCGACTCGGAGAGAAGGCTGACCAGACAATAATCAGGATTCTTTCCTCTTCCACAAAACCCTGGATCGTAGTAAGTTCTGACAGAGAGATCGCAGACTTTGCAGAAAACAAAGACCTCGCGGCAATTTCATCTGATGATTTTGAAGATAAACTGTCTGCATCCCTCCTCCACTCCCAAAGAAGTACAGAGAATACCAGCCATCCCTCAAAAAGTTTCTCTCAGAAAGAAGAAAGCTACAGTTCCCCCCTCCCTTCCAAAGGGAATCCGCGGAAACTTTCGAGAAAAGAGAGGAGGAGGGTTCAGGCTATAAAGAAGCTTTAGCGGGTATTGTATTCTATGGGTTTCCATATAATGTGTGAATCTTATACATAAAGAAGCATTTTCATTTAGATGCCCTTCCGGCGGAGTTACTTATTTGAGCGGCCAAATAAGTAACCAACAAAGGCCGCCCGATACCGAGTTCTTAACGGCTGTTCAATTGATAAAAAGGGAAGTGATTAAACTCCCTTCGGTCAAACAGTAATCACTTCTTTATCCTTTTTATCAATTGAACAGCCTAAACTCGCTAAGGGGGAGAGAAACTGCTCTCTCCTTGGAAAGGAGAGTCGCAATTAGCTTTTGTCTTTTACCCCCCATTGTACTGGAGTACACTGCCTCAGAAGCAGGCAGCAATATGAACAGGCAGCTTATCACTTATAAATCGCTTTTGCCTGTCCAAAGAAACCCGACCACCTCTAACCATCACGTTAAGAAACAATCAGAGGGCGCTTTTTCTTGGTTCGTTCTTTTTTGCGTAAAAAAGAATGAACTCGTCGTTTGGGGCCGAAACCCCAACTATAATCAATCAAATTAAGTGGTTAGATTGCTAAGAGAGATTTTAGACACTTACCGTATCTGCAAAAATTGAAATTACTACTCCTCAAGATACCGCTGAAAAGATACAACATTTATCGAGTTCCTGCCATTTTTTGATTTAACCAACCCGAGTTTCTGGAATTTGCTCATGGTCCGAATACAGGTCTCAACTGTTGTGCCAACCATTTCAGATATCTCCTGTCGCGTGAGGGGAAAATCAATCGTCCTGTACCCCCCCTCCTCAGTGCCGACTTTTTCCGAAAGCTTAAGGAGCAACGAAGCAATTCTCCGCTCCACCCGTTCAGTAGCAATATTTTTCAGCATTTCATGAGCATCACGGAGCTTATCACTGAAATAAGTTACCATCTCCAGCTTAAGTATGGGATAATCCTCCATAATTTTGAGGAGATCGAGACGTCGTATTTTGATGACTTTTACCGGTTTCATTGCCTGGGCTGAAGCAGGATACGGTTTATTGTCCAGAACAGCTACTCCTCCAAAAATATCTCCGGGAGACATAATCTCCAGAATAATATCCTTCCCCATCATGGTGTGCTTCAGAACCTTGACATTCCCTTCAGCCAAAATAAAAAATTTATCTGAAGGATCCCCCTCAGCAAAAATTGTCTCATTATTTTTAAAGTTCAGGATGTCAAAATAGTTATCTATACTGGCAAGTTCATCATCTTTCAGGCAGGCAAATACCGCGCTCTTTTTCAACGTTTCAATTTTCATTGATTTCATTCTTTTTGTCCTGAGTATAGCTTTTTAAAAGAGCTTGTGCCCTTTTCAGATCAGTATTCTTCACCATTACCCTCACCTCGCCCATTCTTCCGATATTTACCGGGTAAGGTGTTATCTTTAAAGAATCAATTACCACTTCGATGTTGTCAGACTCAAGTATATCCTTAACAATACTGGCCTCAATTTCATCATATGTAATTAAGACTTCAGACCAGTTGCTCATATCGTCATGAATTGAACCTTTAGGATTATAGAGATTATATCATATTATAGGTGTCTAAAGCGGTTTTGTAGCACTTAATACCTTATATTAGCGATTTCCAAAAGGAGTACAACCGTATTCACTCGCATGAAAATGAGTCCACTTGCATATATTTATGTCTAGTTCCAATGTATAAAATATTGATTTTTCTTCTTAATCGTTTTTACTTTTTATCAATAATCTGTCATAAAAAATCCTTACTCTTCCCCATTTAACTCATCACTCTCTTTTAATGCTATTCCTACTGCATGGCCATACTCCCCTCTGGAGAAGAAATCCATCTTAAATCCTCCATCAGATAATTCGGATACAATCTCTTCTTTTGTAAAATAGTGAACATAATAAGGAATATATTTAGGCGTTCCATTGTTCACGCTGACAATATAAGTGGGTAAATCATCTCCTGTTTCAACAGGGTCCCTTCGGAGAATCCACCGTATTGCATTTCCAATGACTGCGATCACCTTAAAACTGCGTTCGTTTCCGCGACGAGGAAAGAAAGAAAGCAAAACCGGTGACTGTGCACATGTTTGTTTTCGTATATTTTTCAGAAAAGCTACGCGCTGTTTTCTCCCCTGAATTAACATGTACGTACCCCATCCAATAATAAGCCCATCATATATTATACTACCACCTGGGCAATGATCCCGGGGAACCAATTGTATATTTGGAGTGAACCCTTCTTTACTCATGAGATTATTTGCATTGTCAACCAGCCTTGGATTACATTCAAAACCATCAACATAATATCCTTTCTGCCGCAACGCAAGGACTTCCCTCCCCCCTCCTACTCCTGCAACTAATAAGTGCTTACATTTCTGAAAATACTCATTTAATACCTTTTTTTCCCAGTCCCAGAAATTCTTCCTATTATGCTTTTCATCAAAATACATTTCAGTGTTATTGTAATAAAATTCATCTATGAAATGGAGGGTCTCCTTTTCTAATACCCCAAGCCAAAAACCGCTAAAGCATGCTGTAAGCAATTTAATCGGTTTTTGGAAACCTTTATAGCAGATAAAATAAATTCTTATTATAAGCGGGATTTTTTGATTATTCATATTTGCTTCTGCCATAGCTTATTTTTTCTCTATTTCTTAAAGACCAGAGTACTTCTTAGTATTTTGTTTGATATTAATGCGAGTAATTTATAAACTCTTTTTATTATGTTTTTCATAGGTCGCGGCAAAAAAGGAACTTTCCTTGCGATTAATCTTGTGGCAAAAGCATAATTCAAAGCAATACCGGCAAATCGATTGATCATCAACAAGGGCATTTCATTTGAATTGTAGACCTTATCGTTTTTTTGAATCTGCCGGACTTTACCAACTAACGATTCCGGTGAAACCAGTGAATGATGAGGATACTGGTCACCACGTTCAATTAAATAGGTATCTCCTTCCTTTCTAAACTTTCTTATGATACGGTGTGTTACCAGTATGTTACCCTTCCAGAATGTCATTATATCTCCAACATGAACATTTGATGGTGATACTTTTTCAATAAATATTCGGTCTCCGGTCTGAATGAAGGGACTCATACTGTCACTGAGAATCCTTAGCCATCCTTTACCAGTCCTTTCAAATTCTTCCAGCCATTTATTTGATACAAATTTCTTTGGAAACCCATTTATAATTTTTTGAGCAGAAGTATTCAATTAACTAGCTCCTGTTTCACCGTACATCGGAAAGAACCTTCCAGAATTCTCCCCATTTATCAAAATGCAATTCAAACACAGGCAGTAATTTTAAAACATCAAAGCATGATTCAGCTTTTTTTGTGCGTGCTATTCCTTCATCAGTAGAGGAAAGCGTTAATGGTAAAACAATTTCATCATAAAGACTTTTCATAGCCCGGGCAGGGTCTAGCTTATTAACCGACACCCGTTTATTCTGAACTATGATAAATATCTTGTCTATGGTACACGACTTATCCGGGTGATGGCGTAACCTACCGGGAAGCGGGGGACTGTCCATTGTGAGACTTTTATAATCGTGTGTCATTATAATCTGATCGTCGTGAATAACCAAGCCATTGGATAATCTCCCAACGGTTGTTTTTCCCGATTTATGGTGACCGATAAAGAGATAGCCGGCATTTTCTTTGATTACACCGCACCCATGAATGAAACCACTTTTAATAGACAAATCCATACATAAAGTATGGTATAATCTATACAAAAACCCCTGAAAAACATTAATCAGTGGAAGCCTGAAAAAATCTTTATGAACGGTAATAGAACACTCTCTCTGTATGAGATCTAATTCACCATTGATCAAATCAGGGCCTATTTCAAAACCCTTACCATTTACAACCAGAGGAACCCACTGTTTCTGTAACTGTGATAAAGGAGGAGGTAATTCAGCGGAAGGAAATATATTTACTATGAAATCAGGATTGCGGTTACATTCATAGCCTGCAAAAAAACGTTCCAAGTACTCGACGATGGTCAGGGAAGGGCATGCAAAAGACAGAGAGAACGGTCCAATATTAATAGGTGACTGAATCCTCATATACTGTGAGATGGTTGATTTTTTCCTTCTTCCTCTTTTTTCATCTGAAAACTGGAAGCATTAATCATGGCCTTTATTTTTTCATCTTTTTTAAGCATATATGATTTATTGAAATACTTAGAGGATTCTTTGAAATTATGTTTTTTAAAAAAACAGTGGCCCAGGCCTTTTAAAGATTTGGTTCCCAGAATATCCTTGGGGAACATCAAGCTCCGATCAAAATCCATACTCTCTCCAAGGGCAAGACAATTCTGAAAATACTCAATAGATTTTTCATATACCCCTAATTTATAGTAAATCTTTGCTGCCTCATAGAAAAATAGAGGGCCCTTTGGCAATACTGATATTGCGTCCTCACAAAGAGAAATCATATTTTTAAATCCCGTGTCTTCTTTAGAATGAAGTTGAAGTTTATAGAGATGATAATGTGCTTGATAAAGCTCATAATTTCTCTCATTACGTTCTATCGTGGAAAGAATAATATTAACTCTGTCTAATAATTTATGAGCTTCGGAAAACAGTTCAATTTCCAAATACAAACGCACGAGGTCAAGGATCTGATAAATATCATCAGGATATAAACTGAGATGCTTCTTCAGGAGAGTAATATTACGTGCCATTTTCCTATTAATATCTTCTTTGCACCAGTTCTTGTGTATTATTCTTAAATCTGAAGGAGCAATTCTAGAATACATGTGATCAGGCATTATTAATCTCTCGTGGAAAATTCCCATGTATCTTAATTTCGGAGATTTTTTGAAAAACCTTAGACTTCTCATTTCAGTCCATTCCGCATGTAACTGCAAGAAAACTCGATATCCGGGAATTTCATTTTTATTGATTATTTCTTTTATCCTGATTTTACTTTGTTCTTCAAGGACTTCATCGGCATCAAGGATAAGAATCCAGTCTCCACTTGCATGATCAAGGGATATATTTCTGGGAATTGAAAAATTGTCTTCCCATTTATAATTGATAACTTTAGCTCCGAATGATTGAGCTATTGTAACCGTTCTGTCACGTGATCCTGTATCAACTATTATTAACTCATTTACTGCACCATAAACACTCTCAAGACATTTGCCGAGATGTTCCTCTTCATCTCTAACGATCATGCACAAGCTGATTGTCTTATTCATTTCGTAATCATCAGTAAAAAAACTTATGCGCGGTTTTAAGATAAGGCGACTAATTTCAAGCCTTTCATTTGTTCTACGAATTTTGTTACGTCATCAAGCGCTTTCGCCTCGTCTACATCAAATTCAGCACACAACCTGGTTATAAGTTCATGAACAGTCCTTGTACCATCACAATTTTCCCATAAATATCCTGCTGTTTTATTAAGTCTGAATACCTTCTCGTCATTGTCCTTTGTTAAAATAATTAACACTTCCGACTCTATTCTGTCCCAAGCAGTGTTGTCCTCAATTCGCCTGATGCAGCAATTTCTTATGTCTTCCATTAATCTCCTCCATTTCATCAATCACCTGCCAGAAACTTTCATCCTTTCTAAAATAAAGTCGATAGTAAGGTATGCTTTTCCCAAGTTTTTTAACACAACCGAACAGATAATTAAATGCATTTTTTCGATTGTCAGAGTACAAAGGCCATGGTAAGGCAATTTCAGGGAGAATCATTTTCATAAATTCCCCCTGAGTCCCCCTCTCTATTTTCACTTTATCATTTTTGTGCAAAGAAAATATCATGGACATAGTTCCACTACTATCAGTAAATTCTAAATGTCTTGGATTGAACGAGATTCCCTGAACAAATATTCCCTTCGCATTCATGGAAACAAGATTCATATCGTCGTGGAGCACTTCAAACTTTCTGGACAAACTGGCGACAGTACTTTTCCCGCTCTCTGGAGGGCCAAAAAAAATATATCCCTTTCCATTCCTCAGGATCCCAGAGCTATGTATAATAACGGCTTTATTGTCCTTGGTATTTTTTTCCATAAACCATGTATAAAAAATACGGCACAGAAATCGATTAAAGAGCCAGATTTCTTCTGTCTTTAGAAGCGAATCGCTGACTAATAAATGACAAGTTTCTTCTGCCGGATCCCAGCTGCCATGAATAAGATTAGGCCCAAAGTTAAATTCATTATTGTTAACGGAGTAAGCGTAACGGGTTCCCGGTACTAAAGAAGATGTGTCTGCAGTAGGATCAACGGCTATTACAACTGATATGTCCGCAGGAGAGTTTGATAGGTCTTCATTAAAATGTAATCTCAAGCAATCAAGTGTTGCCTGATTCTCACATAAAAAAGCAATGATACATTGACCAAATCGAATGTGTGCAATATTATACATATATATGCCCAAACATAAAAAGGCACTTTTTAATAAAAGTGCCTTTGGTAAAAGGTCAATCGACAAGTGTCCTAATATATAGAACTACTTAAAATAGTTAATTACTATTTATTAGGCTAAGGACTTATTGGAGGTGCTAATCCAAAGCTAAAAGATTCCTCTAGGTCAAGTTCTTCAATGGTTGGAGACTCATATATGTCTTTTAATTTTTCCAAAATATGCACTCCTCTCTTTGATTGTTATTTAAAAGTATTCCAGCTATGGAAAACCCTTGATCAGTATGTACACTTATTTTTACATCTTGTTAATTAAATGTCAAGCTCTATTGTAATATTTTATATATCATATAAATAATTTAAATTTGAATTATTGCGCAATTAGTTATATGTATTGCTAATAAATATTAAAATCAAACTAAAGTTATTATTATTCTATATTACTTTTAGGCATAGTTAGAAAAATCAGGCCCTAAATTTTCCATAAAACTCCATAATATCAGGCAGTAAGAGTGATATATATTAAATGGAGTGTAGAATAAAGGGGGGTAACCCTGACTACTCCCCTGAAACTAAGCCACTTATAGAGGTGGTCGGGTTTCTTTGGACAGGCAAAAGCGATTTATAAGTGATAAGCTGCCTGTTCATATTGCTGCCTGCTTCTGAGGCAGTGTACTCCAGT
>CAMYND010000026.1 GCA_947259645.1 Thermodesulfovibrionia bacterium | reverse complement strand
TTCGTCTCTTCAGGTATTTTCCTGTTCGATGCTTTCCCTCTGGACTGATGTACTACCCCGGCGTCTCCTTCTCTCTTTATCCGCTTTAGCAGTCTCCTGACTTGACGTGTGCTTATCCCTAAAATCCCTGCCGCTTCTCTTTGCTTCAGCTTCTTTTCAAGTACCTTTGCTAGCACATGCAGCCGTCTTAGCTCATCCTGACTCAACATGATAATGTCCTTTCTTGCCAATCTGCCCTCCTTATAAATGAGGGCAGTGTAGCATTCTTTTAACCGGACATTTCTATTCTGGCTAAATAGGACATTATCATTTTGGTGTTACATTACAATAAAGAGATTATTTATATAATAAAGGCTGTTACACCGATTGAACGCCGCCTGCCAAGCCATGTATTAACTGAATTCAGGTAAGCATGGCGTAAATCCACTGTTTATTTTGCCGGAAATATTCAGTTACATTAAGGAGATGGCAAATTCCCGGAAACAGTACGGCATACTTATCGATCTCCACAAGTGTGTCGGCTGTTACGCCTGCCAGGCAACATGCAAAGCTGAATATAATCTGCCGCTGCGCGTTTTCCGCTGCCGTCTTGAGTCATATACATCAGGCAAGTACCCAAACATTGACAAGGTGTTTGTGCCCCGTTTATGCAACCACTGCAGCAATGCTCCCTGCATAGATGCCTGTAATGAAAATGCTCTCTATAAGAATCAGGATGGCGTTGTAATTGTTAATAATAGTAACTGTGTTGGCTGTCATATGTGCCGGGACAAATGCCCCTACGATGCGATTGACACGAATCCTGTTACCGGCCAGGCTGAAAAATGCGACCTGTGCTATTCTCATCGAGTGGTGAATGGGCTCACTCCGGTATGTGTCCAGAGCTGTATGGGAAATGCCATGCTCTTTGGAGATGTAAACGACCCTGGCAGTGGGCAACAAATCCATCAGTATATTATGTTCTTGATAAAAATATTAAAGATCTACCGATACAGAATTATAAAAAAACAAAAGGCCGACCAACCAAACGTGTTCAGGTTAAATTGCCGTCCGAAAACTCTCAAAACCCCGCAAATCTGGTAAACACATCGGACGCCATGTGCCCCTCCGAGTGCGGCATATCAGTACTTGTTGAAAATGGCATTGCCAAAAAGATCTACGGCAATCCCCATTCTCTTGTTAACAACGGCAAATTCTGCGCGAAGGGCGCTTCAGGCCTTGAGCTTACCTATTCCCCCCATCGAATAAAAACCCCTTTAATGAGAACAGGCGATCGGGGAGAAGATACATGGAAAGAAATTACATGGGAAGAAGCAGCTGATTATATAGCAGAAAAACTTGTTGCCATCAAGCAAGAATATGGCGCGGAATCCGTATTCATGGATTGCGGGGACGTTACTGACAGAGAAGCATATTACCGGTTATTTCATGCCTTCGGTACACCAAACACGTATAACCATGGGAGCATCTGTGATCCGAACCGTAAATGGGGTCAGCGCATATTGCTGGGAGATGAACGACCTTTGCCGGATGTTCAACGGCCGTTTCTGATCAGAAATGATGACGGAGATCTGCACCTCAAAGAGAGTCATGATATCAAACTCCTGCTAAATATCGGTGCAAATCCTCTTACTGCCACCCGCTTTAACTACATGTCCAAAGGCATCCCGGCTGCAAAAAAAGAAAACAGGTGCATGTACATCGTCGTTGACCCTTCACATACAAATTCTGCGGCACATGCTGACCTCTGGCTGCCCATTATTCCCGGTTCAGACTCTGCCCTTCTCGCGGCAATGCTTTATTACATAGTGAAAAACGACTCTCTGTACGATCCCGAAAAAAACTACATGGACCACAATTTCATTAAACGATACACAATAGGCTGGCAGGAGTTCAAAGATTCATTTCTCTCATATTCCAGGAAACTCGATCCCCATAACAATATGCATTATTTCACCCTTGAATGGGCAGAAGAAAAGACAGGGATGACCGCTTCAGATATTAAGAACATATCCCACCTTTTTGGAATCACCAAACCTGCAGCCATTGAAATAGGCATGCACGGGACAGCGCATCATACAAACGGTGATGTCACTTCAATTCTCATGGCTGCACTGTGCCTCATTACCGGGAATATGGATATACCGGGAGGCCTGGTTTTTATAGACTCTCAAAAAGCCCAAAAAGGGGAAAAAACCTCTGGCAAGGATTTTTTAAAAAAGGTTGCTGTGAGACAGGTGAACGGACAGAGAAAGTCAGGCATGCTGTCTGAGTTAAATAAAGATCTTTTTGGCGATTTCCCTGCAGCATGGAAAGGCGTTCTCACAGACCTTCCCGAGAAAATCAGAAGCGGAATAACACTGAAGCATGGGCCTTTCAAAGATCATTCCTATCCTGTTAAAGCCTTTGTCACACGCGCGGGAAATCCTGTAGTAACTGCCGGGAGCACCCCTGACTGGATAGATGCGATTACAGAAAAAAATAAGGCGGGAGATTATACCCTTGACCTTATGGTCTTTATAGACACCCATGTCACAGTTACCGGAAAATATGCTGATATCATTCTCCCGGAAGCGGGTTTTCTCGAGAGAATGGGCGTCAGCGACGTCTATACCATGAGCCCTGAAATATCGATCAGAGATAAGGTAATAAAACCGCTTTATGAGTCAAAAACCCCCTATGAAATCATGATAACGCTGGCTCAGGCCCTCCAAAACAGGAATGACCCTGATATCAAAGCTGAAGATTTCAGCATCTATAATAAAGAGGAAGATTTTATAAATGAGATCCTGAGCGAGGCACCGGGGTTTCACAATATCGGAACTCCCCTTCCCTATCCAGACCTTCCCAGTGGTTCTCTGATTCTGGGCACGCCCGACAACCCGACAGCTCTCTGGGGAAATACAGTCATCAAAAAAGGAACCAGCCTTACGGTTGAGTGGTTAAGACAAAATAATGGAGTTGCAGTTTGGCCTGCAAGCTATTACAGGTATAAGAACCCTGATGGATCACCGTCCGGATTATACCCGAAAACCAGTTCAAAAAAGTTTGAATTTCATTTTAGTTATTTACAGAATATAAATAACAAGCTCGGAACAGATTTTCCTTCTACCTTTTACTGGTCAGAGTGTAAATGGAACCCAAAGAACCATCTCTGCAAAAGCACTGCCAGTCAGTATCCTTTTCAACTCATTTCAGGAAGAGCCCACCATGCTATGACAATGACCGCTGTCTGCCCGGGGCTGACAGAAACTGAAACAGAGTGCATGAAACGTTCAAACCATGAATTCCATTATTCAAGGCCAGAGGAAAACGATCATCCCGGTTTAAGCAGTACCTGTAATGAGAAAGAGTTCTCCTTCAAGGCAGATACTGTTTCGATCCCGGTATTTGCTGTATACCAGGGTGACGGAGAGCGAATCGGCATTAAAACCGGGGACCTGATAACTCTTGAAAACCCATTGAAGAAGCAAATCAGGGGAAGAGTCTTTTTAACTGAAGAGGTGATGCCCGGTGTCATTAAAACGGCTTTCGGCCCCGGAGGGCAAAAGGCATCCGGCTTAGGATTAACCAATAAAACTGCTGATTATACACCTAATATTAATGAGCTTCATGATCCTGATAATTTATCTCCATTTACCGGCATGCCCGGATTTGGGGACATCATGGTGCGAATAATAAAGTAAAGCGGTCACCTTGATAGGTGCGTTCAGGATCCGTAATATGGCGGTCATAGGCACCTGCAGTTCATATCCCTCACTTTACCGAGTAACGACAGCACACCTTTTCCGCTTCCGAACCCTTGAAAAAACTGCACTTTACTGCTAAATTAACCGTCATAAACTAATTCAAAAGAGCACATTATGCCTGATCTAAAAAACCTGCGTGAAAAAATAGATGACCTCGATGTCAAAATTGTAGATCTTCTGAATAAACGCGCCGAGGTAGTGCTTCAGGTTGGAAAAGCAAAGCAGAACAAACAGATCAAAGTGCACTCTCCGGAGCGGGAGCGTGCGATCCTCCGGAAATTAAAGGAAAGTAATCCCGGCCCATTTCCGAGTGAAACCCTGAAGCTTATTTATGAGGAAATCATCTCAGCTTCAGTGGCCCTGCAGCAGCCTTTGAAAGTAGCCTATCTGGGCCCCATCGCCACATTTACACACCTTGCATCGCGGAGAAAATTCGGTTCATCGTCAGAGTACCTTCCGGAAAGTACAATTAAGGATGTATTCGAAGCGGTATTCAGGGGAAAGGTAAACTACGGTGTCGTTCCTGTTGAAAACTCTACAGAGGGTATTGTCAATTACACCTTTGACATGTTTATGGACTCTGATTTAATGATCGCTTCAGAGATCATGCTTGAAATTTCCCAGAACCTGCTCTCAAAGTCAGGCAGGATGGCTGATGTGAAGAAGATATATTCTCACCCGCAGGCCAAGGCGCAGTGCAGGTCCTGGCTGGAAAGAAATTTCCCGGGCATTCCGATAATTAACGAACTGAGCACTGCTGCGGCTGCTAAACGGGTAACAAAGAATCCCTCTGCGGCAGCAGTAGCGAGTGAACTGGCTGCCACGGTCTATAAACTGAAATTCATTGAAAAGGGTATTGAAGACAACAGGAGAAATGTTACCCGTTTCCTGATAATAGCAAAGGAGTCGCCCGGCAAAACAGGCAAGGACAAAACCTCAATAATGTTCTCGATAAAAGACAAGCCGGGAGCACTGTTCTTGATCTTGCGCCCCTTTGCAAAGCATAAGATAAATTTGACTAAAATAGAGTCAAGGCCATCCAAAAGGAAGGCCTGGGAATATATTTTCTTTGTTGACATGGAAGGACACATTGAACAGACAAACGTGATGAAGGCGATCAAAGACGTTCAAAAGGAGTGCCTTTTCTTTAAAGTGCTGGGCTCATATCCTTCCGCTGATTAAGAGAATCAAGCTAAGTTACATCTGTACTATCGCAGACCAATCTGCCTGACGGCATAATCACGAGGTAATGAGATGCTTAAAGCGCCAAAACATATCAGCAGCATACAGCCATATCTGCCGGGAAAACCGATCGAAGAGCTGGAGCGGGAACTGGGTATAGAGGATTCCGTTAAACTTGCGTCCAATGAAAGCCCTGTCGGCCCCTCTCCTCTCGCTGTCAGGGCCCTCCGGAAAGGGCTCACTGATCTCAACAGATATCCTGACGGAAGCTGTTTTTATCTTCGCAACGCGCTGTCAAAGAAATTAAGAATAAAATCTGACCAGCTCATATTTGGAAATGGTTCCAATGAGATCATCGAGCTTGCGGTTCGGACATTTATCAGTCCGGGTGATGAAGCAATTATGGCGCACCCCTCATTTGTTGTTTATTCCATGATTGTTCAGGCTGCAGACGGAAAGAACATAGTTGTCCCATTAAAAGACCTGCGCCATGATCTGGAAACCATGGCATCAAAGATAACAAAGAGAACTAAGATTATCTTCATAGCCAATCCCAATAACCCCACGGGCACGATCAACACTGCACAAGAATTTAACTCCTTCCTGAATAAAGTCCCGAAAAATGTTCTTGTTGTCGTAGATGAGGCCTACTACGAGTATGTTCATTCGAAAAAATACCCCAATAGTTTAAGCCACCTGAAAAAGGGGGCAACTCTGCTGATATTGAGGACATTTTCAAAGATCTACGGACTTGCCGGATTGAGAATTGGCTACGGTATTTCAAAGGCCGGCATTAACGAAGAGATGAATAAGGTGCGTCAGCCCTTTAATGTAAACTCGCTTTCGCAAATAGCGGCACATTCAGCACTTGGCGATGAGAAGCACCTTGCTAAAGCAAGAAAGGTGAACGAAAGCGGTAAAAAGTACCTGTACCGGGAACTGGATATATTAAACATGCGCTACATACCGACAGAGGCAAATTTCATTTTTATTCATCTGGAAAAGGATACGGCCCCACAATTATATAATTCCCTTTTGAAAAAGGGGGTAATTATAAGACCGATGGGACCTTCAGCTTTCAGGGTCACGATCGGACTGCCTTCTGAAAATAAACAGTTCATTGCAGCTTTGAGGTCGGTCAGATAAAGAGCGGAGCAGGGGAAAGGAATTTTCTTACCCGATTCTATATAATTAATGTTTGCCTTTTGTTGCAGAGTGCTTCAGTCAATTATCAGCATGGAGGTCCCCTATGGACATTATAGTATTAAAACCAGCAGCCACAGCAAAAGAAATCCGTCACATCGTCAAAAAGCTTGATAAGAAGGGTTTTAAAGTAAATATCTCAAAGGGTACTGAAAGAACCGTTATCGGCGTACTGGGTGATACATCGATTATTACAGAGGATGAAAGCAATGCCTTCGCCTCTCTGGCCGGGGTAGAGACAGTCCACAGAATAACCCAGCCCTATAAAATGGCCAGCAGGAACTTTAAATCCAGCAATACCACATTCAGGGTAGGCAAACAGACAATCGGCGGAAAAAAGATCCAAGTCATGGCAGGCCCCTGCGCAGTTGAAAGCGGTCCGGTTCTCTTGAATATTGCCCGGGAAGTGAAAAAAGCCGGTGCAACCTTTATCCGGGGTGGCGCTTTTAAGCCGAGAACATCGCCCTACTCCTTTCAGGGCCTTGGTGAAGAAGGCCTGAAGATCCTGGCTGAGACGAGAGAGAAAACAGGTCTGCCCGTAGTCACTGAGATCATGGACCCCAGAGACATAGACGTAATTCTGAAGTATGCTGACATTATTCAGATCGGTGCACGGAACATGCAGAATTTCAGGCTTCTTCGGGAAGTCGGATTGTATGACAAACCGATCCTGCTCAAAAGAGGACTGTCTGCTACGATAAAGGAACTTCTGATGGCCGCTGAATATATAATGGCGCAGGGAAATCAAAAGGTGATACTCTGTGAGCGAGGCATCAGGACCTTTGAAACAGCAACAAGAAACACCCTTGATCTCAATGCAATCCCGGTATTAAAAAAGCTTTCTCATCTCCCCGTTATTGTTGACCCGAGCCACGGGGCAGGCACCTGGGGCCTTGTTTCACCCATGTCAAAAGCTGCAGTGGCAGCAGGCGCTGACGGATTAATGATTGAAGTGCATACTAAACCGGCAGAGGCCCTCTCAGACGGAGAGCAGTCCCTCAAGCCGGAAAAGTTCAAGGCTCTCATGAAAGAACTGAAGGCTGTTGCAAGAGCTGTAGGAAGAACCATTTAATAAAAGAAGTCAGGAGTTAGTAGATGGGAGTCATGGAAAAGATTACAAACCTCTAATTTCTCATCACAACCACCGGCTACCAGCTACTAACTACATCATTAACTATGTTTGATTTTAAGAAGATTACAATTATCGGTATCGGCCTCATCGGCAGCTCCTTTGCCCTCGCAATGAAGAAGCAGGGGTTTAAAGGGACCATTACAGGGGTCGGCAGAAACGAAATAAACCTTATAAAGGCAAAAGAACTGGGCATAATAGACAGCTACTCCACATCCCACACGGAGGCAGTGCGCAATGCTGATCTCATTCTGCTGGCAACCCCTGCAGGGCAGTTCGAACAGATTGTAACCGCTATCAGCAATGACGTTCAGAAAGGGGCGATCATCACTGATGTCGGCAGTGTGAAAGCAGAGGTAACGGATAAACTTGATCCATTAATGCCTGAAGGCGTCAGCTTTGTCGGCGCTCACCCTATCGCCGGAAAAGAGTGTCCCGGTATTGAAGCTGCCACGGCAGAGCTTTTTAACAATGCCAAATGCATACTCACTCCGACTGCAAAGACAGATTCTCAGGCACTGAGCAGGGTCAAGGATCTCTGGAACACAATCGGAACAGACACTGTAGAGATGACTCCGCAGGAACATGATCTTGTTTTCGCGGCTGTAAGTCATATGCCTCACGTTGCTGCATATGCCCTGGTGAACGCTGTCCTTGACACAAAAGACGATATACTTCAGTATGGCGGCAAGGGACTGAAAGATATGACCAGAATCGCATTAAGCCCTACTGAATTGTGGCGCGACATCTGTTCCTGCAACAGAGAAGAGATGCTAACAACTCTAAGAAATTTCTCATCGTCCATTTCAAAAATGATTGCGCTCATTGAAGGGTCAGACTGGGATGGTCTTGAAAAAGAATTCATAAGGGCCAATAAGGCACGACAGTTCATTGAGTCAAATTAGAGCACACTACAGAGGCCCACTCCGCGGTGAGATCGTGATACCGCCGGACAAATCCATATCCCACCGGGCTATTATGCTCGCTTCTCTTGCTCAAGGAGAAAGCAGAGTCAGAAATTTTCTCCGGGCAGAAGATCCCCTCAGGACTCTGGAAGCTTTCCGTCAATTGGGTGTTGAGATGAAAGAAAGCTCTCAGCAGTCAGAGCTCAGCTCTCAGGACACTGATCTCATAATAAACGGGAAAGGATTAGATGGATTCAGGGGTCCCGGGGATAAAATATTCTGCGGCAACTCCGGGACAACGATGAGGCTGATCAGCGGGGTTCTTGCAGGACAGGAATTTTCTACAACCCTTACAGGCGACGCCTCTCTGACGCAAAGACCGATGAAGAGGATAATTACCCCTCTTTCATTAATGGGGGCTCTGATTGAGTCACGTGAAGAAGGTTATCCGCCTCTCATTATCAAGGGGAGCAAGCTCAAGCCAATACGATATGACTCACCTGTTGCCAGTGCCCAGGTTAAATCAGCAGTTCTTCTTGCCGGACTCTATTGTGATGGGACAACAACGGTCATTGAACCGGGCAAATCACGTGATCACACGGAACGGATGCTTGAGTCATGCGGCGCTGCAATTAATATAGAGGGGATGGAAGTAAGCATTAATGGATCAAAGGCACTCAACCCCCTGGACATAACTGTTCCGGGAGACCTTTCATCAGCTGCTTTCTTCATGGTCGCGGGACTGATTGTGCCGGACTCTGAACTGGTCCTGAAAAATGTGGGGATAAATCCTACCCGGACCGGATTAATTGAAATTCTTACATTGATGGGCGGCCAAATACAGCTTGAGAATCAACGAGAGGTTTCAGGAGAACCCGTTGCAGACATCATTGTCAAACATTCCCCTTTAAAAGGGATACCTGTTCATGGAGAGCAGGTCTTAAAGGCAATTGACGAATTTCCCGCCCTCTGCATTGCTGCGGCGAAAGCAGAAGGGACGACCCGCATCACCGGTGCGCAGGAATTACGCGTTAAAGAATCAGACAGGATAGCTTCCATGGCCTCTGAACTGAGTAAAATGGATGTTGCTGTTGAGGAACTGGAGGACGGGCTTATTATCGAGGGAAGGGAGACATTGAAGCCTGCGCGTCTCATGAGCTACGGAGACCACAGGATCGCAATGTCCATGATAATTGCCGGGCTCACGGAAAAAGAGGAAACTGTCGTGTCTGATACGGATTGCGTGAATACGTCCTTCCCGGGCTTCATGGAAATGTTGAAAAGCGTCAGCAGTATGTAGGGGCGTATAGCAATACGGCCTTTTTACAGCATGATAGATTCATGAGCCGGTTTCAGTATGAAGATTTCAAAGAAAGAGACAACAGAGAATGAAAAACGTAATTACAATTGACGGCCCATCGGGCTCTGGTAAAGGAACGATATCAAAAATGGTAGCGAAAAAGCTGGGGTACTCCTACCTTGACACAGGGGCCCTGTACAGGGCCGTTGCATGGAAAGCCCGGAAACTGGGAATAAGCAGTGACAATGACGAAGCCCTGAAGAAGATAACTGAGAACATTCGCCTGGAATTTAATGGAGAAAAAATATTCGCGGACGGCATTGATATTTCGTCTTCTATTAGAACCGCTGAGATCGGGGAACTGAGCTCACAGGTTTCATCCAGACCGGCTGTAAGGGCCGGTCTCTTTTCATTGCAGCGTGAAATTTGCCTCAGGGGAAAGGTAGTCATTGAAGGGCGAGATGCTGGAACTGCCATCATACCCGAAACCGAAAACAAGTTCTATCTCGATGCCAGCGTAGAGGAAAGGGCCCGAAGGAGATACGAAGAGTTAAAGCTCAATGACCCCGGGTTAACAATAGACAATACTATTGACGATATAAAAAAAAGAGACAGAAGGGATTCTACGCGGGAAACCTCTCCACTTGTGAGAACTGATGACATGACCTATATTGATTCGACTGAGATGACAAGGGAAGAAGTGGTAAACGCAATCATAAATAACTTAAAGTAATTTGACATTTAAAATAATGTAATTACTTGTTATTAAGTATTAATTTAATAATGATAGATTTCATATACATAACGCTTTACAAGCTCGTTGCCCTGACCATACGCATTATCTTCCGCCTGAACGGGGGTCTGGAAGTCATCGGGAGAGAAAACATTCCTGATGAAGCGGGGGTCATTATTGCTCCCAATCATATCAGCTATCTTGACCCTCCTATCATTGGAGCTGTCCTTCCCAAAAACGGAACCTTCATGGCGCGAAAAGGTCTCTTTGAAATTCCTGTGCTTAAATGGATGATTAGCAGGGCTGCGTTCCCCGTTGACAGGGAGAGGCCGCGCCCCTCAACAATAAAGGAAGCGATCAGACGTCTTAAGAAAAATGAGTTACTGATTATGTTCCCTGAAGGCAAAAGAAGCGACTCAGGGGAACTCATGGAGGCCAAACGGGGTATAGGAATGATAGCAGGTCTGAGCAAGGCAGCAATCGTACCCACTCTTATTAAGGGGAGTGACAAGGCGCTTCCGGTGGATGCCAGATGGATAAAAAGAGCAAAAATCACGGTAGTATTTGACAAGCCAATATATTATACTCTTACTAGAGAAAGGAAAGACAAAGAGAAAAATGTCTCACAGGACGACATTGGCGGCCGGATCATGGACGCTATACGGAAATTGCAGGAAGACTATGGAGATAACAGTAGCTAAAATGGCCGGGTTCTGTTTCGGGGTAAAGAGGGCCATTGACATTACCTTTAACCTGGCAAAAGAGGGAAATAAAGGTGTATATACCTATGGCCCGCTCATTCACAACCCCCAGGTTGTTGACAAACTCAAGGGCGAAGGGATAAACACGGTAGACAACCTATCCCAACCGGACATTAATACCATTATTATAAGAACTCATGGCGTATCACCGGAAGTCTATGTAGAAACGGGCAAAATGGGGTATAATGTTATCGATGCAACCTGTCCTTTTGTAAAAAAAGCACAGAACTTCACAGAGCGTTTGCGGGATGAAGGGTATCAGATTGTTATCATTGGAGACCGCAACCATCCGGAGGTACAGGGGTTGATCGGTTTTGCCGGAGATGATGTTGTCGTAACTGACAGCGCGGAACATCTTCCTTCCTTGCAGAAGAAGGTGGGAATAATTGTTCAGACAACGCAGTCAGTTGAGACTTTCAAACGCGTAGTGGCTGAGGTAATAAGTGCTGCGAGGGAAGTCAAGATTTATAATACGATTTGTGATTCTACTTCACAGAGGGTGACAGAAACAGAAGACCTTGCGCGGAATGTAGACTTGATCATAATAGTAGGGGGTAAAAACAGTGCCAATACAAATCAGCTGGCAAAACTGTCAGAGGCCCATTGTGCTAAAGTATATCACATTGAAACATCAGGCGACATTAAAAATAACTGGTTTGAGGGGGTAGAGAAAATAGGAATAACAGGAGGCGCGTCTACGCCTCAGTGGTTAATAGATGAAGTCGTAAAGAAAATAAGGGAAATTTCTAGTAGGAGGTAATATAATAAATAATTATGGAATTACAAATGAATGATCTGGACAAATTTTATGCCGATTCTTTCAAGGGATTGAAAGCCGGCCAAATCACCAAGGGCACAGTTATGCTCGTGAACAAGGATGGTGTCATCGTTGATGTTGGCTCCAAAAGTGAAGGATTTATTCCGATAGGCGAACTTGTAGAAGATGAACAAGTCAGCCCTGGAGATGAAATTGAAGTTTTTGTTGAACGGCTTAGTGATGCAAATGGCTTTGTAAAACTCTCCCGTCAGAAAGCCGAAGGGGTTAAGACCTGGGACATGATAGAAGAGTTTTTTAACAAGAGCCAGTCCGTTGACGGAAAAATCACAGGAAAAGTTAAAGGCGGAATGACCGTCAACATTGGCGGCATCAATGCATTTTTACCTGGTTCACAGATAGACCTGAAAGCCCCGAAAAATACTGACAGCCTGATTGGACAGACCTATACCTTCAGAATACTGAACCTCACGCACAAAGGGTCCAACGTTATTGTCTCACGAAGGGTTCTTCTGGAAGAGGAGCGCGGCAAACTCAGGGAAAAGACATTGCTCGGCCTGAATGAAGGCGCGATTCTGGAAGGTGTGGTCAAGAACCTGACCGACTATGGAGTATTCATAGATCTCGGCGGGATCGACGGTTTACTCCATATATCAGACATGTCGTGGGGAAGAATCAGTCATCCAGGAGAGTTATTCAGTATCGGTGATAAAGTGGAAGTCATTGTTTTGACCTACAACTCGGAAACACAAAAGGTCACCCTTGGGTATAAACAGAAAAAGCCAGATCCATGGACAACTGTTGAGGAAAAATATCCCCTGGGCAAAAAGGTCGAGGGCAAGGTAATAAATACCACTGACTATGGATTATTTATAGAACTGGAAGAAGGCGTGGAAGGGCTTATTCATGTCACTGAAATAGACTGGGTAGAAAAGTCCATAAAGCCATCCAAGTATTTCTCCATCGGGGACAGGGTAGAAGCTGCGATTTTAAAGCTGAGCAAGGACGACAAAAAAATATCCTTAAGCATAAAACAGCTAAAACCAAATCCCTGGGAAACCATAAAAGATAAATATACCGTGGGCCAGAGGATTTCAGGCATCGTGAAAAGTTTTGCTGATTTCGGGGCCTTTGTAAGCCTTGATGAGGGAGTTGATGCCCTGCTTCACATTTCTGACATATCGTGGGTAAAGCGTGTACGCCACCCTTCTGATATTCTCAAGAAAGGCCAGGAAATTGAAGTTGTGGTTTTAAACATCGAGCCTGAAAAGGAAAGAATTTCAGTAGGGCTGAAAGACCTGACCCCTGATCCCTGGATCGATGAGATCCCGGGCAAATACAGCCTGGGTGACACAGTGGAAGGAAAGATTATAAGCATAGCTGATTTTGGACTGTTTGTTGAACTTGAAAATGGAGTCGAAGGGCTGCTGCATATCTCCGAGATTGAAAAAAAGCCTGATGAAAAACTTGACGAGCTTTTTAAAGTCGGTGATGATATGACCGCCAGAATCATTAATGTTAATCCTGAGGAGAGGAAAATTGATCTCAGCCTGAGAACCATGATAGGCTGATCAGGTTCTTCTTTAACAGTGATCCATGACATTAAAAAAACGATTACAGTGAGTTGCTAACGTGAAAAAGGTACTGATTTTCTTTGGGATTGTGTTCGCGGTCATCCTGCTCCTCAGCTTTGTAGTGACATTCTCAAATAAGGTTCCCCTGGGTGAGAAAATTGCACTCGTGCGCGTCGCGGGAATAATTCTCGATTCGACTGATACCATTGATGAGTTAAAAGGATACGCAAAGGACAGTTCTGTCAAGGCAATTGTCCTGAGAGTAGACAGCCCTGGCGGCGCCGTGGCCCCCTCCCAGGAAATATATGATGAGATCATAAAAATCAGGGAGACAAAGAAGGTCATTGCTTCAATGGGCTCGGTTGCTGCATCCGGTGGATATTACATTGCTGCTCCGGCAAACAGGATCGTGGCAAATCCCGGCACCCTGACCGGTTCAATCGGTGTTATAATGGAAATACCGAACATTGAAGGACTCATGGACAAAATCGGGGTGAAGGCGGTAGTCATAAAGAGCGGAAAGCATAAAGACCTCGCTTCCATGTATAAATCGATAACACCGGAAAACAGAAAGATCCTTCAGGTTGTACTGGATGATGTCCATGAGCAGTTTATCACGGCCGTTTCCAATGCCCGCGGGATAGAGTTTGAAGAGTTAAAAAAGATTGCCGATGGCCGGGTTTTCACAGGCAGGATGGCAAAGGAAATCGGGCTTGTGGACCAGCTGGGAAACCTCCAGGATGCTATAATGTTAGCAGCGGAGTTAGCAGGAATTAAGGGTGAGCCCCATGTAGTATCGAAAAAAGAAAAATTTGGGATCCTTGACTATATCAGGGGGAATTTTCCTGAAAAACTGATAAGCAATGCTTTTTCGGGAATACAGTTAAAGTATTTATTCACCTTATAAAATATGTTTTAATTATTGATATAACTACTCTAAAGGAGGAGATTTATGACAAAGTCTGTGCTCATTGAAAAGATAGCAGAAAAAGTTGAAGGTCTCTCAAAAAAGCAAACTGAAGTTGTCGTGGAAACCTTATTTGACAGCATAAAGGAAGCCCTTGCAAAGGGAGGAAAAGTTGAGATCAGAGGGTTTGGGAATTTCAAACTGCGCAGCAGAAATGCCAGGAAAGCGAGAAATCCAAAAACCGGAGACGCGGTAGATGTTCCTCCCAAAAAAGTACCCTATTTCAAAGTCGGTAAAGAACTGCGGGAGATGGTGAACAGGGACTTCTGAGATTTCCTGCTTGTGTATCATCAGTATTAAGTATTCAGCTATCTGAAACAACGGTGAGGCTATACATGCTGTTGTGTTACTCCCTCCCGTCCTCACCAGTCAGGGCATATCCAGCATTAATGTTCAGGCATCAAGGCAAGAGCACAGCTCCAGTCCGGGCACGAACGTAATGCCTTGATCATCTTAAATATAGTCAGCAATCAGCATATAAATTTAAATCCTGATCAACGAGAAAAATGAACGGAAAAGTTTACATTGTAGGTGCAGGTCCGGGCGATGTGGGGCTCCTCACGGTTAAGGGATTGAAGTGTCTTCAAAGGGCTGACGTCGTTGTCTATGATTTCCATTTGAACGCGCAGGTCCTGAATTACATCAGTCATGATGCAGAATTCATATATGCCGGCAAACGGGGCGGACAGCACGACATGACACAGGACAGAATAAACCAGACCCTTGTTGAAAAGGCAAAAGAAGGGAAGATCATCTGCCGTCTGAAGGGGGGAGATCCCTTTGTGTTCGGCAGAGGCGGCGAAGAAGCGGAAGTGCTGGTCGATGAAGGCATTGAATTTGAAGTCATCCCGGGGATCAGTTCTTCAGTCGCGGCCGCGGCATATGCCGGCATACCCCTTACACACAGGGCCTACTCTTCGTCATTTGCTGTGGTTCCGGGCTATGAAGATGTAACCAAAAAAGAAAGCTCCATTGACTGGGCCAGACTTGCAACCGGGGTTGGAACAATTGTATTCCTGATGACCGTAAAAAACATAGAACAGGTATGCAAAAAGCTGACTGAAAACGGGAGGAAAGCAGATACTCCTGTAGCGGTCGTCCGCTGGGGCACAAGAGCGGACCAGACCACTCTTGTCGGGAATTTAACAACCATTACTGACCTGGTAAAAGAGAATGAAATCAAACCTCCGGCAGTGATGATTGTAGGGGATGTCGTCAAGCTGAGAGAAAAACTGAAATGGATAGAACATAAGCCCCTCTTCGGTCACAGAGTTCTCGTGACCAGAGAACACTCTTCAGGTTTTGAACTGCTGGAAGAACTGGGCGCGGAAATCGTTGAATTTCATACCATTCAGATAGTCCCGCCTGATGACTGGTCAGAACTCGACGCTGCCATCGATAAAATAGATACCTATAACTGGCTGATCTTTACCAGCGTGAATGGGGTGAAGTTTTTCTTCCGGAGGCTGAGGGAAAGAGACAGGGACATCAGAGACCTCAAGGGAGTCAAGATCTGCGCTGTAGGTTCAAAAACAGCTAAAATAATAAGTGCTTACGGCATCAATGTGGATCTCGTTCCTCAGCAGTTCAACGCGGAAGGATTGATCGAAGCATTCACTGTCGGAAGGGATAAACCGGATTTGCAGGGAATGAAAATTCTCCTTCCCAGAGCGGAAATTGCCCGGGAAACATTTCCGGAAAAGATCAGGAAACTGGGTGGAGAAATAGATGTTTTTACTGCTTACAAAACAGTAAAACCGGAAGTACACGGCAAGAGGATGAAGCGTTTTCTCAAAGCCGGTAAAATTTCCATAGCCACCTTCACAAGCGCCTCAACCTTTAATAATTTTATTGATATAATGGGCGATGATTCCCTTGATCTTTTAAAGGATGTAACGATCGCGGCTATCGGCCCTGTTACGGCTCAGGCGATAGAAAATGCCGGACTTACCGTCAGTATTATGCCCGGGAGAGCTACTGTAGACGATATGGTAGAGGAAATAAAAAACTGGGGCTTTCACAACAAAACAAGAGAGAACAGATCATAACCTTCAGACTCCCAAATCAAAACAATCATCTGGCTTCCCTTTACTTCAGATCAATGCAGGGGTCTTCTTTGCATTCATTGACTTCTATAGTAATATGACTGAGTTCAGAAAAGTCCTGGAGCAGCTTTTTATACTGTTCAGGGTTTTCAGGGTAATGAGTTACCAGTGATACTATAGCGGCATAGTCATTGGGCCCGACTTTCCATACATGGATATCTGATATCCTGTTGTCCGCGCTGCTCTCAATCCGCTCCTGAATCTCCCCTATAATCGTGCTGCTTATGTTTTTATCCAGAAGGATCGCGCTGGTCTCAACGAGCAGACCATATGACCAGTGGGTTATGACAAGAGCTCCAACTATCCCCATCACCGGGTCAAGCCAGTTCCATCCAAAATATTTACCGAAAAACAAGGCAACAATAGCAAGAACTGATGTCATGGCATCTGCAATAACATGAAGATATGCGCCCCTCAGGTTGTGGTCATGATGATGCTCGTGATCGTGACCATGGTCATGGCTATGATTACCATAGAGCAAAAAGGCGGATATAATATTGACCGAGAGGCCTAAGAAAGCTACAGCTATGGCTTGATTAAATCGTATCTCATGGGGTTCAAAAATTCGTTGTACTGACTCAAAACCCATAATAACGGCCACGATAGCCAGTGCAACCGCACTTGAGAACCCGCCTAAAACACTCACTTTGCCCGTTCCAAAGGTAAATTCCCGGCTCCCGGCATGACGCCGGGAATATTGATAGGCAAAAATCGTTATGGCAAAAGCCGCTGAATGTGTTCCCATGTGCCAGCCGTCTGCCAGGAGGGCCATTGATCCAAACGCGGTACCGGCAACTATTTCTACAATCATGGTAAGGACTGTAAGGGTTAGTACCTGCTTTGTCCGTTTTTCACCTTTTTCATGAATAAAGGCAAAGTCATGATTATGCTGCCATTTCGTCAACGTTTGCGTATGCATAGAATAGTATGATTAACCTGTCTGTATATTACAATTTTAATGCAGATTGATATTGATTATTATAATCACCTTTGATGCTGATTGCAATCTCTCAGGCACTGTTCTGCTTTCTGATTGATATTCAGCTCCAAAGCCCTACCACATACGAAGAGAAGATGCTATAATTGCATGTATGATTCCGAAAGATCTCAAGCTGAGCGAATCCGTTCTCTCATATTTAAAAAAGAAGTCAGCACGGCCTGTCAGTTTCCCGGAAATTGCTGATTCACTTAATTTGCGGAAAAAGGATCTGCGTACACTCAAGCGAATTCTGCGCCTCCTGATCCGGGAGGGTGAATTATATAAAACAAAAAAAGGTCATTACGGTGTTCCAGGGGAAATGAATCTTTTTACAGGAGAGTTTGATGCTCACAGAAATGGGTTCGGATTTGTTCTTGCTGAAAGTCGAGGGGAGCGTGATCTCTTTATACCACCAAGAAAAACTATGGGAGCTATGTCGGGGGACAGAGTCGTAGCCCGAGTTGAAAGCCCTGTAAAAATGGAAGGAAGCATAATAAAGATTCTGCAGCGGGGCCAGAAAAAGCTGATCGGGGTACTGCTTCAGGACAAGCAAATCTATTACGTAAAACCGAAAAACAAAAAAATACCGTTCTACATCATGATAAGCAATGCCAATATAGGTCCGGCCCAAAAAGGGGATACCGTAACGGTTGAAATAACATCATATCCGGAAGGGGCGAAACCACCTGAAGGGAAAGTCCTTAAAGTTCTTCCTGAGCTGACAGAACCGACCCACGAGATCGATTTTATTATAGAAGAGTATTCCCTGCCCAGACGCTTTCCTCCAGTTGTGCAAGCTGAAGCCAGATCGCTTACAGAGATAAGCCGGTTACAGAAGAGAGTTGACTGCCGTGATCTGTTAACAGTGACGATTGACGGTGAAACCGCCAAAGACTTTGATGACGCGATCTCGATCTCCAGGACAAATGAAGGCTACGTGCTCTATGTACACATTGCCGATGTCAGTCACTACGTTGCCTGGGATTCAGCCCTTGATCTTGAGGCACGGCGAAGGGGCACGAGTGTATACTTTCCGGGCAGTGTGATACCGATGCTGCCTGAGAAGCTTTCTAACAACCTGTGCAGCCTTGTGCCCAAAAAAGACAGACCGACTTTCACCGTTGAAATGCATTTTGATACAAAAGGCTTACTCCTGAATAAATCATTTTACCCAAGCCTCATCCACAGCAATGAACGGATGACCTATACCTCTGTAAAGAAGATCCTTGTGGACAAGGACAGTGAGGAGAGGACCAGATACGACTACCTGCTTTCCTCTTTTGAGCAGATGGAGGAACTGTTTGGTTTATTGCGAAATCAGCGGGTCAGCCGGGGAAGTCTTGATTTTGATCTGCCTGAACCGGAAATACTTCTTGATATCCAGGGGAATCCTGAAGCGATCATAAAATCGGAAAGAAATCTGGCCCACATGATAATTGAAGATTTCATGATCATTACAAATGAAGCGGTAGGATCTCATCTCGAAAAGCTTGGCGTCCCATCGCTTTACCGGATTCATGATAAGCCTGACAGTGCGAAACTGGATGAACTAAGACCGATTTTTACCGCCTTCGGACTGAAAATAAAGAAAGCCGGGACCGCTACCTTTCATTCAATACTCGAGCAGATAAAAGGGGCTCAGGAAGGGTTTCTTCTGACCAAAATGCTCCTGCGCGCTCTGAAACAGGCGAAGTACTCAACTGAAAATATTGGTCATTTTGGCCTTGCATCGACATGCTATTCTCACTTTACCTCTCCGATCAGACGATATCCTGATCTCGTTGTACACAGGATTCTCAAGGATTCTTTGGGCAAAAAAACTCTCCCGCAGAAAACATTAACATATCTGGAAAAGGTGCTGCCTGAAATTGCCGTGAGCTCCTCAACTACTGAACGCAGAGCCGAAGAAGCGGAAAGAGAGATTATCAGTGCCATGAAAGTGTGGTTTATGAAAGACAAAGTCGGGAATGACTATCCGGGAATAATCACAAATATGAACTCCCACGGCCTGAAGATTCAATTAAAGGACTTTTTTGTTGAAGGCTTTCTTCATCTCTCGTCTCTCGCTGATGATTACTACAGGTTTGATGAAAAGAATTATCGCCTTGTCGGCAGGCGGAGAAAAAAGGTCTTTACTGTTGGGCAGACGCTGCTGGTACGAATTGAGAAAATAGACATAGAAGAACGAGATGTCATGCTGGGACTGGCATAAAAAACCACAGAGAGTTTATCAATAACTATCAGCTTCTCTTTATCCTGTCAGCAATCGCAGCCACTCTTACCATTTCTTTCACGTCGTGAACCCTTATGATATCTGCTCCATTCATGATTCCGATGGCTGCGGCCGCAGATGTCCCCTCAAGCCGCTCGGAAACAGGCAGATCATCAAGAATTTTGCCGATAAATGATTTGCGGGAGTGCCCCAGCAGCAACGGTTTTTCAAAGCCTGAAAAGTCGCCAAGGCATTTCAGTATCTCAAGATTGTGTTCCACTGTTTTTCCAAAGCCTATGCCGGGATCCAGAATTATCATATCATCCGGGATCCCGGCTTTCCGGGCTATCGCGATCCCCTGATGAAAGTAATCAGTAATCTCAGGAATGAGGGCGCGGTATGACGGATTTTTCTGCATATTGCCGGGCGTACCCTGTATATGCATGATAATTACCGGCACCTTATGTTGTGCGGCAACATTCGCCATGTCTGAATCAAACCTCAGACCGCTGATGTCATTTATTATGGAAGCCCCGGCTTTAAGGGCTGCCTCAGCAACAGAGGCCTTGTAGGTGTCAATGGATATCGGGACATTCACTTTTCCTGAAACCGCCTTTATGACAGGCACAACGCGCTTAATTTCTTCCCTTGCAGAAATCCGCTTCGCACCGGGCCTCGTGGATTCCCCGCCTATGTCAATAATGTCCGCGCCGTCTTTCAACATTCTCACGGCCTGCTTGACAGCATGTTCCTGGTCAAGGTAAAGGCCTCCATCTGAAAATGAGTCAGGGGTAATATTTAATATACCCATGATATATGTCCGTGCTGAGAAGTCAAAAAAGAAGTTATTCCAAATACGTTTCATTATTACTCCAATACGTTACTCTTTAGTCCCGCATCATCGGTATTAAATTACAACAATAAAGTTCTGATTGCAAACATATCAAATGCAGAGGGGTGTTCAGGAATAGTCAGGTTGCAGCTTCAAAAAAAGGTGTGCATAATCAGGGACGAGGGTGATATCAGGCCGTTGACTCAGGCGCCGGGCTGACACTGTCCTTGGCTTCCGGTTCAGGAGAACCGCCATTTTTGCCCTTCACAATTGCATCTATTTCAGGGCTGTCAAGTGTTTCTCTGTCAAGGAGTGCGAGTGCAAGTCTCTCGAGGATTTCTCTGTTTTCAAGAAGAATATTCTTTGAATACTCATACTGATCTGAAACGATTGACTTAACTTCTTCATCAATTTCTTCAGCTGTTTTCTCTGAATAATCTTTATGTTTTGACAATTCTTTTCCGAGAAATATCTGTTCTTCTTTCTTGCCAAATGTGAGGGGGCCCAGCTTGTCGCTCATACCCCATTCACAGACCATCTTTCTCGCCAGGTCCGTGGCCCTCTCTATATCATTTCCAGCACCTGTTGTCATGTGACCCAGGGCAATTTCCTCTGCCGCCCTTCCCCCCATGAGCACAGCGAGTTTGTCCAATATATTCTGCTTTGAGTATGTATACCTGTCATCCAGCGGAAGCTGCTGAGTAATACCCAGCGCCATTCCTCTCGGGATGATGCTTACCTTGTGAAGAGGGTCTGCACCCGGAGTCAGTTTCGCCACAAGTGTATGGCCTGCTTCGTGATAGGCAGTGTTTTTCTTTTCCTCGTCCGATATGATCATGCTCTTTCTCTCTTTCCCCATCATGACCTTATCTTTAGCTGTCTCGAAGTCTATCATCTCAACTTTTGACTTGGACTGCCGTGCGGCGAGCAATGCTGCTTCATTAGTTAGGTTCGCAAGGTCAGCTCCTGAAAAACCGGGCGTCCCTCGTGCGAGAACCTCCATATTGACATTGTCATCAAGAGGAATGTTCTTCGAATGAACCTTTAATATTTCAAGTCTGCCCTTCACATCAGGGTGGGGAACAATTACCTGTCTGTCAAACCTTCCCGGCCTCAAGAGGGCAGGATCAAGTACATCAGGCCTGTTTGTAGCCGCAAGAACGATTATTCCCTCGTTAACGGCAAAACCATCCAGTTCTACAAGGAGCTGATTCAGTGTCTGTTCACGCTCATCATGACCTCCTCCAAGCCCGGCGCCCCTGTGGCGGCCAACAGCGTCAATTTCATCTATAAATATGATGCAGGGTGAACTCTTTTTTGCCTGCTCAAAAAGGTCCCTTACCCTTGATGCACCAACACCGACAAACATTTCAACAAAGTCTGATCCGCTGATTGAAAAGAAGGGCACACCCGCTTCACCGGCAATTGCTTTTGCCAGCAATGTCTTCCCCGACCCGGGAGGTCCGACAAGCAATACCCCTTTCGGGATTTTACCGCCCAGTTTCTGAAACTTCTGCGGATCCTTCAGAAATTCAATTACCTCCTGAACTTCCTCCTTGGCTTCTTCAATTCCGGCAACATCGGTAAAGGTTATCTTTACGCCCTTTTCTGATACCAGTTTTGCCCTGCTCCTTCCGAATGACAGAGCCTTGTTGCCGCCGGTCTGCATCTGACGCATAAAAAATACCCATAACAGGACCAGTAGAACAATCGGTCCGAAATTAAAGAGAACACTCATATACCAGGGAGTATGGTCAGGCTGGGCTGAAATCCTGATCCCCTTATCTCTCAATTCCTTGACGAGTTCAGGGTAGTCAGGGGAGTAACTGTTAAATTTTTCACCGCTTTTCAGCGTTCCCGTTATCATATTCTCCGGCTGCTTTATGACCACTTCTACCACTTCATTCTGCTGAAGTTTCAGCATAAAGTCCGAAAATATCATCTCTGCGGGGGGTTTGGAGCTGTCAAGAAGATTAAAAACAAGAATCATCATCAAGCCAAACAAAACCCAAATAGCTATACTTTTATACAAATAAACAATCCTCCTGTACCCCTAAGGGTAACATATTTACTATTGTATTGCCACTTCCGCAACGGTTATGTCAACGGTTAAATATTACCGATCTTTTCTAATAATTTCAAATCCACCGTCCAAGCCTGTAAGCATTATCATCTGATCCTGTATCAAGGCTGACAGAAAAAGAATATCCCACTTCATGCGCCTTTATCAAGCACTCTATTATAAAGCAAAGGAAAATCATATTACAGGCGATCACCTTGTCAAAACAATCAAAACAAATCCGGCAAGCATAATTGCGCTCCCAACAGCCTTTTCTGTAATTTTCCCCTCTTTGAACAGGAAATAACCATAGAGCAGGCTAAAGAGAAGGCTGGTTCTCTTAACAGAAATCATATAGGCAACCTGGGTGAGACTCAATGCCAGCATGTGAAACACAATCATCAGGGAATAGGTAAATCCGGTGGCAGCCAGAGGAGCAACATCTTTTTTCGTCATGGAAATGCTGCCATTGTTTTTCCTGAGCGCAATCGGAGTGAACACAACCGCCATGATGATAAAGTAAAAACTGCCGAAAAAAATCGGCGATGAGTGTTCAATTGCCATCTTACCCAATGACGATGTAATGCTGTAAATAAAGGCAACAGCGATCATCATCAATGAGCCTTTCTCCCTGAAAACAGCCTTTATCGGACCTGCGATGTCCTTTTTAGCCGCATGAATATTCAAGGTGTATCCGCCTGACGCCATCAGGATAATGCCTATAGCTCCGTTAAGGGAAACTTTTTCACCCAGGATAATATTCGACATCAGAATCAGAAAGAGGGGCGTCAGTGCAAGGAAAGGCACTGTTACACTTAATGGTGAAACCTTCAGGGCCTTCGTATATAAAATCATTGCTGCTATTTCCAAAGGGAGCGCGCAGACAACAGCAATCCAGAAGGTTCTGTCCAGAGACGGAATATCAATAAAAAGTAATAAAAGAATGAGAAGAGGAAGTGCAAAAACCAGTCGTGCCCAGGCAACAAAATATACATTCCGAGAACTGAGGGCTCTTTTGGTCAGGGCATCACTGGTAGCCAGGAAAAACGCTGTCAAGAGGGAATAGATAATCCACATATTAATTCATGTGTCCGAAATGAACTATTCATTAACCACAGAGCCAGAGAGACGCAGAGAAATAAAACATTTCAAAAAATCACTTGTTTATTGGTTGCTCACTTTATTTATTTCTCCGTGTCTCTGTGTCTCTGTGTTAGAAAAAATGGAGCTTAATTGTCTAACCCATAATCCTTAATCTTGGTAAGCAGAGTCTTATAACTTACTTTCAGTATCTCAGCTGCTTTTGTCCTGTTCCAGTTAGTTTCATCGAGTGCCTTGATTATCCTTCTGGATTCTGCAATCCTGAGAGCTGCTTTTGCGACCTCTTCAAGGGTACCCTCTGATGCAATGCCCCGCAGGCTTTCTTCCGGGTCAGAAGGCGCAAGGTTAAAATGTTTTCTCTCTATCCTGTCACCGTCACAAAGGATCAGGGCCCGTTCTATAACGTTTTCCAGCTCTCTGACATTGCCCTTCCAGGAATAATTCTTCAGCACAACCATTGCGTCATCGGTGACATGTTTCCCTGAAATGTTCATTTCAGAACTGAACTTAGATACAAAATGCTCTACCAGTGCAGGTATATCATCTTTTCTGTTCCGCAAGGGAGGAACCGTCAGCGGGAAGACACTGAGCCGGTAAAAAAGGTCTTCTCTGAATAGATGTTCAGACACTGCTGACTCCAGGTCTCTGTTGCTCGCGGCAACAATCCTGATGTTTACCTTCACAGGCCTTGTGCCTCCTACCCTGTCAATCTCACCCTCCTGGAGCACCCGCAGCATTTTTGATTGCAGGGATTTGTCCAGTTCTCCGATTTCGTCCAGAAATACCGTGCCATCATCACCAAGCTCAAGCTTCCCCAATTTACGATCTGCCGCACCGGTAAAGGCACCTTTTTCATATCCAAAAAGCTCTGATTCCAGAAGCTCTCCCGGGATTGCCGCGCAGTTTATCGGAACAAAGGGAAGTTCCTTTCGCGGGCTCAGCTCATGAACGGCCCGCGCAAAGAGTTCTTTTCCGGTGCCTGATTCACCGAGGAGGAGTACGGTGGTTTTTGCAGAAGCAACTTTCTTTATATCCTGGGCGAGCTTGAGCATTTCAGGACAGTTCCCGACGATGGGATGAGATCCGGACCGCTGGGACTGTTCATCCCTGAGAAGCATATTTTCCTTTACCAGCCGGTGATTCGTCAGTGATCGCTCAATGAGTAAGAGCAGGTAATCAGTGTCCAGTGGTTTGGTAACAAAGTCATAGGCCCCCATCTTCATGGCCTTAACAGCTGTGTCAACAGATCCATAGGCTGTCATAACAATTACGGGGGTCAGGGGATTTTCAGCTTTCGAGGCCTTCAGAACATCAAGTCCGTTTTTTTTGGGGAGTCTGAGGTCAGTGATGACAGCATCCACCCTGCTGTCTCTGACTCTCTTAATTCCTTCTGCACCGTCAGAAGCTATAATGACCTCATAGCCTTGAAGCTCAAGAGTCTCTTTCAGCATCTGCGCCATTGACTCTTTATCTTCCACGACCAAAAGTTTTTCCATTTTACATACCAGAGCAACGAAGCGGCAAAGACACAGAGGCACAAACTGTTTTATTATGACTTCTGATTAATATTATTCAGGCCATTTCAGTAACTTCGCCTCTGTCTTTATACAATCAGTTCAGTTTTTTTCTAAACAGTTCATTTACAATCTTTGGATTGGCCTTGCCTCTGGTTTCTTTCATTACCTGGCCGACAAAGAAACTTACCAGCTTGGCCTCACCCGATTTATATCGTTCAACCGCATCAGCGTTTCTGTTCAGTACATCATCAACGATAGTTTCAATTCCTTTTTCATCGCTCATCTGTACAAGACCTTTATCTTCTACTATCGCCCGGGGTTCCCCTCCGGTCCTGAACATTTCTTCAAAAACAGTCTTGGCAATTTTACCGCTGATGGTACCCTTGTCTATAAGCTCAAGCATCTCCACCAAATGCTTCGGCTTCACCAGGCACTGTTCAACAGACAGATTTTCTTCATTGAGGAGCCTTGTCAGCTCACCCTGAACCCAGTTGCTCACAGTTTTTGGATCACCGCCAAGACTTACTGCCTGCTCAAGCCACTCTGCAACAGCCTTTTCTGCTATAAGAAAAACAGCATCCTGCTCAGGCAGCTTGTATTGTGTTATAAACCGCTCCTGTCTCGCGTCTGGCAGTTCATCAATATTCTTCCTGATATCATCAACCCAGGATTTTTCAAACTCGATCGGCATCAGATCAGGATCAGGGAAATATCTGTAATCATGGGCCTCTTCCTTCGAACGCATTGATTCTGTAACCCCTCTTGCAGAATCCCAGAGCCGCGTCTCCTGCACAATCCTTCCTCCCTCTCCAAGGACCTTTGTCTGGCGTTTAATCTCATACTCAAGGGCCTTCTCTATAAATCGGAATGAGTTCATATTCTTTATTTCGGTTTTTGTGCCCAATTCTTTTTCCCCCGGCCTCCGTATAGAGATATTCGCGTCACACCGGAGAGAGCCCTGCTCCATGTTTCCGTCACACACTTCTATATACCTGACAATTGTCCTCAGTTTTCTCACAAAGGCCACCGCCTCTTGCGGCGAGCGAAGATCAGGCTCACTCACAATCTCCATCAGGGGAACACCAGCCCTGTTCAGATCAATGAGGCTTTCTGACACCGCACCGTCATGGATATTCTTGCCGGCGTCCTCCTCAAGATGAATTCTGGTAAGTCCGATTTTCTTGCGAACCCCTTCAACCGTTATCACAACAAACCCCTGTTCACACAGGGGAAGCTCATATTGACTGATCTGATATCCCTTGGGCAGGTCAGGGTAAAAATAGTTTTTCCTGGCAAACCTACTGTAGGCTGATATCGTACAGTTTGTGGCAAGACCTGTCCTGACAACATACTCTACAGCCTTTCTGTTCATAACAGGCAAGACCCCGGGCATTCCGATGCATACAGGACAGGAGTGGGTATTTGGCTCTGCCCCAAAGGTAGTTGAACAGCCGCAAAATATTTTTGTCTCAGTCAACAGCTGCGCATGTATCTCAAGACCTATTACCGCTTCGTACTGCATCAATAGCTCCTTTTGAAAAAATGACAAATGTCAAAGCTCAAATGCAAATTGAATATCAAAGTCCAAATCTCAAAACAGCGGATTGGACATTTTATATCTCCGGTTTTCTCTTGTGCCACTCTGTTGCCTGCTCATAGGCATAGGCGGCTTTTAAAACCGTTGCCTCATCAAAATGCTTTCCGATTATCTGCAGTCCAACAGGCAGGTCCTGCGATGTGAAACCGCAGGGTATGGATATACCCGGGACGCCAGCAAGATTTAATGATATGGTGAATATATCGGTCAGGTACATCTGGAGCGGATCATCGGTTTTATCCCCGGCCTTAAACGCCGGAGCAGGAGTCGTAGGCGTCACAATCAGATCAACATCCTCAAAGGCCTTGTTGAAATCCTGAACCACCAGCGTCCTCACCTGCTGTGCTTTTTTGTAATATGCGTCATAGTAGCCTGAGGACAGGGCATAGGTCCCGAGGATTATTCTCCGTTTTACTTCAGCGCCAAATCCCGACTCTCTTGTTTTCCGGTACATCTCGCTCAGGTCCTCACCGTCTACCCGCAGACCATATTTCACACCATCATAACGCGCAAGGTTAGAAGACGCTTCAGATGTTGCAAGGATATAATAGGCGGCAACAGCATATTCTGTGTGGGGAAGGGATATTTCAACAGGATGCGCACCCAGCGATTCAAGTTGTTTAATCGCCGCGGCCACAGCATCCTCTACTCCCCGGTCCAGTCCTTCCCTGAAATACTCGCGGGGAATACCAAATTTCATGCCCTTGATATCATGACCGAGAGCGGAACTGAAATCCGGCACGTCCACCTCAGCTGACGTTGAGTCATTTCTGTCATTGCCTGATATGGCGTTCATGACAATTGCAGAATCCCTGACACTCCTTGTAATCGGTCCGATCTGGTCCAGCGATGACGCGAACGCGACAAGTCCATACCGGGATACCCGGCCGTAGGTCGGCTTCAAGCCAACTACACCACAAAAAGCAGCCGGCTGCCTGATTGAACCACCTGTATCAGACCCCAGGGCTGCTAAACATTGAGATGAAGCCACGGCAGCGGCGGAACCTCCGCTGGACCCCCCGGGGACTCTCGCTTTGTCCCAGGGATTTTTAGTCCGTCCAAAGGCGGCGTTTTCAGTAGACGAGCCCATTGCAAACTCATCAAGGTTTGTCTTTCCCGTAAGAACATACCCCTGCTCACCCAGTTTCTTTGCTGCTGTGCTGTCGTAGGGAGGGACGAAATTCTCAAGTATCAATGATGAACAGGTTGTCCTGATGTCTTTTGTACAGATATTATCTTTTATCGCGAGGGGAATACCAAGGAGCGGATGCCTGACGCCCTCTTTTAATGCTTTCTCTGCATCCCGTGCCTGTTCCAGGGCCTTCTCTTTCGTAACGGTGATATATGAACAGATTTCATCGTCCAGAGCTCCGATTCGATCAAGCAGTGAATTCGCAAGTTCTACAGGACTGAGCTCACCATTGTCCAGAACCCGGCGTGCCTCTTCTATGCTGAGATGATACAGCTCCACTGTTCCTCCTCAAGAAACGGAAAAAGTTCCCCGTCAAAACTAAAAATTTACCCATTTTACAACTTTAGCCGGTTAGAAAGAAAGGTTTGTTAATCTGAGACTGGGCACTACAATTGTAACTGGAATCAATGCCTGAGTGTCGTGCACGCTCTGCATTTTCACGATGAAGAGCCCTAGGAGATAATGCTGAGTTTGTTCCTGCCTGTCTGCTTGGAATTATAAAGAGCCTTGTCCGCAGCTTCTATAACTTCAGCCTTGCTCTTGATCCCTCTGCCTGAGTCATAGGTCGTTACCCCGAGACTGATAGTAACCGTGACGATATCATTTCCAAGTTTGAACTCATGGGCCTCTACTTTCTTCCTCAGCCTGTCAGAGAGGCAAACTGCGCCCTTGATATCTGTTTCCGGCAGGACAACAACGAACTCTTCTCCACCATACCGTGCCACTATGTCAGGTTTCCGCACAGACTGCTCAAGTAAATTCGCTATGGCACAAAGTACTTTATCCCCCTGAGGGTGTCCGTAGGTATCGTTTATGAGCTTAAAAAAATCAATATCAATCATTATCAGCGACAGAACATGGGAGTACCGTTCAACCCTCGCCAGCTCCCTGTCAAGGAAATCCTGAAAGTGCCGGTGATTGTACAGGTTGGTCAGGCCGTCCTTAACAACGAGTTCTTTGAGTTTATTTTTTGCCTCCAGCGCCTCTATCGCCCTCTTCTCTGCCATGTCCCGGGCCTGCTTGAGTTCCATGATAAGCTGTTCATAGGACAGGTTCAGTTTTCCAAGTTCTTCATTAGCCTCACCGAGTATTTGTGAATAAGGCTTCATATCACCCGGGTCTATTTCAAAAGTAGTCAGAATTTCAACTGTTTTTCCAGCAACAGAATCAGTAAATTCGTCTACCTCAACATCAGAGATGCCCATTTTATCCTTCAGAATACCCCCAAGTACCCCAAATTTTTTCGCGCTTTTATTTCCGTGATATATGGATGAAGTCAGGTCAGCAAGCATCAGAACATCTGCCATCTCGAGGTATTCAGAGGGGCAGTCATCAACTTTGTGGTGGTATGCGATGGGCATATAAATTTCTTCAGGAATACCCCAATATTTCAAAACCTCACTGCCCGCTTCCATATGATCAAAGCCGAAGACCTCTCTTTCAGCCTCATCCGTTGTCATTTCCGACACCTTCTTTCTGTCCAGTACTTTCAGATAATCATCAGGGCGGCTCAGGTACATCACATACACACCAATGTCCATAAGTAACGGTGTTACAAAAGCGTCGCCCCCGGTTGACCTGAGCTGTGAAGAAATCATCTCAGCGCTCACCGCCGCGGTAATGGAGCGTTTCCAGAACAGCTCATGATTAAACTCATCAATAGATTTTCTCTTCAGCCCTTCAACGATCACAAAAGAAAGGGCTATGTTCTTGAGCGCTTCCAGACCGATGATGTTCACCGCCTTTTCAACTGAATCAACTTTATAGGGCGGAGCATAAAAGGATGAGTTTGCTACACGCAATATTTTTGTTGTAAGGGCCGGGTCAACAGACATTATATCAACAAGATCACCGATAGATGACTTGTCCTTCTTTACTTCTTCTACAATCCGCATCGCGACTGAGGGAAGGGAAGGAAGTTTCGTTACATCCTGAAGTAAAGTGCTGAGCGTCGTCATTTCAGTCATCTATTCCGTTTATGAATATCTCACCCTGGTTAAATTACTGCCAAAGTCTCCATTCATTACTACATAATTCGGCTTTCCCAGAGGAAATCTTTAATTTTCAGGCAACTGGCAAATCCCGTAAATATCTTTAATTTTATGATGTTATGATTTCTCCGACAGTAATTTTATATGTAATTGTGGAAGCAGCAGTGGAAATCCAGTGCAAAGAAATAATTCACGTAGGGGCGAGGCGCTGCCTCGCCCTCATAATATTGCAATAAGATGCGATTGAAAAGGGCGTCCCACCGGGACGCCCCTACAAAAAACTATCTGTCCGCAAAGACACGGAAATCCAGAAACGCGAAAATAGAGTGTTTACGCTCCATCCATTCCAACTCTGAAACATCAATATTTCCGGATGAGAACCACTCCACAAGGCGGTTAAAGTTCTTGATATGCTCTTTCGTCCTTGCTGATGAATACTCTCTGGCAGTGTTTGTCGACATCAGAAAGGCCCAGTCACTGCTCTGCGCAAGAAGGAGTTCCCGCGTCATCTGGTTTAAGAGCCTTATTTTCAATGTATCAGTCTCCTGCACCGAGGCGCTGGCCAATTCCTCAAGCCTGTCAGCCATGTAATGGAGGTGTCTGTATATCCAGTCATTATCCTCATTGAGCCAGACATCATAATACCCCCTGTATCCCCATGACGAAGGACTGGGTGCTATCACCTGGTTTTCAGGGTACAGCTTCAAATACTCTGAAGGCGTAATAGATCTGATCTCCTTTTTTTCATGGATTTCCCGAAAAACCCTGTACAGGAAGTCAGGGCCTTCAAACCACCAATGTCCAAAGAGCTCAGCATCATAGGGTGACACCACAACGGGCTGGCGGTCAATCATCGGGGCAACTGTTTTGATCTGCGCAACCCGTTCATCATGAAAGTGTACTGCGTGCTCAATCACCTTGTCAGCAGCATCCTGCAGATTATAGGGCTCTTTTGCATCAGACCTGCCTGTTATTCTGTAATACTTGATACCCGTAAAGACCCTCGTTCCATCAGGACTGATAAAGGGTTTTATATAATCAAAATCAAGATCATATCCTGCGTCGCGATAAAAATCCCTGTATTGGTAGTCACCGGGGTACCCGTCATGGGTGCTCCATACCTGTTTGGAAGACAGCGGGTCCCTGCCGAAGGCTGCCACTCCCGCCGCGGTATAAACAGGCGCATATACAGAATACCTCGGAACAGGATCTCCGGACATCAGGCCCTCTGAATCGAGAAAGAAATATCTGATTCCATACATGTTCAGGATTCTGTCAAGCCCTTCATAGTAAGCGCATTCAGGAAGCCACATTCCCTCTGGCGGCCCGCCGAAATATCCAATAAAGGAATCTACTGCCAGAGAAACCTGGGCCTCAACAGCTTTTTGGTTGACTTTGAGCAGCGGAAGAAATCCATGCGTGGCGCAGGAAGTGATGACCTCAAGCTTTCCAAGGTCCCTGAAATGCCGGTAGCCCTGCAATATATCGGAATTCAGAACTCCCGTGAAAAAGGATTTAATCTGATTCAGCCTTTCTTTATAAAAGAGGGCAAGGGGAAGGAAATCAGTGTCTTTTTTCAGTCTCTCTGATTCCAGTTCAGCCAGTTGAATACGGCTGTAGAGGTAAATTTCATACTTCTCCATGAGTTGTTTGTCGGAGAGCATCTCCATGAGCGGTGGAGCGAGAGACAGGGTCAGCCTGAACTCGATTTCTTCCTCAACCAACTGTTTCATATTGATCAGCAGAGGGATATATGACTCCGTAATAGCTTCAAAGAGCCAGTGTTCTTCAAGAAAATATTCATGTTCCGGATGTTTCACAAAGGGCAGGTGAGAATGAAGTACAGGCAGCCAGTATCCTCGTATCATGTTCCCGGGGAAACCCTGTTATTCATGAGAAAGCCAGGATTCTGAGAACAGTTGGTCATGTTCTACTGAACAGAGACGCGGCATGGGATATTTTTATCCGTCTGTAATATTCCATTATTTCGGCGCCTGACATATATCGTTCATTGAACGGTATGGAGAACATTTCCCGGCCTTCTGCTGTAGATGTCATCCAGACTTCCGCTTTCCTCTCCCGGGAACCTTTTACTGGAGATGGAGAGTAAGCAGACTTTGACTTTAACAGCCCGACAAATCCCTTGCCGTTTGATATACCGATCTCTGCAATAAGCGGTATCAAAGGAGGTTTGTAGCTGATGTAGCTCTTTCCAATTTTGTCTTTTGTCTCAAAGGAACAGATCTCCTGATTGGCGTCTTCGCCAAAAACTTTGATCATTAACTGAACTGAGCCGGATTTCAGTTTTCTTATATTTCCCCTCAGCAACCTGTCAGTCACCTCCCAGTAAACAAAACTGGTATCGCTGTTAACCGGCATTATTACAATGGTATTTATATTATATCCAGAGGCCGTCTGCTCAGGAACATGCTGTGGGCCTTCCGCAGACTGGACATGTTTTTTTCTCTTCAGAGGTTTGTTAGTCTTTACTTCACCATGATATTTACCGTGCTTTTCCTTATTTGGTCCTATGCTATAATTTTAACATAAAATTTTATCACTAAAGCCTTATAATAATCCATACTGGATTATTGGTGTTAACCTGATATATTAATTAGAGAAAGTTCAGAACATGTATATAACCATGATAGCGTCAGAATGTGCCCCTGTTGCGAAAGTCGGAGGCCTGGCAGATGTTGTATTCGGGCTCAGCCGAGAGATGGAAATACGGGGCAATGATGTAGAAATAATACTGCCCAAGTATGACTGCATGCGCTATGATCACATTTACGGGCTTGAGCAGGTATACGATAACCTGTGGGTGCCCTACTATAACCGCCGCGTCCACTGCTCTGTATTTTTCGGGTTTGTCCATGGCCGCAAATGCTTTTTCATAGACGCTCAATTTGAAAAAAATTTCTTCAATCGAGGAACCTATTACGGGTGCGACGATGATGCGGAGCGATTTGCCTTTTTCTCCAGAGCGGCCCTCGAGTTTCTGTATCAGTCCGGAAAGAATCCTGACGTTATTCATTGTCATGACTGGCAGACCGGCCTTGTTCCTGTCATGCTCTATGAAATCTACCAGCAAGCCGGCTTGACACACCCCCGTGTCTGCTACACCCTTCATAACCTTAAACACCAGGGAGTGGCCGGAGAGTTCATTCTCCGTGAAACAGAGTTATACCGTGCTGATCATTTTATCCACCCTGAACGGCTTCAGGACAATTTCAATCCCTTTGCCATTAATATGATGAAAGGGGGTATTGTCTATTCCAATTTTGTAACAACCGTGTCTCCCCGGTATGCAGATGAGATAAAACATTCATCTCACAACGCAGGACTTGGTCATACCCTTTATGTACATGGCAACAAGATCGGAGGCATCCTGAACGGGGTAGATTATGAAATCTGGAATCCGGAGACAGACATACATATCCCCTATAACTATGGAGTTAATAATATTGATCTCAAATTCGGCAACAAGGAAGTTATGCGACACCGGTTTTTGCTCAAGAACGATTACAAACCGATTGTTGCCTACATCGGAAGACTGGACAGCCAGAAAGGAGTTGAGCTCATCAGGCATGCCCTTTTCTATTCGCTGGAACATGGATGTCAGTTTGTGCTTCTCGGTTCCAGCCCTGACCGTGAGATCAGCAACCACTTTATACACCTGAAGGGTTTCCTGAACAATAACCCTGACTGTCATCTTGAGATGGGGTTCAGCGAGGAACTGGCCCATCTCATTTATGCCGGCTCGGACATGATAGTGATGCCCAGCCTCTTTGAGCCATGCGGGCTGACCCAGCTTATCGCCATGAAATATGGAACTGTCCCTATAGTAAGGGAAACAGGAGGACTGGCAGACACAGTTTTTGATGCAGACCATGCCTATAAACCCTTTAGTGAACGCAACGGATATGTATTCCAGACCTACAACTATGAAGGACTTGAATCAGCATTATCCCGGGCAATTGGCAAATGGTACTCCTATCCCCAGTATTTCAGAGAACTGATGATAAATGGCATGAAAGCTGATTACTCCTGGAACCACCCGGGAGAGCACTACCTGAATGTTTATAACTATATTCGGGAGAAGTAATGCGCCTCTTTCCTGTTCTGGCAGCTGTTGTCCAATCCTCATGATCTCACCGTCAACAGCGAGTTAAATATCACTTCAGTCCTCTGCAGGCAGATCCCTTGATGCAATAAGAACGATACCCTGTCCCGGACGGAGTTCATAGGTAAACGGCTCCGGAAGGTAGTCAAGGCGGAACTCAGGGGACACATCACTGCAGGGCGACGTTGCCTGCATGAAGTCACCGAGGCTCTTTGTCTGAAAAACCTGATTATGGTTAATGTCTTTATTAAGGATAAGCAGCGCCTCATCAGCAGTGGATATGGAGGCCTTCCACATCACCAGAACTTCAGCGTTGCCCGAGTTCAGTATTTCTGTAGGAGCTTCCTCCTGAAAGACAGTATACGTTTCCTTTATCCTGTTCACGTTCCTTATAAATTCTGATATATCTGTTTGTGTATTTTCCCAGTCTTCCGGAGTGGTCTTGACAACATGAAGTTTTTTCCTGAAACCAAATTCAAAACCAACAGGCATCATTACCCCTGCTGAAAAAAGCGATGCGAAAAGATACCGCTGCTTCATACCGTTGATATTCCCGTCAAGTTCCGCGCAAAGCCTGTCCGTGTCATGACTTTCAGGAAAGCTGACGGAGGGAGCTGTTTCCCTCGTAAGGTTATACTGTTCGATCAGCCAGGGGCTGTTCAGGTCCCACCACTTCGAGCTGTTGAATATGTAATCAAACCCCGCATCCGCAGTTTTTCTCGTTTCATCAGGAGTACAGCCAAGGGTCTCCGCAAAAAAGACTATTCCCGGATATTTGTCCTTCGTCTCTTTGATGAGCCGCTTCCACAGGGTTCGCGGAACCTGGTAAGCAGCATCACACCGAAACCCCTTGAAACCGACCTCAATGAGAAATTCCACAATGGAGAAAAAAAACTGATACAGCCCCTCCCCGTCTTTCTTGTTCCTGTGGTCATACTTGGCAAGGTCGCCCCAGACGATTTTTTTCCCGTTTTCCATCGCAAAGGGATGGGATATCTTTCCGGGTTTTTTCCACTGAAACCATGCAGGATGATCCTTAATAATATCTGAATCCACTGCGCAGTGGTTAATCACAAGGTCCACCATCACCCTGAGGCCACGTTCTTCTGCCTTTTTGATCGTTTTCTGTAGCTGCTCCTTCGGAGTCTGACTACTGTTGCCGTCGATAAGGAGAGGGTTGAAACTGAAATAATCCTTAACTGAATAGAGGCTGCCTGAAAACCCAGGGGACTGAACAGGGTTTACAAATATCCAGTTAAAGCCCAGGTCCGAAGCCCTGACAAGGTGAGGTTCCCAGTCACTGAATTTTCCGGCAAGCAGGGGGAACAGGTTGTATATGATCATTTTATTATCTGCCATTTTATTTCTCCATAGAGTTTCTGTTATCTGCCGGTCATGATACACCCGGGCGTTACCATATCGAGAGATACAGTAAAACAAGGATATCATTCTACCGGAGCAGTTGCAACTTTTCAGGCAGTGCCATAACTGGATCGTATGCTTTCTGAACGCGTTGCCTGATAATTTCTGAAGTTACGACAAAGAGAGATCTATTGCAATCCCATTAAGATGTGATATAAAATTCATTCAACTTCCACCTGCAGTCTGGAAGATTACGCCATTAACGCTTCATTGAGGTGATCAGTGCCGCCAGCTAAAATAAGGAAGCTTTCACAGAAACAACTCAGGGACGTAGCATGGGAAGTCAGCCAGAGCCCTGCCAGCACTCCAGAGATTGATCATATAGAGCTCTTTATGATTAATCCCCGAAGAGGCCATGTATACTGGCACATTCAACCAAAGTCTATCGATTTGATGAGCAGACGCCTTGCTAAGAAATCAGGTTTCCCCTCTCTCATTGTGAGGGTTTATGATGTAACCGATATCCTCTTTGACGGATACAATGCCCATTCTTTTTTTGATATTAATATAAAAGAACATGCCGGCAGTCATTATTTCACTGTTGAGGGTTCATCAAGAAACTATCTCGCGGAAACAGGCCTTCTTACCGGTGATGGATCGTTCCATAGTCTGGCGCGCTCAGGAACACTCTTCATGGGCCGGGATAAACCATCCGGCAATTTTGAGGTTTCTGGTCTCTTCGCAGGCGGATCAATTAACAGGACCTTTACAGTCAGCAACATCTTTGCCGCGCCCGTCTTTGAACAAATGAACACCATCCGTGCTGAAACAGAACGGGCAGAACCCCTTTCCGTAGCCAATGTATTTCTTAATATCACCTGGGACGAACTTTTGCAAAGCCAATTAAAATCCGTTATTGCAACAATATCCGACACCTTTGAGATACTGGGGGGAGAAAGCCGTTTTTTTTCAACGCAGCCCCAGAATGTGGCTGCCCTGACCGCAAAATCACTGATTCAAAAAGTAAATGCTGCTACCCAGACATTATACAGGAGGGTAAGTGCAGCCCATAAGAAAAAGCCATTTCATATCATCCACTGCCATGACTGGTACTCGTCAAAGGTCGGAATTACCGCTTCTGAAAAGCTGAATGTTCCTCTTGTTCTCTCCCTGTATTCAACTGAACATGAGCGCTCGGGAGGAGACGCCTCAGACAGAACATCATCTCAAATATCTTCCATTGAGCACAAAGCCGTTGATAGTGCTTCACTTGTTATCGTACCACGGGAGTCAACGAGGCTGGATGTTCTCAAACAGTACAAAGCCCGTCCGGAAAATGTTGTAATTATTCCCCATGTCTTTGGCGATATGCCCTCCGGGGAGCAATCCGATTCCATAGATGTGAGGCACTGGCTTGGCCTGGACCAGAACGCGGCTATCGTACTTTTCGCGGGCGAAATATCTCATGCTGCCGGGGCCGATATTATGGTTGATGCCCTGCCGGCTGTCTGCCGAAATCACAGTAACGCCCACTTTGTGTTTGCAGGGACCGGACCGCTGCAGGAAGAACTGGAATCCCGGGTATGGCACATGGGCATTGGAGAGAAGTGTCGGTTCCCTGGAGACCTGAAGAGAGAAAGCTTTCAGTCATTGCTCATGGACTCGGATTTTGTGGTCATACCTGCCCGCACACTGCAGGATGAAGGGCTGGCCCGCCTGGCTATTTCACAGGGCAAACCGGTGCTGATCACGCAGCAATCCGGCATCCAGTGTGTGACGCACGGAGAAAACGGCCTGATTACCTTTGACAATCCCGGCTCTATTGTATGGGGCATACAGGAACTGCTTGCAAACCCTCTCGGAGAAAACATGCTGAGAAGGGAAGCTCAGAAAAATATCGGCAAATTTCTCTCATATGAGACGATTGCCGCGAGGCAGTTCATGTATTATGAAATGATTTTAAAGGGGCTGACCAATGCCTAAAGGGTACCTCTCATTTATACTCCATGCCCACCTTCCCTATGTGCATCACCCTGAGTATGATTCATTTCTTGAGGAGCGCTGGTTCTTTGAGGCAATGACCGAAACCTACATCCCGATTATTAAGTGCTTAAACCGCCTGATCGATGAACAGGTCCCGTTCAAGCTGACGATCTCCCTCTCTCCGACACTGATCGCTATGATGGAAGACCCTCTGCTCCGGAAACGGTACAGAAATCACCTGAAGAATATGATCGAATTAAGCGAGAAAGAGATAAAGCGCAACAGCCAGAGCCCACACTATCACAACCTCGCACTGATGTATCGCCAGCTGTTTCTGGAGGCTCAGGAGATGTTCAGCACGCTCTATAAAGGGAAGATTATAACAGCATTCAAACAGCTTCATAAAAGCGGCAGTGTTGAGCTGATTACCACGAGCGCTACACATGCGATACTTCCCCTCCTGTCACAGCATGAGCAGTCAGTTTCATCCCAGATAGTGACAGGACTCAATTATTTTGAAAGCGTCCTCGGATTCCGTCCTCGTGGCATGTGGCTTCCGGAATGCGCCTATTACCCGGGGCTGGACAAATTTCTCGCAAAAGAGGGGATACAGTATTTTCTCCTCGAGTCTCATGGTCTGGAGCATGCTGATACAACACCCTTTTACGGAGTACATGCGCCTCTGTACACGCCCTCCGGAGTTGCCGCCTTTGGCAGAGACAGGAACAGCACAAAGCAGGTCTGGTCAGCACAGGAAGGATATCCCGGTGATCCGGATTACCGGGAGTTTTACCGGGACATAGGTTATGACCTTGACATTGACTACATCCACCCATACATTGCAGGAGATATACGTGTGGACACGGGAATGAAGTACTACAGAATAACCGGTCCTGTTTCAGACAAAGAGCCCTATCTGCCAGAACAGGCCCGGGAAAAGGCAGCAGCTCATGCAGGTGATTTTTTAAACAACCGGTGCGCCCATATCGATCACCTTTCATCAATTATGGAAACAGCGCCCATAGTGGTAGCGCCCTTTGATGCGGAGCTTTTTGGCCACTGGTGGTTTGAAGGCCCTCTCTGGCTTGACTTAGTGATCCGGAAATCCGCATTTGATCAGGACACGCTCGAGCTGACTACACCGGCTGAATACCTTACCCGCCATCCAGTCCATCAGACCGGCTACCCTGCTGCCTCCACATGGGGGCATAAAGGATACTTCCAGACATGGATGAATGAAAAGACTGACTGGATCTTTCACAACCTCTCTGAATGCGGCTACCGCATGGAAAAACTCACCGCCCTCTACAATAAAGCACGTGTCCCTGCGCTGACAAAAAGGGCTCTCAACCAGTGCATGCGTGAATTACTTCTTGCACAGAGCTCTGACTGGCCATTTATTATTCATAACGGCACTTCCGAAGAATATGCCCGACGCCGCGCAAAAGACCACATTGCGAGGTTTCATTTCCTTGCAGGTCGGATCGAAGGGAAATCCATACCCGAAAAATACCTCATTGCCCTTGAGTCCATGGACAACATCTTTCCTGAAATTGATTACAGAACATTTTGTGTGTCTGCTAAATAACAGAACAACGGGCTGAGCAGCTTTTTTCTCAGCACCAGGCAGTCCGCCGCTTCTGTTACATTCCTTCAGTCTCAGGATTATTTCATGCGGAATATATGCTATTTACACTTTATTTTCAACAACCTTGACCTTAAGTAAATACCCGCGGATGCCGATAACAAAAGAGACTCTCTTGTCAAACAGGAATGATGCGTGATTAAGAAAATAGATGCAAAACAACTGAAGCCCGGAATGTACATTGAACGCTTTAACTGCGACTGGATGGGCCACCCATTTCTTAAAAACAGCCTAAAGGTTAAAAACAGAAAAACCATAGAAAAAATACTCGCCTACGGCATCCATGAAGTCTATATCGATTCGGAACGGGGTCTTGACGCTGCCGGTGCGCAGACAAAAGAAGAGGCTGAACAGGAAACCAGATCAGAAATCGAGAGCTCTGTCAAAGCTCAAGAGTCGAAAAACAGTATTTCAGAATCGGATATAGAGAACATAGTCATAAAAAAGAAGGAGACTGTCAGTGAAGTCCCGATTGGAGAAGAGCTTATCAGAGCGAGCAAAATTCAGAAGGAGGCAAAGCGGACAATTCAACACCTTATGCAGGAGGCGCGTTACGGCAACAAGGTAAAGCCTGAGCTGATAGATCCTGTCATCGATAATATGATTGATTCCATTTATCGCAACGAGGACGCCCTGATAAACCTGACAAGGATCAGAAATGCAGATGAATACACCTACCTTCACTCTGTAGGGGTCTCGGTGCTTGCCCTTACTTTTGGTAAATATATCGGTCTGAAATCGCAATCCTTAAAAGATATCGGTATAGCAGCGATGCTCCATGATGTGGGAAAAATGAAAATACCGGCACAGATTCTCAACAAAAAAGGAAACCTTACTGAGTCCGAATATGAAATAATGAAAAAGCATGTTGAAATTGGAAATCTCATTCTGTCGCGGAGTACGGACCTGCCACCAACGTCCCTGTCATTTATTTCTCAGCACCATGAACGGCTGGATGGCTCAGGATATCCTCTGGGATTGAAAGGGGATGAATTATCGCTCCATGGACAGATTGCGGCAATCGTGGATGTATATGATGCCATGACTTCAGACAGGTGTTACCGGGACAGGTGTCAACCATCGGAAGTGCTAAAAAATATTTTTGAATGGAGCAAATTCCACTTTAACAGTGACCTTGTCCAGAAATTCATCCGCTGTGTGGGCATATATCCCGTAGGCACACTGGTTCGCCTGAAGAACGGACTGCTTGCTGTTGTTGTCCAGAATGATGGCGAAAGGATATTAAATCCCGTTGTTCGCGTCATCTATGACGCGGCCAGGGAAAAATATATCATGCCCAAAGACATCCTCTCAGTCGAAGAAAATACCGTTGAATCCTGCGAATCCCCGAAAAAATGGAACATACGGGTTGAAACATATCTGTAAAATCATCTTTTTTTTCCCACAACTTGCATTATTTGATTCCATCTGGTAATAAATAGTAACGAAAACGAAATCGTTGCTAATAACTAAGCCTTTTAATTTTATTTCAGGTATAGATATGAAGAACCAGCTGTACAAATTGATCATCATAAATGTTACTGAGCACTGCTATGAAAATTGCCTGAATTATTTTCCGGAGCATTCAAAAATCCTGGACGTGGGCATTGGAAACGGGGCAATGCTGAATAAATACCATCAGTTGATTAAGGCAAAAAACTTAAAGCTGACCGGAATTGATGTAAACAAAAGCTACATGAATCATTGTGACCGCCTCATCAAAATGTATCACCTTGAGGACCACCTTGAAATTTATCACAAATCAGTAGAAGAATACGTACCCCCTCAAAACAACTATTTTGATTTTGTTCTTTTCAGCATGAGCTTTATGTTATTCAATGACCAGAAACTGGTCCTTGAACGTATAAAGGACTGCCTCAAACCCGAGGGTGAAATTGTATTTTTCCAGACGATGTTCAAGGAGCGGTCCCGGGTAATGGAATTTATAAAGCCCAAACTGAAGTATGTCACAACCATAGATTTCGGGAAGGTTACCTATGAAGAAGATTTCTTTTCCCTGCTCAATGAGAAAAACCTCTCGATTTCTGAAGACCGGCTGATAAAAAAAGAATGGTTCAAGGGCGAATATCGAATGATTGTAACATCTCCCTGCAACGGACACTACAGCAATGTTGAAGCAGCAAAGACCCCGGTTCATTTATAGTAATAAGTTGCCGGTCCAAATTCTCTGATTTTCAATTACCCATTAATAATTCGCAGAAGTCTGTTGCGGGCTTCATCAAGCATGCGCGGAGGATCAGGCCACTGCTCAAGTATTACAGAACCGGAGTACCCCCTCTTTTTCAACCGCTGAAAAACAGCATGAATCGCAGAATCATTCGCTGAAGCAGGCCCGGTAAATAATGTAAGGTGGCTGTCGCTGTCTCCATAGTTTTCGTGGAGGTGCATATGAATTATCGGCACATGAATTCCAATTAGGTCGATAAACTGCAGGTAATTGTTCTGTGTTGACTGATGGAGGTTTGCATGTCCAAGATCAAGGCACATCCCTATATGTGAAACCGGAAGGTGATCCTGACTCTTCAAAAGAGTGAAAAACAGATTAAAGTCACCGGGACCTGTAAGGGGGGTGTTTTCTATCGCAAGCCGGATGCCCGATTTGTCAGTTTCTTTGATCACAGGTTCCATTGCCCTGATAAAACTCTCTGCTTCCTGATCAGCGGGAAGGTGGATATTCAGCAGGATCGCGCCGATATCCTGAGCAAACTCAACGTTCCGGAACAGGGCTGCACGGGCTTCATCTAAGGGAAACGTATCATGGAGAGACCCATGAACAGAGAGAGTTATATCATGCTCGATTGCTGAACGCTTTATATAAGACCGTGTATCCCCGTCAATATCTTCTTCATCCCACCCTCCACCGGATTCATCCTTGTCCGGAAACCATTCAAATGCATCGAATCCGTGTGATACAGCGTATTCAAAAGGCAGCAGGGGTGTTTCAGCGGAATAAGCGGTCTGGTTGCCTACCCGTATTTTATTCACTTCAGTCCCACCTGGGGACGGGTCTGAACGATAAAGTATCTGCCATTAGAATATACGCCTTCAATGTCCTGGGGCAAACCGACCTGTTCCTCAACAATCGTCCCTATTTTCGTGATCGCGGTCAGAAACTCTTTTTTAAACTTTTCATCCCGGGTAAGGGGGTCCTGGATATAACTCAGAAGCACTTCCCGAGGCGGTTCAAGCATAACACTGTCATAGAGGCCTGCACCTGCATAACCCAACAGGTCCTCCCCATTGGAATCAGAGCGGTAGATCATCCCTCCGCCATAAAGCCCCGTACTCTTGCTCGGATAAGACGATATCTGCGGTTCAGGATTTTTCTTATCAGAAATAAAACTCAGCGCCCTGCCGGGATAATTGCCTACAAGTGTTTCACCAAGACCGGGAACAACTTCAGCGTAGAGCTCTCCCCGGTTCCCTGAGGACGGGTTTACCGTATGAATCACAAAGGCGTATTCAGCATCAATGACCTGCTGAATGAGCACAGCCATGAATATATCCTCGTGTCTGATTCCACGGGCACTGCGGCTAAAGTATGCCCGCTCATTCCACTTTGATGCCCAGACACGTTTGATACATGTCCATGTGTTGTCCCAGGGGCCCTGCGGTTCAAGTCCGGAGTCATTCATAATTGAATTCAGTTCTGACTCCAGTTCCTCAGGAGAATGAAGATCACGGATTATACCGCGCACATCATTGAGCGTACCCTGTACCCGCCTGTCAACCCTGCGGAGAAGAGCATGGTATCTATTATTAATCTCTTTGTTTATATCTAAATTCAGTACTTTTTCAAAGGTCCCGAAAGGCAAAGCAACTGACACAGGCAGATGGATCCAGTCGGGCAGACTGTTTTCAAGTTTTCTCAGATTGAGGGACTTCCCTCCAACCAGACCATCACTGAACTCCGCAGAAGAAAGTGCATAGGCTGCGCATTCAGGGATCTCTTTTATTTCATACTCAAACTTTTCAACCTCCTGTGATTTATCAGTCATATCCGAAGTCTCGCTAAATACCACGTCACCGGAAACAGACACATCAAGGTGAATCCTGCGGCCTCTGAGAGATTTAAGGCTGTCGAAGCTCGCGTCACTATAACATGAAGCAAACAGCAGATGAGCATTTCTTGCACGTACAGATATGTGTGACACAAGATCAACAGTATCAGCGGTTATGATAGCCACCGCCCCTTCAGGCGGTTCCTCGTCTCCCATTACTTTGTCAGCAACAATTATCACTGGTCGTTCAAAACTACTGCCCTGAACAGATGCCAGAGAGTCCACGATCTCAACCCAGCCTCCAGTCGTTCCGGTGCTTATTACCTGCCAGTCACCAAGGTCTGCCTTAGAGCGCAGGAGCGGGTCAAGATGGCGAATGAGCAGGGAGAGGACAAAAACCGGCATACTGCGTACCACTTCCTCCGTAAACACTGAAATCGTCCAGGCGTCAGCTTTAAAGGCCCTGCCCAGGTACCCTGCTTTTGACTGAAACAGCCCATGGCAGCGATCAACAAAATACCCGGTAACCCTGCTGATTCTCTCAAGAACCGCCTTTGCGTGCAGGCTCCAGTCCACAGAGAATCGCTCCATCTCAAGAAGATTATTCCACTCCCGGATGCACTCCGACAGCTCATCGTTGTTCCAGGTTAATGCCATGTTCTCCATAACCATTCCAGTTAATTCAACCAGGGCGTCACCATTCATTCCAGTGTGAACGCTTCTCTCTATGACTATGCGATTGAAATCCTCCAGAGCCAAATCAAGAAATAACATGTCCCTGGTCCTTTCTAAATCGCTCTCAATGTCAAGACGATCATTCAGGATCAAACGGGCACGGATGATTTTCCGGACAACCTCTGCGGCTTTTTCTTCTCCGCTGAACCTGTGGCGCCACACTGCTGAGAGTAGTTCGCCCAACTCTCCGCTCATCAGGTACCCTGCACCGTTCATTGCACTCTGAAGATCTGTACCAGAATGAACAGATTTGAGGAGCGTAAGATAGTTTTCAAAATCATGCAGCAACGGCTTTTTGAGGCCGGGAATGAAGTCCGGGGGAGTCGTGATGGGTCTGTCATAACTCTCCATCCGCTTCCTGGAAATACCACCCTTCCCAAGCGTTTTATAGTAGCGGTCCAGATCTCCATCGCTTTTGAGAAACTCCAGATATGCTTCACAGATTACAACGTCATCCGGAGTCGTATTGTTGTGGAGCTTCTGGTGCCACTCTTCCATAAAATGCCCGGCTACTTCCTTGATATGGTGCCGGTGCATGATCTGCAGTATTTCATCACGCACCCGCTGTCCATCACCACCCCTGCCAAGGGTGGAGATAATTAATCTCAATACTTCTCTTGATTGCTTTTCATGAATATAGACATCAGCAATCTGCAGCGTCAGTCGGTCCTGGGCATGGCTTAATTCTCGCGGTTGTGTGTTGTAGCGGCGCTGCCAGTCAAGCTGTCTGATCGCTGAATAGCGCATCCAGACATAGAGAATTGCAAGGCCTTCCTCATTATTCCGAACGCTGTCTAACAGATCATGGCAAAGATTAAACCTGTGCATCAGAGTCCAGGAATGGTCCCCTGTTTCACTATGAATGATTTCCCCTGCAATCTGGTGCAATCCAGTATCGCCTTCCTCTTCCTTAACGGTCAGGGGGACAAAAAAATCGCGTTTGCCGTTGTTTATCCACTGGTCACTGTGCTTGAGTTTTATCACAAAAGGTATCCCCAGAGGCGCATCCTCTTCGTAGAATTTAAGAGACATTCTGCTCATTCCGCTCTCAAGCTGAAAAGGAGACTGGACAGCTTTATTGTCATACTGGACAGAACCCTCAGGCAGAACAGAACGAGGAGGCAGTGTCCATTCATAACGCGACTCTACTGCAAATCCCCAGTGAAGTATCATGGGTGACAGGAGGTCAGAAATCAGCAAAACCTCGTAGCAGGTGCCCCCCTTCTTAACGATAGCTGCAAGCGAACCTTCTTTGCCAAGAGAGAATATCTCCTTGAACTTCAGATCTCCATTTCTGGATTCTTCTTCAAGAACTGAATCAAGGGAAGGTCCTTTTTTTGTAACCGGCAAGGCTACGCGGTAATTTTTGCCCTGATTGTTGTCCCACGCTCCGGTATCCGGATAGTAAATGGCAAAAACAAGAGCTGAATAGTTCATGGTCCCATCGAGAGCAACGATAACTTTGTATGCATGGTTGTCCGCTATAAAAGGGGTCTGGACCGCTCCACGGTCAACTAACCTGCTTCCCGCAGGCCATGCCGGTTCCGGCGGGATGGCCCATTCTGAGTCACGTTCTCTGCTCAGCCCCCAGTGCAATTTGCAATTATGGCCTTCCTTCATATACAGCAACACTTCCACATTACCGGACAACTCTCTTTTCTCTACCATAAGTTTTGAGCTGTCTTTCAATATGATTTCTTCAGTCATATTGATAATATACTCATTTGTCCCGGGGGAGTAAACAGCAGCACACATTCTCCCTCTGAATCGGGCACTGTCCGTAAGCAGACAGATAATTGACATTTATCGAGTCAAAGATGATAATTCAGGGTATGGTCCCGACATAAGGACAATACGATATTTGTGAGTAATAGAGGGAATTTAGCATGAAACGATACATATGTATACATGGTCATTTTTATCAGCCGCCCAGGGAAAACGCGTGGCTTGAAGAGATTGAAGTTCAGGACTCCGCATACCCCTATCATGACTGGAACGAACGGATAACATCTGAATGTTATGCCCCGAACGCGGCCTCCCGAATCCTTAACAATGAAAAGAAAATTATTGATATTGTAAACATCTATTCGAATATCAGCTTTGATTTCGGCCCTACTCTTCTCTCATGGCTTGAACGGCGGCAACCAGCGGTCTATGAAGCAATAATTGAAGCTGACAGGTTGAGCATGAAAAAATTTTCAGGCCATGGATCAGCCATGGCGCAGGCCTACAACCATATGATAATGCCACTTGCCAACAGGAGAGACAAGTATACCCAGATAACATGGGGGGCGTCTGATTTTGAAAAGAGGTTCGGCAGGCCTCCCGAAGGGATGTGGCTGCCGGAAACCGCGGTAGATGAGGAAACACTGGAGGTCCTTGTCAGTCTGGGAATTACATTCACTGTGCTTTCTCCGAGACAGGCCAAAAGGATTCGGAGTCTCAGCGATGACGGTGAATGGCGTGACGTGAGGGGGGAAAAAATCGATCCTACGAGGTCCTACCTCTGCCTCCTGCCCTCGGGAAGAAGCATTAACCTTTTTTTCTATGATGGGCCGATCTCACAGGAGGTATCCTTTGGACCACTTCTGAAAAACGGTGAAGATTTCGCCCACAAACTGCTTTCCGCCTTTAACGACCGGAGAAACTGGCCCCAGCTCGTTCACATCGGGACTGACGGTGAAACTTACGGCCATCATCACCGCTTTGGAGATATGGCACTATCTTATGCACTCCATCATATAGAATCAAACAATCACGCACAGCTGACGAACTACAGCGAATATCTCTCAATTAATCCTCCGACGCATGCTGTTCAGATATTTGAAAATTCATCATGGAGCTGTGTCCATGGTGTGGAAAGATGGCGTGATGACTGCGGGTGCCATACCGGTTCCCGTTATAACTGGAGCCAGGAATGGCGAAAACACCTGAGAAAAGCCATGGACTGGCTCAGAGACAACCTCGTCCAAATTTACACAGAGGAAGCTGCAAAATACCTGGCAAAACCATGGGAAGCAAGAGACAGCTATATTGACCTGATTGGCAACAGGAGCCAGGAAAATGTTGAGCAGTTCTTGAAAAAGCATTCTGTCAAAGATCTGGGGCCGGAAGAAAAGATGGCTGTCCTGAAGCTCCTTGAAATACAGCGAAACGCAATGCTCATGTATACAAGCTGCGGCTGGTTCTTTGATGAGATCTCCGGAATCGAAACAATTCAAATAATGCAGTACGCCTCAAAGGCGATTCAATATACGGAAGATCTGACAGGACTGTCCCTTGAGGATGAATACCTCAGGCACCTTGAAGCTGCACCAAGCAATGTTTATAAAAACGGTGCTGAAATCTATAACAAATTTGTAAAACCTTCCAGAACCGACATGCATCGCGTTGGAGCTCACTACAGCATATCGTCAATTTTTGAAAATTACCCTGAAGAGATAATGCTCTATTGCTTCAAAGCCAAGAGTGAGGTCTATGAACGGAGCGAAGCAGGAAGATTAATTCTCGCAACCGGACGCGCCAGCTTAAAGTCTGAAATCACGTGGGACGACAAATATATCACCTTTGCTGTCCTCCATCTTGGCGATCAGAATATCAACGCCGGGATACGCGACGCAGGAGATGTTTCTGATTTTATTCTCATGCAAACAGAGATTACCAGCGCCTTTGAAAAAGGAGACGTACCTGAAGTCATAAGGGTCATGGATAAACACTTCGAAGGGAAAATCTACTCTCTTGACCATCTCTTCAAGGATGAACAGAGAAAGGTCCTTGACCAGATATTGCAGCTCACATACGAAGGTGTTGAAGCATCGTACCGGCAGATTTATGATCACAATTATACGATAATGAATTTCTACAACAGCCTGCAGCAGAAACTTCCCCGACCTTTTCTCGCAGCAGCAGAATATGTAATAAACTCGGAGCTGAAAAAAATATTTGAGGAAGAAAGTGTGGATATAGAAAAATTAAAACGGGTAATCGATGAAGCGGAGAGATGGAAGACAAATGTAGACAAGACAACCACCGGATTCAAGGTAAGCTCCTGGGTCAACGCTTCAATGGAAATTCTGAGTCTTGTCCCGCAGGACAGAAAGCTCATACAATCGATCGACAATGCGCTGGAAGTTCTGAATCCCCTGAACCTGCCGTTAAATCTCTGGGGCGCCCAGAACACCTATTTTCACATAAACCGCAATTACGGCGCTAAAATGATAGATAGTAGCGGACAGGAAAATTCATCATCCAAGCTCTGGATAGAGGCATTCCGGTCTCTTGGATTCCAGCTGAACGTAAAAATTTGACCCAAAAAGAAGATAGCAACTCAATAATAATCATGTGTAATTCAGCAAACACGGCCTTTACCAGTCGGGAAGGTTCTATTCATAGTAAAAACCAGGAGGAGCATCGGTGAAAGAGCGGGGCTGCGGCATACTTCTCCATATAACATCCCTGCCTTCTCCCTATGGCATTGGAGACATGGGAACTGGTGCGTACAATTTCGCTGACTTTCTTTCCGAATCCAGGCAGAAATACTGGCAGATTCTCCCACTTAATATCACCTGTTCGAAATATGGCAACTCTCCATACAGCAGTTTCTCAGCTTTTGCCGGAAATCCCCTTCTGATAAGTCCCGACCAGATGGTTAAACACGGCTATCTCTCTGAGGGGGATATTAAGGATTTGCCGGACTTTTCCGACAGTAACGTTGCGTATTCTGAAGTAATGCTTTTCAAAAAAACCCTGTTCAGCCTGGCCTTTGAAAAAAACAGCGTATCATTAGCTACCCATCATGAATTTCAGAAGTTTTGCTCTGAGAATTCAGGGTGGCTTGATGATTACAGTCTTTTTATGTCTCTCAAAGATCACCTCAATGGCCTTTCCTGGGGCGAGTGGCCTGCGGAATTGCGAGACAGAAAGCACGGTGCCCTTGTTGAGTATTCCGGGCTTCTGAGCGACACTATCCTGAAAGAAAAATTTCTTCAATTCATTTTTTTCAGCCAGTGGCTTTCGCTGAAGAACTATTGTGACAGCAAGAATATAAAGATCTTCGGGGATATCCCGATTTATGTGAATTATGACAGTGCCGATGTCTGGGCAAACCCTGAAATATTCAGTCTGGATGAAAAGAAAAAACCTCTTTTTGTTGCTGGTGTCCCCCCTGATTATTTTAGTTCAACAGGACAACTCTGGGGACATCCTGTTTATCACTGGGATGTTATTAAAGAAAAAGATTATTCATGGTGGCTCAGGAGGATAGAGCACAACCTGAAGCTGTTTCATCTCTTCAGAATCGACCACTTCAGGGGTTTTGTGGGCTACTGGAGCGTTCATTCCAGCGAAAAAACCGCGATCAATGGAAAATGGACTGACGCGCCGGCAGAGGATTTCTTTAACGCTGTGCTGAGCCGCTTTCCTGACATTTCGATCATTGCTGAAGATCTGGGCATCATAACTCCTGATGTGAGAGAAGTTATGGAAAAGTTCGGTTTTCCCGGAATGAAGGTCCTTCTTTTTGCCTTTGGTAAAGACCTCCCTGAAAATCCATATGCACCCCATAACCACAGGACTAACTGTGTTGCGTATCCCGGTACACACGACAACAACACGATTAAGGGGTGGTTCAAAAAAGAATTATCTGCTGATGATAAAGACAGGATATCCGGGTACATCGGCAGGGAAGTCAATGAAAATACTATTCACTGGGACCTCATAAGACTTGTCATGATGTCTGTGGCAAATATGTCAGTTATCATGATGCAGGACATTCTCGGCCTTGACGAGAAGGACCGGATGAACCTCCCTGCGGGACCGGAAGGAAACTGGGAGTGGAGGGTCAGTCCGGATCAACTCTCGTCAGACTTAGCGAAAAAGCTCGCAAAACTTACTCGTCTCTACGGCAGAGACTGATCCCCTTGGTTTGACCCTGCTAAAATTCAAATGATTTTCAGGATTTGTTGATCTCTTCAATAAGCGTTTTCAGCCGTCCGAAATCGAGCATATTGAAGTCCACAACCAGCCTGGGCAGGTGATTAAATTCCGGCTCATCATCTTCTTCAGAGAAGACCTCGGCCATGTAAATTTTACCGCCATCAACAAGGATATCGGAAAATTGATCATTAAGCATCTCAAGCGCTGACGGCTCCTTTGCCGTTAGTAAACGTATTACCAGTTTGTTACCCACATATCTCATGCTATGGTAGCAGCTGTAGAATTTCCTGATTATGCTGACAGCTGCATCAATCGAGTCAACTCTCTCGAAAAGTTCGAAGTCACCTTCGCTGATATAATTTTCTGAAAGCAGTTCGTCTCTCATGAAGCGGAACCAGCGTGTCCAGTATGTTCCCCCCGGTTCATCAATTAAAACAAGAGGCAACGGGGTCTGCTTACCGGTCTGGAGGAGTGTGAGTGTCTCCATTGCTTCATCAAGAGTTCCAAAGCCCCCGGGGAAGAGCGCGATGGCATCGGTCTCTTTCAGAAATGCTACCTTTCGGTTAAAAAAGTATTTGTATGTGATCAGCCTCGGGTTCCCGATGAGAACAGGATTAGGTTTCTGCTCAAAGGGCAGCTGAATATTCGCGCCAAAGGAAGCCTCAGACCCTGCCCCTTCATTTGCCGCCTGCATGATACCGCCGCCCCCGCCGGTAATGACCATATAGCCTGAATCAGCAAGAGTCCTTCCAAAATCCTGTGCCAGTTTGTAAATATGCTCATCAGGCCGGGTTCTGGCCGAACCAAACACCGTTACCTTGCGCACATGACTGTACGGCCCAAACATCTTGCCGGTAAAGCGTATTTCCTTCATTGTTGTATTCATCAGTTTCATATGGGCTTTGCTATTCTTTTCCTGGCCGGCTTTAATTGCGGCAAGGATCATTTCGCGTACGAGTTCCGGGTGGCCGACATCACCAACAGATTCGATTAAGTCATCAATAGTTTCATCAATAGCGCCGTTGGTCCGGGTAAAATGAAGTTCTTTCATAATGTTCGGGGTTCTCCTCACTATGGTTAAATGTAACAGGGTTATATATTAACAATTTCATACCTATGTTTACAGTAGAGCAGCAGAATACATGTTCAGAAAGGTAAAAATGACTATATGTGGAGTTTTGTATTTTTTATCACAGGCCAATTTAATTCCCACGGGTTTTCAGATCTATTCAGAAGAGCTGCAACAGCCCTGTCAGTGAAAAGTTTCCCGGTGTCAGGCTTGAGGATAACCTGATGCGTCTCTCCCCGATGGGTAAATCTCATCCCATAGGAATGAAGATACCCGCGATCAATATCACTGCTCCTGCTGCTCTTACCATAATAAAGAGGGTCTCCCAAAACAGGAGCACCGATACTTTTTAGTGCCACGCGTATCTGGTGGGTCTTTCCGGTGCGGGGTTTCAGGACAAACAGACGAAGGCCATCTCCAAGGGGGTAGCTGATAAACTGGGTTATGGCAGGGTTCTGCGCAGTCCGGGTAAGCTTCCACCCTCCCCTCCGGGCTTTCACCATGTCCCCTGTTACAAGACCCTGCTTTTTCTTTGGCCGCCGGTCAGATATGGCCAGATAGTATTTTTCGATCATGCTTTTCCGGAATAAATACGAGAACTTTTTCGCCGCACCCCGGTTTCTGGCAAAAAGCAGCAGGCCTGATGTCATTGTATCAAGACGATGAACAGTGAACAGCTCTTTAATCCCCAGTACTGAGCGGACAATTTCCGGCAGCCCCTGCTGCTTTTCCTGCTTATGGAAACTGACTCCCGCGAATTTATTTATGATGAGAAAATCATCATGTTTTTTAACAAGACTAAACATATGAGTGTCCATTGTACACCATCTTGGCAATTCGTTCATTCCATTGTACACTAAGAGATGATCGTCCTGGATTACGCACTTATATCATTTGGGGCCATACTCATTGTCGCCGGAGTTGTGGGAAGCCTCTTGCCTGTCATTCCAGGGCCTCCTCTCAGCTATGGAGGCCTGCTCCTTCTGCAGTTTAGTTCAAAAAATCCCTTCTCAACGACATTTCTGGTCACCTACGCTCTCTTGACCATTCTCGTATTAATTCTGGACTATCTGATACCGATCTACGGGACAAAAAGACTGGAAGGTTCAAAATACGGTGTTCGGGGTAGTACTGCCGGAATGGTTCTGGGTCTGATATTCTTCTTTCCGATCGGGATCATTATCGGCCCCATGATAGGGGCATTTTCCGGTGAGATGATAAGCGGCAAGACAACGAAACAGGCATTCAAGTCTGCAATAGGATCATTTCTTGGTTTCCTGGCCGGAGCATCAATCAAATTTATTTTATGCATCTCAATGGCATTCTATTTTATAACCACGCTGCTTTAACGATATCACCTCTATTTGCTATACTTGTGAAAACCAAATATTCGAGGTAGGTATGTTATGAAAGAATTCACTATATCCCAGGACGAAAGCGGCATCTGGATAGTTACCAATGATAAGTTACCGGGCTTTATCGCAAAAGGGAAAACCCAGAAAGAAGCACTGGATAAAATGATAGCAGCAGTACGGATGTATTTCCCCTGCGGCGAGTGTAAAGACAAATGATTCTATAACATCTTAACTGCAAGAGTAACTGATTTATGTGCGGTCGTTTTGTAAGATACAGTCCTATAAGTGAGCTCATTGATGAGTTCAGCGTTGATGAACCATCCTTTGACCTCAATCCAAACTACAATGTTTCTCCCGGTCAGACCATACCGGTTGTTATCAATGACGGGAAAAAACGCCTGGAGCTTTGTAAATGGGGCTTTATCCCTTTCTGGTCAAAAGACCCGAAGATCGGTCAGAAGATGATCAATGCACGGGCTGAAACCGTGGCTGAAAAACCCAGCTTTAAACGCGCTTTTTTCTCAAGCCGGATTCTCATCCCTGCAAACGGGTTTTATGAATGGAAAAAAGAGGGAAAGGGGAAAACCCCTTTCTTCATTCATCTGAAGTCAAAGGAGATCCTTGGATTTGCAGGTCTTCTCAGTGTCTGGACTGATCCGGAAGGAAAACAACTCAGTACATGCACCATAGTAACAACTGATGCCAACAGCCTGCTGAAAAAAGTCCACAACCGCATGCCGGTCATACTGTCAAAGGATGATCAGGATCTCTGGTTAGACCGGGATAATAAGGACAGGGACAGGCTAACATCTGTACTCAGACCTTATGCTCCGGATAAAATGGAGTTTCTTCCTGTGTCAACTCTTGTCAATTCACCGTCACATAACTCACCGGATTGCATTATTCCTGCTTAACTCCGATGCATGGAGTGCCTTCCAGGTGGAAAGCTCCCCTTTGCGGCAAGTATTTTCTGATATCTTTATCTTCATCTTTTCATCACATATTTAGGCTAACTTAATGAAAAAGTGGAATTGAAAATTATTCATTTAATATTAATCAGGCCATTTTATATAGTGATATACTTTATTAAAAGGAGGAAATATAATGGCTATACAGATTAACAGGCCGCGTCTTTTACTAATACCTGCGTTTCTCGGTGTGCTTGCAATGACATTTCTTCTCGTGGCAGATTATTCATTTGCCCAGAGAGACAGAAGAGGTGGTGATTCTCCGCGTGTCAGTAGACAGCAGGGCAGAATAGGTGGTGATTCCCCCCGTGTCAGCAGACAGCAGGGCAGAAGGGATGGTAATTCTCCCCGCGTCAACAGACAGCAGGGCAGAAGGGGTGGCAAGACTGATCGTGTCATCCGTCACAGAGAGAAAAGACGCATCATGTCTCCCCGTGTTACCCGTCACGGGCATGTTGTTCGGAAGCTTCCCAGGGGATACACGCGGGTCTGGCACAGAAAAAAACCATACTATTATAATCGCGGTATATTCTACTCATCAGGTCCATCCGGTTTCATTGTGGTAAGGGCCCCCTTAGGTTCTGTCGTGGTCAGCCTCCCCGTTGGTTACAGAAGAGTTTGGGTCAGTGGCGCATGGTTTTATAGCTACGGCGGTGCTTTTTACCGGAGGGCGCCCTCCGGGTATGTCGTTGTTGAGCCCCCTGCTGAAGTAATTGTGGAGGAAAATGTCCCTGTTCTGGTTCAGCCGGCTACGGTTGTAAGCGGTCAGGTATCTGTTACGGCATCCATATTAAACGTCCGGTCAGGTCCGGACATGAGTTATCCGCTCATCTATCAGGTCCATAGTGGTTATATCCTGGAGATTCATGGCAGGTCAAATGAATGGTTATATGTGGAACTCCCAAATGGTGAATTTGGATGGGTTATGGCTGAATACACATACCGGCTGAAATCGCCTGGAAAAGGATAACAGACGCTCTTTCTTGATAGTAAAATTGTATTTTAATCAATTGAGAGTTTCGTATGAGTTTATGATTGTACAAGAAGCACAAAGCAGGACAGAAATTTAAATGAGATGAATAAAAAAACAGGGAGGAGCTTATGAAAAAAAGACTATGTTACCTTGGAATTACTGCGATCCTTGCGCTTTCTTTTGCGGGATGCGGGAGTTCTGTAAGCTCCCAGGACATTTTTGTCGCCCAGATTCTCAGCGACCAGGCGGCTGATGGGGATATTGCCTTTGACCCAGCCCTGAATACCTACGCCATCACGAACAGCCCGAATACCCTTTTCTTTGGGATTGATGAGGATGACATACAGCTACCGGAATTCCGTGCTTTTCTGGACTTTCCCCTTGACGGATCAACAAACGAAGATGTGGTCCCGGTAAATGCCAAGATCGTTTCAGCGGTCATAGAGATTTTCGTGGATGAGGTGAGCTTCGCCGGGACGATTCCCACGTTGCTGGATCTTGTCACTTTTCCTGTAAATGGTTTGTCTCCTGCGGATTTTAGCTCTTCGCCATTACGATTTCCGGATGGCTCCGATGCATCACTACTATTTGATTTCTTTGCCTCTGACCAGGGGCATTTAGTTGTCATCGATGTCACCCCTCTTATGAGGGAAGCGCAGCAGCGCGGGTTACCCGATTTTCAGGTACGGTTGCTGATCGATTTCGCTGCACCTGCCGGATTTATTGGTATTGAAGACAGGCCAAACATAGCAGTTACAGCACCCCAATTAACGGTTAAATTCCGCTGATTTGAGATATTCTGATCATCCCGCTGTAGTCAGTAGTGGATCCTGTCGCGGATAATCAGAAACAAAACGTCCTGCATTCAGGGTATCGTTGAGTGGAAAAATCATACAGTTGAAAATCTGCTAACATTTTGATTTTACGGAATGAAGGCCCTATCTGCACTGCATATGAAGCATTTCCATGAGAAAAGTATGAAAAAGCATGCAGTATAGCAACTTGCATTAGGCGCTGATAAATCTCTCATTATCAAAAACAATATGATTTCAAATAGTTATTAAATCTTCTTTCTATTGGCATTCTAGTTGCTATTCATTATCCCACCGAGACTGATTGTTACACGGGCAGTGTGCCTGCTTACCAGGGAATTGGCACGCAATGGATACTGCCTCATTTTTTTATAAATATTCAGGAGTTGATTATGCGTATCAGTAACTCCTGGCACTATTTTTTTATATGGAGGAACAATGGACAGGAGAGCTTCTAAAAGAATTTATGGGAAATTACGTGTAAGATTTTTCTACGACGACACAATGTACACCGGCATTATATCCAACCTGTCAGAAAATGGCATGTATATTGAATTGGATACATGTCTCTACTTTTATAAATCAAACTTCAATGTACAACTAATGCTCACAAATGAGTCACTGGATATTCCCGTGAAGATCAGCAGGGTAGCAGATAAACACGGTTTTTACTACGGTATGGGAGTTGAATTGCTGGATCCGCCAAAACAGTACCTTGATTTTGTAGCATGCCTCGGATTTTCATTAAATTCACCCACAACGAATACTATCCCTGACCGAATTCAACAGTCTGTATTTCTCAGTCCTGATTACCGGGGATTCCATTGATAATTATCTAAACTCAGTGACTTTCATTCAACCTGAATATTCTCTCTAATCCCCTCTCGAGATTTCAGGGAATACGTAAAATATCAAGATAATTTACAGTTATCAACTATTTTAAATATTGCCTCTGATGCAACATTACTAACTGAAAAATAAATGATATCTTTGTGTTTAGCCCTACTTAATTGATATAATAATAACCATTGCAAACAGCATTCTCCATATTACCTGTAAAATCACTTTATGAATAGACGATCTTTCTTAAAAAAACTGACAGGATGTACATTGGGAGTAATGGGTGGCGGACTAATTTTGCCAAATGGGATAAAGAGTAAGTTGGTAAAGCCTTTCGCTGAACTAATCTCCACAAATTATCTGGATGACGAAATTCGAAACAGAATAGTTGAGATAAAGAAAGATAATCAGAATATGCAGCTTGGAGAGCTTCACTGCCATTCATGCTATTCCGACGGGGCGTATTCCGTAAAGGACCTTATGCTCCGCTCTGCTTCGCTTGGACTTGATTTTATGGTTATAACGGAACACCTCACACCCCGCAAGTACAAGTTGCAGAGCTGCCTTGATTCAATCACAGCACAGCGGGATATTTTTAAAAGGTGGAATCATGGAGTGATGAAACCTCCGGCCGTTTATCCTGCTTTTGAAATTAGCACAAAAGAGGGACATCTCATTGCTGTGTTTCCTGAAGATTATTATAGACCTGATCGGTTAAGAGATATAAAGCATTATTTTTCCAGGTTCGATCACGATTCTATGCCCGTGGAATTGACGGCAGGGTTAATCAAAAAAATGGGTGCTGTCTCGATAGTGTCCCATCCTGATATAAAACGTTCTTATCCTTTCGGTATGTCGTCTGCTTTTGTAAAAGAACACCTTGTTGGTCTTGTTGACGGAATAGAGGACATGAGCGCAGGTCACGGCTATCAGAAAGATTACTCTACTCAAACAGGGCTTTCCAGAATAGGTTCAAGTGATGATCATTTTAACATTATTCTCGGCACGGTGGTTACATCTTTTGATGGTGATAAACATGATAATATAATTGAAGCTATTCGCAACAATGACACACATGCAGTTCGTTTAACGGACTCTCTCGATTTTTTATTTTCACCTACCAAACTGTTTTTTAACATCTAGGTCTTATTAGACTTAAAAAAATACACTAAAACGTTAATAAACGATTTTCATATTCATCCATTTCATTTATAAATAGGTGCAA
>CAMYND010000025.1 GCA_947259645.1 Thermodesulfovibrionia bacterium | reverse complement strand
AAATCAGGCAGGGACAGGACCGCCTGCCCGCTTATCGGAAAGAGCATCGGCCTGCTCTTTGACAAAACATCTACCAGAACAAGGATATCTTTTCAAACCGGCATTTACCAGCTCGGTGCCCAGCCGATTTACATCAACACGAAGGAACTGCAGGTAGGGAGAGGGGAGACCTTTGAAGACACAGCAAAAGTCATCTCCAGATATCTCCATGGCATCGTAATCAGAACATTTGCCCACAGTTCTGTAGAAAAACTGGCAGAAAATGCCACAATTCCGATAGTGAACGGCCTGACTGATCTCCATCACCCCTGCCAGGCCCTTGCGGACATGCTGACGATCAGGGAAAAAAAGGGGAAACTCAGCGACGTGCGCCTCACTTATATCGGAGACGGCAATAATGTGGCTAATTCTCTGCTGGAGGCAGCATTGTTAACCGGAATTGATCTTACCCTATCATGCCCCCGCGGATATGAGCCGGACAGTAAAATATTTGACAATGTACGCTCAGAGGGAGCACGTGTCACGATTGTGACAGACCCCGTTAAAGCGGTGAAAGATGCTGACGCCCTCTATACAGATGTGTGGATCAGTATGGGGCAGGAAAAAGATGTCGAAAGAAAAAAGAAAAAATTTGAACAGTACCAGATAAACCGTGCTCTCCTGTCTCATGCAAAGCCCGATGCGATTGTTATGCACTGCCTGCCCGCGCACAGAGGAGAGGAGATCACTGATGAAGTTATTGACTCAGCCCAGAGCGTGGTCTTTGACCAGGCGGAAAACAGGCTGCACACCCAGAAAGCACTGCTGGAAATGCTTATATGAATAACGTGTTTTTCGGTCACAGGATGTCAGAGCCTTCTCATCCAGCCTGATCTGCCTGACCAGCAGACACTGCACATTTCACTTATAAAATAATTTCTGCATTTCTTTGTAGATTTAATGAACAGTCCCCAGTATAATATATTTTAATATTTCTCTAGGCCTGCATTTTTTGAGCGGGCTGGCAGGTGAATCTCTCAATTGAGTTAACAGGAATGGGAGATCATTTCATAATTATAGATGGAGATAAAAGGCCAGACAACAGGCAGTCCATTCATTCCTATAATGCCTGTTACGTCATGATGATAAGGACAAAAGAGAAATAATAATGTTGAGTGATCATCGTACATCAAAGCGATATAACATTCATATAATTGGTGAATTTAAAGCCTTCAAAAAACCCGCAGAACCATTTCTCGGCATAATAGATAATTTCTCCAGCGGGGGACTTATCTTTGAATCACAAAACAGAGAGCTTAATCCGGGCGACAGAGTTGAGTTCAAGTTCAAATATCCCCAACTTGAGGGCGTTGTTTCTGAAATCGGTGAAATAGTCTGGAAGAAAAACACGAGCAGGCTGGATTACCTGACAGGGATTAAGTTCAGGGAAATGACGAGTTACACTGAAAGCAAACTTCTGGAGATAATGTCAGAAATCAAGGGTGAACCGGTGACGCTGTTTCAGCCTGCCGCAAAAACCGGGAAAGGGACTGAACTGGACCATTCCCCTGACGATAAAAACATGGCAGATGACCGCGCCTCTGAAGATGCGCTTCCCGAAGTCATTGTAAATGAAACAGCTCAAGAAGAACTGGCTGATACCGGGGCAATTTTCCCTCCCATAGTCGATAGCGCTTCTGACCATCATGAAGAATGGGATTCCGGTGAACAAGGCTTCATTTACCGCAGCACAGATGATCAACCCTCTGAAGATGAGCCTTCTGAGATCACTGCAAAAGAATCTGCACCAGAAGAACCTGTTGATCATGAAACAAAGAGTCATCCCGTTATAAATCAGTTTGTTAATGTTACAGCAGCTAATTACATATCCATAAGCGAATTTGTCGATCTCAGCAAGGAAGATGTCTCTGCTGAAGTCAACCCTGGAGATATATTAACAGAGGACCTTGAGCCGGAAGATCCTGCTGATGAAAAACCAGCGCTACATGCAGCTGAGGAAGGCTTGTCAACAGAATTTTCTGAACATCTGGCAGCAGATGATCTCACTGAAGACAGTTCTGATGATATCCCGGAGGATGATTACTCCCTTGAGCGGAAATTTTTCAAGCTCGGTACTGATGATCACGTTGCTGAGGAGAAAGCGGTCAAACTCGCAGCCGAAGACCGTGAACCGGAAGAGGTTCCTGAACACCTGACGGTGAATAATCTCATTGAAGAAAGACCTGATGATATCCCGGAAGATGATTACTCTTTGGAGAGGGAATTCATCAGGCTCGGTCCTGATGATCACGTTGCCGAGAATATACCTGCAGAGCTCACAGCTGAAGACCGTGAACCAGAAGAGGTTCCTGAACATATGACAGTGAATAATTTCATTGAAGAAAGATCTGATGATATCCCGGAAGATGATTACTCTCTGGAGCGGGAATTCATCAAGCTCGGTCCTGATGATCACGTTGCCGAGGAGAAAAAGGTCGAAATCGCGGCACTCTATGCTGCCTCTGAAGAACCTGCTGATTTCCGGGAGGACACCGTTACCACAGACGAGAGTCTATCTCATAAAAGAACAAATGAAGAAACAATACCTGTTTCATCAAGACGAATACGTGCCTATTCCGATACAACCCAGAAAGAAAATACCAGGACAGGTCATGCATTGCTCTTTGCGCTGGCTGTAGTAAGCTTAGCTGTTGTAATAACGCTGGCCCTCTCGCAGAATAGCACAGATTACGCTGACAACAGAGATGGAGCGCTTCTTTCTTCCCTTGCGGAAAACAACGGGGATCTTGACATTGATAAACCATTAGCCGCAGGTGAAGAAGAGAATGAAGGCGCACTTGATGTACAGGGCTCTGCTGATTCTGGGTTTCAACAGGTCGTTGGAACTGCTGTTACAACTGCCGGCAGCAGAGATAATGAAGAAATCGCGCAGCTCCCTGATGCAGGAAATTTCCAGCTGCTAAGCGGAACCACTGATCAGCTGAACAATACAGGCGCAGAGAGTTCAACTTGAAGCAGAGGGAGCTCATGTTCTCTGGGACATAAATGCCAAATTTAATCTGAGAGGTCTTCTGGTTTCAAGAAAGAGATAACCCTGAAAGGAGAGGTTCATGGCAAAAAATACTAAAAAGGCTGGCTTCTTTAAAAAGATAAAAATCAAATTTGGAGAAATGGCTAAAAGCCTGGGTTTTGTATCTGACTCAGAACTAAAAAAAGCTCTCAAAAAACAGGAAGCTGACCCCATGAATAAACGTATAGGTGAAATACTGGTGCAGGAAGAGAAGATCACCATGGATCACGTAGATAAAGTTCTCAAAAGCCAGGATATGTGGCCGACTAACCCAGAGGAAGGGTCAGATAATGCTCCTGGTCAACAGCGCGCTGCAGGGACAGCAAAGAAATCAGCACGGAAGAAACCTGCCTCAGCCGGAAAGACGACTAAAAAGAAACCTCTCAAAAAATCCGTCAAGAAAACGGGCAAGAAGAAAACCACCGGAACTGCAGCCAAAAAAACAACCAAAAAGAAAGCTGCCGCTCCAAAAAAATCTGCCTCAACCAACGCCAAAAAGACGACCAGGAAAAAACCTGCTAAAAAGGCATCCAAAACAGTCAGGGACAGGTAAACCGCAAAAAATCTCCCTGATATAACACAGCCGAGAGCTGCCTGAGCAGACATTCCTTTTGACGTTCATTTGCCTCCGGTCTGCTGCGGTGAATTTGCAATATAGAATTGCAGTTTATATAATTGCACTATACATTTGTAAGCTCATTGTAAGGACAGTTTTTTCTGTCTTACATATATTCTCAGATACTATCAGAAAGGGACGCACTCCAGAATGAAACCGCTTGTTCTTGTTATTCTTGATGGATGGGGTATTTCAGACAGTCCGGAAGAGGCTGCACAGGCAAACGCCACTATCCCTTTCTATACAAATCTTCTGAAGGACTACCCGCATACTTTGCTTGAATGCACAGGTGAGAATGTGGGCCTGCCCGAAGGTACGATGGGGAATTCTGAAGTTGGGCATCTTAACCTTGGTGCCGGCCGGATAGTATACCAGGATTATGCCAGAATTAATGCGTCCATAAAGGAAGGCAGTTTCGCCTCAAACAAAGCGCTGATCCATGCAATGGAAGAAGCCAAAACAAACAGCGGTTCGCTTCATTTAATCGGCCTGCTCTCAGACGGAGGTGTCCATAGCCATATTGAACATCTCTATGCGCTTATTGAAATGGGCCTATCAACGTGTGTTGAGAAAATATTTATCCACCCCTTTCTGGATGGACGGGATACTCCGCCCAGATCAGGCATAAATTACATAGAAATGCTTGAACAGCACCTCCGTGATAAACCATCAGTTCAGATCGCCACGGTGACGGGCAGATACTGGGCTTTGGACCGGGATGAACGGTGGGAGCGGGTGGAGCGGGCTTTTAATGCTCTTGTCAATGGAGAAGGCAGAAAGGTGAGTTCAGCCCGTGAAGCTGTTGAGAAAAGCTATTGCTCCGATGTAACTGACGAATTCATGGAACCCTCGATTATCTATAACGATGATTCCCCAGTGGGTCTTATTCAGGATGGTGACGCTGTAATATTTATTAACTTCAGGGCTGACCGGGCGAGAGAGATTACCAAAACGCTTACTGATCCGCATTTTGAGGGTTTTCCACGGCAATCCATCCCTAAACTCAGCTCCTTCGTAACAATGACAGCATACGATGATGACTTTGATTTCCCTGTTGCATTCCCGCCGGTCAAACTGACAAATATTCTTGGTGAAATAGTAAGCCGTCAGAAGCTGAAGCAGCTGCGTATCGCGGAGACAGAGAAATATGCCCATGTAACATATTTTTTTAACGGCGGTGCAGAAGAACCCTTTGAGGGAGAAGACCGATGCCTCATTCCCTCTCCGAAGGACGTTGCCACGTACGATTTAAAGCCTGAAATGAGCGCCTATGAGGTCACCGATGAAGTGCTAAAAAGGCTTGGTCAGAATAAATATGATTTCATTCTCCTGAACTATGCCAATCCTGACATGGTCGGGCACACCGGGAAAATGGAGGCGGCGGTAAAGGCCTGTGAAACAATTGACAGATGCCTTCAAATGCTGATCGAGAACGTGCTTTCCCTGGGGGGAACTGCCATGATAACAGCAGACCATGGTAATTGCGATCTCATGACCTCAAGCGATGTGCCTTTTACGGCCCATACCATGAATCCTGTTCCATTCATTATTCTTCGTAAAGGGATAAGGCTGAGGGAAAAGGGCATTCTTGCTGATGTAGCCCCGACAGTTCTGGAGGTTATGGGGATTCCTCAACCGGCTGAAATGACAGGTGTGAGCCTTCTTGTTAAATAACGTCCTGAACATCCTGTTTCCTGAAATATGTCCGCTCTGCGAAGGCCGATCAGACAGCCATTGCACAGCACCCCTCTGCAGTTCCTGCTGGGAATCGATCTCTCCCTATGAAGGGCCCCGGTGCCAGAAATGCGCACGACCCCTGATTTCAGACGCATCCCTGACATGCGGAGAGTGTGCAAAAAAAGAGCCGGCATTCACGAGCGCCGCCAGTTACGGTTTATATGAGGGAGCACTGAAAAAGGCGATCAACCTCCTGAAGTACTATGGGATCAAAAGACTGGCAAAACCCCTTGCCGAATTCGTGACCGAGCGGGGAGTTCCAGAGGTTGACGCTGTTGTCCCGGTGCCCCTTCATCTTAACCGGCTCAAGCAGCGTGAATATAACCATTCGGCACTTATTGCTCATATTATTGCAAAGAGGGGGCGGAGCAGATTGCTCCTTGACTGCCTGATAAAAACTGAAGATACTGCTCCCCAGGTTGGATTGTCCTTAAAAGAGAGAGTAAAAAACATAAGAAATGCGTTTGAAGTGAGCAGCAACAGTGTTACAGGGAAAGACATTCTGCTCTTCGATGATGTCTATACTACAGGAGCAACCGTCAGGGAGTGTTCCCGTGTCCTGAAAAAGGCGGGGGCTGAAAAGATTTTTGTAATGGCACTTGCCCACGGGACACAAGACTAATATCAGGGATGCGCCAGAATTCCGGCTGTGAGACTGTTATTCATTGCCGACAACCTGCCGGCAAGCTACACTCCTCAGGATCCACCGTAGCCGACTGTTACCTTCTCGCCTTCCACGATAACTGGAACTTTACGCTGACCATCGGAATGTTTAAGCATCTCATCCAGTTTTGCTCCATCTGCCTTCACATCAAAATATACTGCTCCGCTGTGGTCCGACCGGGCCTTGTCAGTATAGGGTCAGCCACTCTTGCCATAGATGATAACCTTGTCCGCCATAATCACACCTCCTGAAATCTGATTCTTCATTATATCAGATTACCCGCTCCCTGTTCATAGAACATTTTTACTCCAAATACACTAAAATGATCTATAGGTTAAATTTTAAATAACAGCACGCACTTATGAAGAAGCACAGAGTTAACTGCTATAAATGCATACACTTTTTTGTAACGTGGGACAAGAAGTTTCCAAGGGGATGCAGGGTCATAAATTTCAAGTCCCGGAAGATGCCATCAACCGTTGTTTTTGAGTCATCAGGTAAACCATGCCTCCAGTTCAAGGGAAAGGACCATCCCTGATAACACCTTTATAAAAAGGCTCATAGCGGCGGCTCACCCTCTACCGGGCCTCAAATTCCCTGCTCTCTCGCCGCATGAATTGCATTTAGTCAATTTTCTGTGGGATAATTGAGGTTATCCATGAATTACGCACTTTTTAGAAAACCGAGCAGATATATCGGCAATGAGCTCAATATCGTACGAAAAAATGGCGATATAAGAGTGGCCCTCTGTTTTCCCGATACCTATGAGATCGGCATGTCTCATCTCGGGCTGAAAATACTCTATGAAATCATCAACAGTATCCCTGATGCCTCTGCGGAACGGGTCTTTGCTCCCTGGATCGATCTTGAGGCGTATCTCAGGAACAACAGTCTGCCCCTTATATCATTGGAAAACCGGCTGCCCCTGAAGGACTTTGATATTGTTGGATTTACTCTTCAGTATGAGCTTTCGTATACAAACATTCTGAACATGCTTGATCTGGGAAACATTCCTCTTGATTCCCGAAAAAGAGATGCCGGTCATCCGCTTATAATTGCCGGTGGACCCTGCGCCATGAACCCAATGCCTCTTGCACCGTTCATAGACGCCTTTGTCATTGGAGACGGTGAAGATGTTATTCAGGAAATTATAGAGGTGACATCACGGGCAAAAAAGAGGCCTGATTCAGGCGGTAGAGCAGACCTTCTGGATGCACTTTCAGAACTGGAAGGTGTTTATGTTCCTTCCGTACATGACAAGACCGGGCAAAAAGTGAGAAAGCGGCTTGTGGCGGACCTTGACAAGGCGCCCTATCCTGATAAACCTCTGGTTCCCTATGCAAAAACTGTTCATGACAGGGTGGCAATAGAAGTGGCCAGGGGATGTACACGGGGCTGCCGTTTCTGTCAGGCCGGAATGACCTACAGACCCCGGAGGGAACGGTCTCTTGCCACTGTGCTTGCACTTTCGGAAAAGTCGATCGCCAGCACAGGTTATGAAGAAATATCCTTTCTGTCCCTGAGTACAGGAGATTACAGCTGCCTCTTTCCCCTGATTCAGACGTTAAACAATCGATACGCCGGGGCTCATGTAGCGGTATCACTTCCTTCCCTGAGAGTAGGATCACTCTCACGTGATGTCCTCAAGGAAATAAAGCGGGTCAGAAAGACAGGTTTTACCATTGCCCCGGAAGCCGGAACAGCACGGCTCCGCTCTGTGATTAACAAAGATATAACTGATGAAGAATACAATGAGACCCTCACAAGGCTCTTCTCGGAAGGATGGACACAGGTAAAGCTCTACTTCATGACAGGTCTCCCGACTGAAACCATGGATGACATTAACGGGCTGATTGATATGGCCATCAGGACGCTCAAAAGAGGACGGGAGCTTACTGGCAGGCGTGTGACAATTAATGTGGGCGTCTCTTCTTTCGTCCCAAAACCTCATACACCGTTTCAATGGATCGGGCAGGACTCAGTCCAAAAGCTGAGGGAAAAACAGGACTATATCAAAAAAGTTTTCAGGAAAAAGGGCATCAACTTCAAAGGTGCCCACGTCGAAGTCAGCCAGCTTGAAGCTGTCTTCTCACGGGGAGGCAGGGAGTGCGCACCAATGCTTGAAAAGGCATGGGAACTGGGCTGCCGCTTTGATTCCTGGTCAGAGCATTTTGACTTTGACAAATGGACGCAGGCTGCGGATATGACAGGGATTGACCTGAGCCATTATGCCTGCCGCACGTTTACCCCTGAAGAGGAACTGCCATGGGATATTATTGACACGGGCGTAACCAAATCATTTTTGCTCTCTGAATGCCGAAAAGCTACAGAGGAACTGATTACAGAAGATTGCAGAAACAACTGCCATGGATGCGGCCTTGAATGCAAAGACAAAGACCAGGTGAGCCAACAGGATGTAGCGGCAGGGGAAAAGAATAAATCCGCTGTGTTCTCTTCAAAATTTAGTGTCCCCTCCCGAATAAGGGTGAAGTTTTCAAAGACCGGTGAGATGAGGTACCTGTCCCATAGTGAACTGATGACAGTGTTGTTCCGAGCGCTGAGAAGGTCCCGGATACCTGTTGCATACTCCTCGGGATTTCATCCACACCCGAAGGTATCATTCGGTCCGGCCCTGCCCTCAGGCGTTGCAGGCATCAATGAGTTTTTTGATATAGAGTTGACAGCTGTAGTCAACCCTCAGGACATGATACAACGAATGAATTCTGTACTGCCTGAGGGAATAAGACTCAGCAGCGCATTGATAATTTCAAAGAAAGACAATTCCCTCGGCAATATTTTCAAGCGCTACGCGTACGAGGTCATCATTGACAACTCACTGATAAATAGCATTAATTCATTCCTTTCTCGAGATTCATGGGAGGTGCAGAGAAAAAACAAGACCGTAGACATCAGGCCAACGGTTGAAGGAGCCCAAGTTGAAGGTAATATTTTAAAGCTTTTTCTTGCAGATACTGAAAAGGCGAATGCACGGCTTAATGAAGTCCTGAAGGAGCTTCTACAGCTTTCTCCTGAAGATGTCTCTGCATTAACTATAACAAGAGTAGGCCTTTATGGGTATAATAATGACAATAAGAAAAACCCCAGAGAGGATGGGAAGTTATGCCAGGCAAAATAATCATTAATTTAACTCCGGAGCAGACAAGAGTGGCGTTACTGGATTCCAATGACCAGCTCTCCGAGCTCTATATTGAGCGGATAAAAGAGGCCAGTCTTGTGGGCAATGTGTATAAAGGCAAGGTCGTTAAAATCCTGCCCGGAATGCAGTCGGCCTTTGTTGACATCGGGCTGGAAAAAGCAGCATTTCTTCACGCGGCTGATGTGCTTTCAGCTTTTGATTACTCAATTTTCGGTGAGGAGATTGAAGAGACCGATCCAATAACCCCGCCCATTGAGGACATGCTTCAGGAAGGGGAAGATGTCTTTGTCCAGGTATCCAAGGACTCGATCGGTACCAAGGGAGCGCGGGTCACCTCCTACATTACTCTTCCCGGAAGGTATCTGGTCCTGATGCCCGGTGTTGAACATATCGGTGTATCAAGAAAAATTCTGGAAGAAGACGAAAGGGCCAGGGTAAAAGACCTCGTTGCTAATTTAAAGCCGGACAATTTCGGCTTTATCATCAGAACAGCAAGTGAGGGGTGCACTGAGGAGGAGCTGAAAAAAGATATTGATTATCTCATGCTGCTGTGGGAAAACATACAGAAGAAAAAAGAAAAGGTGAGCTCCATCAGCTTGCTCTACAGTGACCTGGACATCACATTGCGAAGCGTCAGGGACTTTCTGAGCCATGATACTGACAAACTGATCGTTGATTCAAAAGATGAGTACAACAAGCTCGTTGATTTTGTTAACACCTATTTTCCAAAGCTCGTATCAAAAATTGCATGCTATGAGGGTACGGAACCGATATTTGATGCCTATGGTATTGAGCTTGAAATCCCGAAAGCGCTGGGCAAAAGAATATGGCTCAAGTCTGGAGGATATATCATCATTGACCAGACCGAAGCCCTTACATCAATAGATGTAAACACAGGTAAATACGTCGGGAAAACCTCCCTGGAAGATACGATTTTCAAAACCAACATTGAGGCGGTCAAGGAGATTGCCTACCAGATACGGCTTCGCAACCTCGGCGGCATAATAATCATAGATTTTATCGACATGGAAAAGGAAGAGAACAGACATAAACTGTTTTCGGTTTTTTCAGAAGCCATGATCAATGACAGGGCCAAGTGCACTATCCTGGAGGTTTCTGAACTGGGCCTTATCCAGATGACAAGAAAAAGGGTAAGAGAAAGTCTTGAAAGAGTATTATGCGAATCCTGCAACTATTGTGACGGAAAAGGGTTCATTAAGTCACCGACCACCGTTGCCTATGAGATATTCATGGAACTCAGGAAGATCGGTGCTGCACAGAGGAACTGCAAAATCATGATAACTGCAAACTCCCAGGTAGCAGACCTGATTTACGACGATGAGCGTGAAGGCATCGAAAGAATTGAGAAGGAGTACAGCTTTAAAATTATAGTCAAGGCTGACAAAAGTTTTCATCAGGAATTTTTTGAGGTAGTAACCTTATAGCAGTTGTAAAGACCAGTTCAACGATCGTTCAGACTGTTTTGAATCAGTTTTTATCTTCCTTGCTTAATAATTCGCTGTACCGGATGTCCTGGATCTCGATTAAAACAGTGAAGCTTCCTGAGAAGTGACGTTGATCAATTCTTAAACAGAGGTAATGTAAAGTGAATTTAGCAGAGAAATTTGACACCTTAAAAGACAGGTTAAAAGCGATGGACCGTATAGTCATCGCCTTTTCCGGCGGAGTTGACAGCTCTTTCTTATTAAAAGCAGCCACCCTTTCAGGTTTAAGTGAGATTTTCGCGGTTACAGGAATTTCCGACAGCCTGCCGGAAGAGGAGTGCCGCTCTGCAGAAAAACTCGCAGCCTCCCTGAATGTCAGACATGAAAAGGTAGCTACTGAGGAAATGAAAAACAGCAGTTATACCAGCAATCCGCCGAACAGATGCTATCACTGTAAAAAAGAGCTCTTTGGAAAATTAAAGGAAATCGCGCGGCAAGAGAAATTTCCCTACATTCTTGACGGTACAAACGCTGATGACGCCCATGACTGGCGGCCCGGCAGGCAGGCTGCTGCCGAAGAAGGAGTAACAAGTCCGCTTCTGGAAGCCGGACTTACCAAAAAAGAAATCAGGAAGCTTTCTCAGAAACTGGGGCTTCCTACATGGGACAAGCCGGCCACTCCCTGCCTTTCATCGCGTTTTCCCTATGGACAGGAAATAACTTCCCAGGCCCTTGACAGGGTACACAGCGCAGAGCTGTTCATAGGAAAGCTGGGAGTGAGCGAACTGCGTGTGAGAAAAGAAGGCGAGACAGCACGAATAGAAATTCTCCCCGATGAATTCCCAGTGCTGACAGACAGGACTACCAGCAAAAAAATCGCTGATTACCTCAAAACCCTGGGATTCAGACATGTTACCCTTGATCTTCAAGGCTTTAGAAGCGGGAGCGCGAATGAACTGCTTCAGGACAAAAAGAAGTAATGTTCATCCCCTTTGTTTTCATTGTCCCCATACTGTTACCATAGAATTATTCGATGATAAGAGTAAAACTCCATAGGTTTATTGTTTGGTTTTTCACCCGGACCGAAAGGTCTTCGTATACTATGCCGAACAATTTGCGCTCTTTGTCTGCCCAATGAGCGAGTCAGGCTATCTTCAGGAACTTTCCCGGTGTGTACGGTGTGGAATATGCAAAACCTCATGCCCCACCTACCTTTCAACATTGAACGAAGCAATGGGAGCACGGGGCCGTGTAGCAATCCTTGGAGAACTGGAGGCAAAGCATCTGAATCCTTCCGGGACGCTTGCAGACAAAATATTCAGCTGCATGTTGTGCGGAGCATGCAAGAATGTCTGCCCTGTTGGAATCGATATCCCTGAAGTTATTTACCAGGGAAGGCAGGGACTCAAAGACTCCTATAAAAAAGGCCGTTTCCTCAGGGCCGCAACCAAAGGTTCCATTTCAAGGCTGAATACTGTTCATCGGGCCTTAAGACTTTATCAGTTTCTGCTTTATAAACCGTTGCAGAAAGCGGGCATGGTCGATTATATGCCTCATATTGCGTCCAAACCGTTCAACAAAACTGTACAGATCTACAAAAACAGAAAAAAAATAGGACGGGTTGCCATATTCGCAGGATGCAGCATTAATTATCTTTATCCGGACCTGGGCCAGTCATTGTCCAACATTTTACTCTCTCAGGGTTATGAGGTTGTCGTGTTCAAGGGCGAGTCATGCTGCGGGGCGCCCCTGCGATCAATGGGGTTTCAGGAAGAGGCCGTAACCCTTGCCAATAAAAATATCGAACATTTCAACAGGGTCCGTGCCGAAGCAATAATCAGCATGTGCCCTACCTGCACAATGGTCATAAAGGAGCAGTATCCTTTACTCACAGGAAACACCATTAATAACCTGGTGGACATAAATGAGTTTTTTACTGAGTCCGGAATCAAGTCGAATCTGGAGCTTTATCCATCAACGATTACCTATCACGATCCCTGTCACCTCAGTTATGGCCTTGGCATAAGAGATGAGCCACGGGCAATTCTCAAAAAAATAAAAGGCGTCAAACTCGTTGAAATGAAGCATCCTGATTCCTGCTGCGGGTTTGCCGGCTTGTTCAAGTATAATTATAAAGAAATGTCTGATGAGATCGGAATGCAGAAGATCAACAGCATAACCAATACATCAGCTGATACTGTTGTAACATCCTGCCCCGGGTGCATTACCCAGTTAGAGGCCATGAAACAGGCAAAGAACGCACAATTCAAGATCAAGCATATTGTTGAAGTAATCGATGAGGCGATGCAGGAATAGTCATTTTACCGGATATACATCAGCTTTCATGATACAAGCGGTTTTGACTGGATAATCAGTAAAATGACATGCTGTCGATGGCTGATTTTGAAGCAAAAACATATGTGTTATTGCCATTCACATCAGCGGGAGTAATGAAATAGCCCTTGGGAGTAAAATCAAAATGCTGCGAATATCCAACCATTTTTTCGCCATCATGAAATTTAAGAGTAATTTTATTGCCAACCCAAAAGAGGTTATCTTCATATTTATACTTATATTGCTTGTCCCCCTCAAAACTTTTAACAAAAAACATCGCCTTTATTTTATCGATGCTTACCAGTACCGGATCTCCATTCAGCAGTTCTAACTGAAAAAAACTATTAAATGGAGAGAAATTACTGATTTTTCCTTTCAACAATGTTTTATCTTTCAAACGAACGACTACCTTACTTTTTGTCATAAACTTCCTCCGTACTTACTCCAAAGCTACTACATTAGTATTATTATTTGTTTTTTATGAGAATAAATAAGTGAGTGAAATCACTTTAATTGATCAATAACCTTTGAACAGCAGTCTCAGGCATACAATTGTTGAATTAACCTATTGTATTTAAAGTAAAATCTGAAATACAGGCAACTTCATGGAAATCAGGTACGCCAAACCTTCAATAACAATCTCGATAACTGAGCGTGGAGTTAAGCCTGGCGATTATAAAATGTCAATAAAGTTCAATACTATTGTTATTGCTGATTACCTTGAAATATTTTCATCTTATTAAAGATCTTGATACATATGACCGAAAAACAAATAACAGACAGGAAGCTTAATTAAATTATCACTATATTTCTCCTTAAGATAAAGGAGTGGAGCTGAACACCAGAATGCCTGATATTGATTATCACATCATATTCGTGGATGACGACCCTGATTTTCTCCTTTTCATTAATGCGGCCATGTCATCATACCCGTTACAAGAAAAGAATAGTCACTGTCTGAAGTTACATTACCTCAGCAAGGCACTTGAGGTAATAGAATTAGTTAACAAGCTAATTAATAATAATGAAAAGATTGCCGTACTTGTCAGCGATCAGAAGATGCCGGATATGATGGGAATAGAATTGCTTGAGAAGACAGGATCATTAATCCCCGAAACGTTTAAGATTCTTCTCACTGCCTACGGTTCACTGGATTCCGCCAAATATGCCATAAATAACAGCCTCCTTGACCAATATATTACTAAGCCGATAGATGATCCGGATAATTTTGCAATTCTTATCAATAATGCCTTGAACGCTTATCATGACAGGATGGAAAAGAAACAGGCTGAAGAGGAATCAAAGATGTATATTCAGCAGCTTGAGGAGAGTAATAAGAAAATAAAAGCAATGCATAAAGCGGCAGAAAAAATCACCCATCTTGCTCAAGGCTTTAAAAATCTCAACTTAGATGAAGTCTTTGGGCTGATTGTCAATAAACTGCCCGATGTTTTTAACGCCAAAAATGCCTCACTTTTTCTCCTGAATGAGGAAGACAACAACCTGCATATGGCGAGAAGCAACTTTTTGAACGAAGGGTACAGGATCCCGATGGAAACCCAAAGCACAGCCCCTATGATGGTAGCTCTGAGCGAAAACCGAATAATCGTGGTGCCTGATATAAAACAGTCTGACACGTATACATTTCTGGGAAAAAATTCTCTGGGTAATTCATGTGTTATCATTCCTTTTTCTATCGGCACAGATGAAAATACCACTGGTGATATTCTTGGCAATGCAATGAAAATCAGAGGTGTTCTCAATCTTGGAAAGATCGAAAATATGGAAAGCACGGACGTCGTACTCTATTCTGCATCGCTCATTCAAAATTTAATGGGAATCAATATCCTCAATGCTAATTTATATCAAAAAACAACTCGCATGGCACTTATCGATGGCCTGACAGGTCTGTACAATAAACAGATGTTTCTCGAATTTCTTGATAAAGAGCGGGAGTTCAGTGTGCGGCGCGACAGTCCTTTTTTTCTTGCTTTTTTTGATATCGATGATTTCAAAAAAGTCAACGATACCCATGGTCATCTCATTGGGGACGAGGTCCTGAGAATACTGGGGGCGATTTTCCTGAAGGCAGCCAGAAAGTCGGATATTATTGCCCGTTTTGGTGGTGAGGAGTTTGCATGGATAATTCATAACGATAACAAAGAAGAATGTTTTTCGATCCTTGAGAGAATACGAAATGAAATCTTCACTACCGTATTCCCTAAAGACCTTACAATAAGTGTCAGTATCGGTTTGGCCCAATATGCACCAAACAACAATGATTGCATGGAAAATTTAATCCATCAAGCAGATACCGCCATGTATCAGGCTAAAAGGGAAGGGAAAAATAGAACTGTTATGCATCAGGAAAGTGATCCTCATCAGTGCCTGACCGGAAATCCCGATTTTATTGACAAACCTTCCACCTCTTAGCACGCATCAATATGCAATTCTACACTATAGTGCCTTGCCTCAGAACCTTCGCTATGGCTCAACGCTCTGATTAATGGAGTAGAGCGTAATTCCAGGACTGTATTTAAATATTCCGGTGGAAACATAAAATTCCTTGATTTTTGAATAGCCTTCCAGTTTCTCCTCAATCCAGGGAGGAAGTTTCTTAATCGGCCCATTTGATATCACAGCAGCAGCGAGCTTGGCAGAGACGGCAGTAAATTCCCCGGAGTAATAGCGAGGCGCTTTATATTCCCAGGTAAACCTCAGGGGAGACGTATCTATTTCCTCCCGGGACAGAGAATAAGAGTCATCATAATAGTGCCGGATTTCCTTGTCAGTGAATAGATCAAATATCGGCACAGTCACCGCCTGACTGACCGCTGTATCCTCAGACTGGACAGTAAAAACCGCTATGCCTTCTGATTCATGGGAGTCCATATATTCTGCCGCAGCCTGAAGATTTCCTAAACTCATGGTCTGCAGAAAAGGCAGATACCCGTACATGGCGACGACAAGAGAGGTCCCGACTGCACAGGCCAGAATATGTTTTTTTATATTAAGAGAACTGATGGCCTGCAGCCCATACGACGCCATAAGCGCCAGCATCGGGAATGTAACCATTACATAGCGTGATCGTTGTATTTGAAACACAACGATAAGCAGGATAAGCCAGCTGACAATCAAAAATTTCAAATCTTTTTCTTTCAGAGCCCTGTAGAGAGCGTACAGTGATGCAATGGTAATAAAGGGATGAACCTGGTACAAAAAGGTGGATATAAAACTCTCTCCCCACCGCCTCAGTCCGGGGACCTGGTATTCTCTCAGAAAAGATATCTGCCCTGTGATAACATCCAGCTTGAAAAGGGCAACAGTTCCGGCGAGGAGGGCGGCGCAAATCACAGTTATGAGACCGCGTAAAACAATCGTTCTTCGTCCCTGCCTTACCTCGCTTCCGGGTTGTTCTCCCTGAACCATGAAGACCACAAAAATAATAACCAGGACAGACAGCATCATCCATGTTGAGTACTTCGAAAATATTGCGCAAAAAATAGCCAGCGAAGAACAGACTATCCACACTCCCCCTTTTTTTATTGCCATGATACATGTAAAGCAGGCCAGTGTCAGGAAGAACATTGTCGGTATATCCACAAGCATAAGAGGGACTTGCGAATAGATATAGGGTATGCCCAGAAGCAGCGCTCCCGCGAACAAACCAGTACTCTCATCCCAGAGACTCTTCCCTGTCAGATACGTGAGGACTACCGTAAATGAAAAGAACAGGGTAGTCAGCACCTGAATAAAAGCCCTTGATTCCCCGAACAATTTAAATACAATGCCATATAAAAACGGTACAAGAGGCAGGTCTGTCCATGCATGAATGCCATTCCCCCACTCAGAGATGAAATACTGAACACCGTACAGCTTGAAATGTTTTGCCTGAGTAAAATACCGTGAAGCATCGATAATGACTTCCGGCACCTTCCAGAAGACCGAACATACCGCGAATGATATGAGAAAAAGGAACAGTCCCGGTCTTTGTCTTGCAAAGGGAAGACTGAATACCCTGAATATGATGAATATTCCAACGATGAGAATCGGGATAAAGAACAGCATGTTCAAGTCAGAAAATACCCAATTCCAGCTTGTCAGCCTGTTGTTGTCAAGATGCCTGAACAGGTAGAGAATAATAAATACGAGTATCCCGACTAAGGGGATAAGAAGATGGGAAAGAGTGGTTTTCAGCTTGGATTGTTCAGGCATGAGTTAGTATACAATAATTTCAAGAGCCTTCTTATCTATTTCTGTTTCTTCTTATATATTAATTGTTCCAGACATTAAAGCCTTTAGAAGAATGGCAAATATTAGCCATGATTTATTAAATATGGGGCTCTGCCCCAAGCCCCGACCCCTTCCGGGGAGGAAAGCCCCGACCCCTTCCGGGGAGGAGTTCATTTCTTACTTGCCTAAGAAACGAACCAAAGAAGGGCACCCGAAGAGATTTCTTAACGGCTCTTCAGTCAACTTGCGGGGAATTGATTTAACTCGGTCGTTTCGACCTCAAACAGAAATCAATTCTAATCCCTCCAGCTTCCTTCATCACCTGAAATCGCTTAAAGGGTAAGTTCTGCTCTCTCCTCTTTGAGGAGAGTCGCAGAATGTCTTTGCTTCTTTATCTGTGTCTTTATTCCCCCCTTGATTGCTTCCGAGATATTCCGGATTGGTCGCGTTAAAAATTAAAAACTGTCTGAGCGAAGCGAGTTTTTTTAATTTAGCGGCCGGGCCGGAATATTTCGGAAATTAAGCAATCACGTTGGGCGCCTTTTCTTGGTTCGTTCTTTTTGGCGAAAAAAAGAATGAACCGGGGCTTGGGGCAGAGCCCCATCTCAATAAAACAATTTCTTTCTTTGATTCAGCGGAATAATGACTGCTTGCGGTACATCATACACAGATCCTACCTTTCTTTGTCATTTTGTAAGGTAAAAAATAAAAACGATACGCCTACGCATGATTCTTCTGAATGCACAGCATATCTCTACAATCCAAGAGTGCCCTAAAAAGAGATATCCGCATATTACCAGATGCGAGAACGATAATCATGATTACCCTGTACCCTCGCCTAACACAATTAAAGCTAAGTTCAATGTCAACGCTGGTCAGCAAAAGTAAAAAACCATTTACAATCTTATATATAATAATATAAATTATATATAAGAATGAAAAAGCGATTTAATAGAAAATCATTTCAGAAAAAAATTTCCTCTCTAAACAGGGAACGAACCAAACATATCTCCACCCTCATTCAGAGTAAGCAAATGGTGCACGGATTATTGCATGAGGTTTATCGAAAGTGCGGGAAGTCTGCCTGTAAATGCGCGCACGGAGAAGAGCATGGACCCTACCCTGCTTTATCAGTAAACAAAGAAGGAAAACAAAAAATAGTTATGGTTAAAAAAAATGATGCACCGGTTGTTATAGCGAAATCCAGGCGGTACAGAAAGTTTCAGGAGACGCTTGTGAAGATACGAAAGATCAATAAAGAGATCGACAGATTACTGGAAGAAATAAAATCAGCAACAACAGAAAGCTACCCCTGAAAATTAAGATTTAAAAAAATAAAAAATAAGTGCACAATATGAGAACTGCCCGCAGCGTGTTGTAATGAATCAGCGGGACAGCTTCCTGTGAGAATATTTATACATGGAGGAAAAAGTGTTAAATAAAATCAATCCTGTTGAAACAGTTTCATGGAAAAAAATTCAGGACCACTTTGAAACAATCAAGCAGAAGCAGATGAAAGATATGTTTCATGAAGATCCTGATCGCTTTAAGAAGTTCTCGTTGACCTTTGAAGATATCCTCGTAGATTTCTCAAAAAATATTATCACTGATGAGACAGTGGATCTTCTCCTATCGCTGGCAGAGGAAGTGGAGCTTAAAGACAGCATTCATAAAATGTTTTCCGGTGTAAGAATTAATGAAACTGAAAACAGGGCTGTTCTTCACACCGCACTGCGCAATCGTTCTGAACAGCCAGTTCATAGGGACGGAGAGGATGTTATGCCTGACGTGCGTGGCGTGCTCAGGCAGATGGAACTCTTTTCGGAAAAGGTGATATCCGGACAGTGGAAGGGCTACACCGGAAAGAGGATAACTGATATTGTAAACATCGGCATAGGCGGGTCTGACCTTGGACCGGTAATGGTTACGGAAGCATTGAAGCCATACCGAAAGGAACATATAAACGTTCACTATGTTTCGAATATAGACGGTACCCATATTGCTGAAACGCTGAAAAAACTTTCACCTGAAACTTCCCTGTTTCTTATCGCCTCAAAGACCTTTACGACTCAGGAGACGATGACGAACGCGCAGACCGCGAGAACGTGGTTCCTTGAATCGGCAAAAAATGAGGGTTTCATAAAACTACATTTTGCAGCACTGTCCACCAATGAAGAAGAGGTGAAAAATTTCGGCATCGACCCGGAAAATATGTTTGTCTTCTGGGACTGGGTCGGCGGCAGATACTCTCTCTGGTCAGCCATTGGATTGTCTATAGTATGCTCAATCGGGTATGAGAGATTTTCAGAACTTCTGGATGGGGCACATGCCATGGACAGGCATTTCCAGGAAACTCCCTTAGAGAAGAACATCCCTGTTATCCTGGCGCTGATAGGCATCTGGTACAACAATTTCTTTGGCGCTGAAACTGAAGCTATCCTCCCCTATGACCAGTACATGCATCGCTTTCCCGCCTATTTCCAGCAGGGAAATATGGAGAGCAATGGAAAATCTGTTGATCGCGGCGGCCAGGATGTTTCATACCAGACAGGGCCTGTTATCTGGGGTGAACCAGGCACAAACGGACAGCATGCATTTTACCAGCTTATCCACCAGGGCACAAAAATGATTCCCTGCGATTTTATAGCGCCTGCAATCAGCCACAACAAGGTAGGTGATCACCATAGCATACTGATGTCTAATTTCTTTGCCCAGACTGAAGCATTGATGAGAGGCAGGACAGCAGAAGAGGTTGCTGCTGAACTCGCTGCTGCAGGGAAAAGTGATGAAGATATTAAGAAGCTCTTACCCTTTAAGGTCTTTAAAGGCAATAAACCGACAAACTCGATTTTGTTGAAAAAGCTGACGCCCCGAGCCCTTGGCAGTCTTATTGCCCTGTATGAGCACAAGATATTTGTGCAGGGGGTACTCTGGAATATCTTCAGCTTTGACCAGTGGGGAGTGGAACTTGGGAAGCAGCTTGCCAAAAATATACTGCCGGAGTTGAAGGACGGAAAAAAGATTTCAACCCATGATTCATCTACCAATGGGCTGATTAACCTGTTCAAGGAAATGGGCAAACATTAGGAGCGGGAGAGATCGTATTCATAGTATGCCCGGACAGAGTAAAGCAGGCCCTTGTTTTACATAATACGGCGCTTAACCGCTCCTTTCGTGAAGAGTTGAGATATTAGTTGTCCACAGAAGCATAAAGCAGCAGGGTTTGCTCAGAAATTCAATTAATCCACAGAAATTTGTATTATTATTCAGTAACTTAATCTAATTCTCAAAAAAAGCTTGCCTATGGTAAATAAGATAAGATATAATAGCTGACCTTTCTCGCCAGGGGGGAGTTATCAACAAAATACGCACAGGTGTTAATAACTGCATTTTCTGCCTCACAATCCGTTGATAAATGTTTGGATAATTGTATGAATATAGAAGAAGCGTGGACAAAAACCGTTGATGCCATAGGGGCCAAAGTTGGCAGTCAGACATTTGACCTCTGGTTCAAGCCCTTGCGGTTCATTCAGCTGCAGGACGAGCATATTGTTCTGGAAGTACCGAATAAATTTTTTAAGGAGTGGATTGAAGACCACTACCCGGGAATCATCTCTGATATAATGGAGAAATTTATAGAGACCCCCGTTTCTGTTGAGTACAAGGTATTCCAAAAAAAAGAAGCTCCAGCCCTGAAGAAAATCGAGACACGACAGCAGAACCGGCGGGCAAAGCTTGCGAGCAGAGGGATATACCTCAGCCCTAAATTTGTATTCGATGCCTTTGTTGTCGGTGCGAGCAACCAGTTTGCCCATGCTGCGGCCAGGGCGGTCGCGGATGCACCGGGCAGGGCATACAACCCGCTCTTTATCTACGGCGGAGTAGGGCTGGGGAAAACGCACCTCATGAATGCGATCGGCAACCACATCATAGACAACAAACCAACGGTCAAGATGCTCTACGCTCCCGCGGAGCAGTTTACCAATGAGTTCGTCTATTCAATGAGAAATGACAAGATGGATGAGTTCAAAAACAAGTACAGACACATGGATGTGCTGATCATTGATGATATTCAGTTCATTGCCGGAAAGAGCGGTACCCAGGAAGAGCTGTTTCACACATTTAACGCACTCTATGACACGCAAAAGCAGATTATTTTCTCAAGTGACCGGCCCCCAAAGGACATCTCGCCCATTACAGAACGGCTGAGGTCCCGCTTTGGCATGGGACTCATCGCTGATATCCAGATACCGGACGTAGAGACAAAGATGGCGATACTGGGCAAGAAATCTGAAATTGAGGGGGTCATGCTTCCTGAAGATGTGAGCTATTTTCTGGCAAGTAAAATCAGGTCAAACATCAGGGACCTTGAGGCCTGCATGATACGGCTTGGCGCGCATTCTTCCCTTACCGGGCAGACCATTACGGTTGAGATGGCAAAAAATGTCCTGAAAGACCTGATCCACGACGACGAAAAGGCGATGACCGTTGAGTATATACAAAAAATCGTCTGCGGCTACTTTAACCTGAAGATCCAGGATATTAAAGCAAGGAAGAGAACGAGAGATATAGCCTTTCCCCGGCAGGTTGCTATGTACTTAAGCAAGATTCTGACAGAATCATCACTGAGTGAGATCGGGAAAAATTTTGGCGGGAAGGACCACTCAACTGTTATACATGCCTGTAAACTGATTGATCAGAGAAGAAAAAAGGACGAGGAATTTGATGAAAAAATCGAATACCTGATAAAAAAAATAAGAAGCTATTAATGATATTGTGATAACTCCATGCCACACCCCCGGGAGGACAGAATGAAGCTGAAAATACAGAAGGAAGACATTCAGAACGCTTTGCAGCATATCCAGGGTATTGTTGACAAAAAAACAACGATGCCGATTCTCAGCCATTTTCTGCTGAAGGTAAACAAGTCCGCCTCACTTATGGCGACTGATCTTGATATAGCTCTGAAAGGTCCCCTTAAAGCGGAAATTCTGCAGCAGGGCGCGCTCTGTATTCCGGCGCGAAAACTTTTTGAGATAGCCAGAGAAGTGGAGGGTGAAATTCTCCTCGAGGCCCAGGAAAACAACTGGGTCAAGGTCACATCAGGAAAGAGCACCTTTAAGCTCATGGGACTTCCCCAGGAAGATTTCCCGGCGCTGCCTGAAGTCAGCAAGTCTGATGAACTGAAGATCAAGGCTGAAACGCTGAAGACAATGATCGAGAAGACCATATACGCAACGGGTGAAAGTGACACACGGTATACGCTGAACGGGATCCTGATGCACTTTACACCAACAAAGAATGATATCGATTTTAAGATGGTCGGCACTGATGGACACCGACTGTCTGTTATAACGGAGAAACTGGAGGGAAGCCTGCCTGAAGAGAGGAAGCTTATTCTACCTAAAAAGGCGGCCATTGAGCTGAAGAAACTGATCGAAAGCAGCACTGACACTATTACAATGCATATCGACAAGAACCATATTTTTTTCGGTACAGATGATATTATGCTGACATCCAGGCTGATAGAAGGAACATACCCCAACTATGACCAGGTCATACCGAAGGGCAATGATAAACATGTTATTCTTGACAAAATCGCGCTGCTGAAGGCGCTGAAGCGGATGTCCATCATGAGCAGGGAACGGACGAACGCTGTGCGGTGCGATCTGGAGGGAGGCAAAATAACACTCATATCAATGAACCCGGATATCGGTGAGGCGCGGGAAGAGCTTGCTGCTCAATATAAGGGAGAAGAAATGACGATCGGTTACAACGCTCGTTACGTGATGGATATACTGAATGCAATGGAGGGAGAATCAGTGCAGCTTGAACTCCAGGAGCCCCTCAGCCCCACCCTTTTGCGTGAGCCCGACAACAAGGGCTACACCTGTGTGGTTATGCCGATGAGGACCTAGAATACAACAGAAGACAGGAAGAAAAGCCAGGGCACAATGAGGCCCGTTTTTCATAGAGAAGGAAAGGAAACAGATGGCAAAGGAAACAGAAAAAAAATCTGATGATTACGGAGCGGGAGATATTAAAGTCCTGAAAGGTCTCGAAGGCGTGAGGAAGAGGCCTGCAATGTACGTCGGGAATACAAGTTTTGAAGGACTGCACCACCTTGTGTATGAAGTCATGGATAACAGTGTTGATGAAGCTCTGGCAGGTTACTGCAGTAAAGTGGATGTGACGATTCACACAGAGGGGAGCATAACGGTTGTTGACAACGGAAGGGGCATCCCAACAGGTCCCCACCCGGGAGACCCCAAGGGGCGAACCGCTGCGGAGATAGCTATGACCGAGCTTCATGCCGGCGGAAAATTCGAAGGGAAGTCCTATAAAATCTCTGGCGGTCTTCATGGTGTTGGTGTTTCCTGTGTAAATGCGCTTTCAGAATGGCTTGACCTGGAAATAAAACAGAGCGGTGATGTTTTTGAACAGCACTATGACAGAGGCGCTGCTTCTGCCCCCCTCACAAAAGTGGGAAAGACCAACAGGCGCGGAACAAAGATTACCTTCAAGCCGGACTTCAAGATATTCGAGACCCTGGAGTTCAACTATGACACCCTGGCGCACAGGTTCAGGGAGCTTGCATTTTTAAACAAGGGGCTGAGCATAACGATCTCTGATGAAAGGAGCAACAAGAAAGAGACCTTTATGTACGAAGGCGGCATTATGTCTTTTGTGGAGCATTTAAATAAGAACAAAACCATACTCCATCCAAAACCGATTTATATATTAAAGGAAAAAGAAAACGTAACCGTTGAGGTTGCTATTCAGTACAATGACAGCTACACGGAAACGCTTCACTCTTTTGCCAATAACATCAACACAAAAGAGGGCGGGAGCCATCTGGCCGGATTCAAGGGCGCGCTTACGAGGACGACCAACAGCTATGCACAGTCTTCAGGGCTGCTGAAAAGCTCCCAAGACTCTGTCAGCGGCGATGACATACGCGAAGGTTTAACAGCGGTAGTCAGTGTCAAACTTCCCAGCCCCCAGTTTGAAGGACAGACAAAGACAAAACTTGGAAACAGCGAGATAAAGGGAATCGTGGAATCAATTGTCAACGATGCCCTCGGTCATTACTTTGAAACGAACCCCGCGGTCGTGAAAAAAATTATTGAGAAGGCGATTCAGGCCTCAAGGGCGAGAGAGGCTGCCAGAAAAGCGCGCGAGCTGACCAGGCGCAAGGGGGCCCTTGAAGATTCCGGTCTTCCGGGGAAGCTTGCGGACTGTGCTGAAAAGAACCCGGAATTCAGCGAGATCTTTATTGTTGAGGGTGATTCAGCCGGAGGCTCGGCAAAACAGGGCCGCGACAGGCACACCCAGGCGATTCTTCCGCTCAAGGGAAAGATCCTGAACGTTGAAAAGGCACGGTTTGACAAAATGCTCAGCTCAGATGAAATCAAGATCCTGATAACCGCCCTCGGTACCGGAATTGGCTCGGAAGATTTCAATATAGAAAAGGCGAGGTACCACAAAATCGTTATCATGACTGACGCAGATGTTGACGGAGCACATATCCGGACACTGCTGCTCACATTCTTTTTCAGGCAGATGCCCGAGATAATCGAAAAGGGATACCTGTATATTGCCCAGCCCCCTCTTTTCAGGGTAAAGAAGGGCAAGTCAGAGCGCTATATACAGAGTGAAGGCGGGCTTGAAAATATGCTCTTTGAGCTCGCTGTTGATGATATTGTAATTCAGAACGGCAAGGCCCTGACCGGAAAAGATATTATTCCCTACATCCAGGACCTCTCAAAATTCGAAAAACTCCTTGAATGGTTTAATGTACGAAAAAACGATACTTCTGCACTCAAGGCACTTCTGCACCATGAGTTGAACAAGGACCTGCTGAAAAGCAAGAAAGACTGTACCGCCCTGATCAAGAAACTCAAAAAAGATTTCCCCGGCCTGTCAGAAGAGATCATAAAAGACGAAGAGCATGAGTCCTACAGAATAACCCTTACCAGGGACGGAGTAAAGCTGGTCATTGATGATGAGTTCATGGCATCACCAGAGTACAGGGAGTTAAAAAACCTCTTTTCCCGGCTCAGGGAACTTGGTCATCCTCCCTATAACGTGACATACAAAAATGAAAAATATGAGTTTAACAGCTCCCGGGAGCTCTTTGATTTCATTCTGGGCATTGCAAAGAAAGGAATCAGCATCCAGCGCTACAAAGGTCTGGGTGAAATGAATCCCGTGCAGCTCTGGGACACTACGATGAACCCGGAGGACAGGACCCTTCTGCAGGTCACTGTTGAAGATTCTATCAAGGCGGAAGTGATCTTCAGTACCCTTATGGGAGACCAGGTTGAACCAAGGAAAGAATTCATAGCAACCCATGCCCTTGAGGCAAGAAATTTAGATATATAACTGCACCTGGCCGCGACATGCTGTCAACAGAGAGAATTGTGGACTCTCCCACACCGCCTGCCTCATTAAGACAGGTTATCTGCAACTATTTAATAACATAAGTATATTACCCATCCGAAGAGCCCCTGCTGTACTAAAGAATCTTCTGGAATGCACCGTAATATATAGAGAGACTGCATTGGGAGTGATACGTGTCCGAAACGACCAGAGTAAAAAATCGCGAAGCATTACAATCACAAATAAAGAAAATACCGATGCTGCCGACGATTCCTGTGATTGCCCAGGATATTCTTATGCTGGCTGATAACAGCGCAACTTCCTTATCACGGCTCGTGAATATAATTGAAACTGATCCGGCAATTTCCCTGAGGATAATCAGTGTTTCCAATTCTGTTTTTTTTGGATTTCGCCAACCCTCTGCAAGTCTTGCGGAAGCGGTCTCAAGAATAGGATTTGATTATGTAAAAAATATCGCTCTCGGTGTTTCATTCATGACACTATTCAGGGACGTCAATAAAAAGGATGCCCCAATATACGATAAAATTTACCGGCATTCAATGGCGGTCGGACTCACATCAAGGGTTCTCCTGCAAAGAATGAAACCGTGGCTTACGGGGTTGCAAAGTTTAAGATCTGACGAACTGATAATCAATGGGATACTCCATGACGTCGGGTATCTCATTATGAACAGATTCTTCTCGCCACAATTTAATGAGGTGCTCGAACTGGCCCATGGGGGAATGCCGATGCTCTCGGCTGAGGAAAGGGTATTTGAATTTAATCATTGTGATATCGGGAGCTGGATGGCAGAGGAGTGGAGCTTACCCGAAAGTGTTGTGCTCACTGCCAGGTATCATCATGCTCCTTCATTGCTGGAGAATGGAGTCAGTTACGCGGCTGTTGTCCACCTGGCGGACAGCCTCGTTGATGAGTGCAATATGAAAGCTGTTGATAATGAATCCTCATACGTACTTGATTCTGCCTGCTATGATATTTTTGATATTGAAGAATATAAATTGAAGCAGTTAAAAAGCCTGATAATGGAAGAAGAGGTTTTGCAGGACCTATTTTAGCGTTCCCCGTTTAAAAGAACCCCTGGCCCCAGAAGACAGGGGGCACTACCCGCTCCGAGCATGATCTGATTATCAAGAGATATTTTCCCTTAATTCATGGTAAGTTCTGACTAATGTGAATCAGAAACGCCGAGGAGTAAAAAGTATTTTCTCTTCAGTTTTCAAGACTTCATAATGCCTCAGTTCATAGCGAGAAAATTCATGCTATTACCTGCTTAAAAATGTTATAATTTACGGTTATTAAATCACTTCATTATCTGCACATAAACTATATGAACAGCTGTTTAGTTTTAAGGAGTTACCATGGCACGAATGACGATAAATATTGAAGAAGAAATGAAGACATCCTACCTTGATTACGCAATGAGCGTAATCGTGGGAAGGGCACTTCCCGATGTCAGGGATGGACTGAAACCGGTCCAGCGCAGAATACTCTACGCAATGCTCAGGGAGGGGCTTACTCCGGGCAAAAAGTACTCAAAATGTGCCGGTGTTGTCGGTGAGGTATTAAAGAAATATCATCCTCATGGTGACTCTGCTGTTTATGACACTCTCGTGAGACTGGCACAGGATTTTAACATGCGCTATATGCTCGTTGACGGGCAGGGGAACTTCGGGTCTATTGACGGTGACCGCGCAGCAGCCTACCGGTATACAGAGTCCCGTATGACAAGGGTTGCGGAAGAGATGCTCGTTGACATTGACAAGGAAACAGTCGATTTCACCCCCAACTTTGATGAGACTACACTTGAGCCGGTTGTCCTTCCTGCAAAAGTTCCCAATCTTCTCATTAACGGCTCCTCAGGTATAGCTGTAGGAATGGCAACGAACATCCCTCCTCACAATCTGGGAGAGGTTGTTGATGGACTGGTGATGATGATCGACAATTCCGAGGTCACGATGAAAGAGCTGATGAAAAAGATCAAGGGGCCTGACTTCCCGACAGGAAGTACCATTCACGGGAAGAAGGGGATTCACGATGCATACATGACCGGCAGGGGTCTTGTCAGGATGCGGGCAAAAGTCGATATTGAGGAAAATAAAAGAGGGCAGAGCATAATTGTAACGGAGCTTCCCTACCAGGTCAACAAGGCGCGGCTGATTGAAAAGATCGCTGAACTTGTTCGTCACAAGAAGATTGAAGGCCTGTCAGACCTCAGGGACGAATCAGACAGACACGGCATACGGGTTGTTATGGAAGTGAAGCGCGGTGAGATACCGCAGGTCATTATGAACCAGCTGTACAAGCACACACCGATGGAGTCTACCTTTGGCATTAACACGCTTGCCATTGTAAATGGTCAGCCCAAAGTCCTGAACCTGCAAAAAATCCTTTCTCTTTTCCTCGCGCACAGGCGGGAAGTAACGGTGAGAAAGACCGCCTTTGAGTTGAGAAAAGCTGAAGAGAAGGCCCATATTCTTGAGGGATTAAAAGTCGCCCTTGATAACCTGGACGCCATTATCAAGCTGATTCGTGCATCCAAAACACCGGAAGAAGCGCTGAACGGCCTCATGAGCAAGTTCCCGCTGACAGAGATTCAGTCAAAGGCAATTCTTGAGATGAGACTGCAGAGACTGACCGGTCTGGAGAGAGACAAGATTATACAGGATTACCAGGACATTCAAAAAGAGATTAAACGGCTTACGGGAATTCTTGCGGACCCCGCCCTTGTTGATGGAATTATTAAAGATGAGCTCCTTGAAATAAGAAAAAAGTATGCTGACAAGAGGCGTACTGAAATAACAGATGCCGCAGCCGAAATAACGATTGAGGACCTTATCACTGAGGAAGAAATGGTCGTGACTATTTCCCACAACGGGTTTATCAAGAGAAACTCCCTTGATCTATACAGAAGTCAGCGAAGGGGCGGCAAGGGCGCAATGGGAATGGAGACAAGGGAAGAAGACTTTGTGGAGACCCTTTTTACCGCTTCGACCCATGACAATGTCCTCTTCTTTTCTAACCTGGGCCGGGTTTACTGGCTTAAGGTCTATCAGATTCCGGAGATGGGGAGGGCTGCCAAGGGCAAGGCACTCGTTAATTTGCTGCAGATATCCCAGAGAGAACGGATAACCGCTGTCTTTCCCATAAAAGAGTTTACCGAAGACACCTTTCTCATTATGGCCACAAAGCGGGGTGTTGTTAAGAAGACAGCACTCTCGGCATATAGTCATCCCCGCTCTACAGGCATTAATGCGATCAAGCTGGAAGACGGCGACGAACTCATAGGCGTGCGCCTCACTGACGGAAGCAACGACATTAATCTCAGTACACGGAGCGGTGCCTCAATCCGGTTTAATGAAAGCAATGTGAGGGCAATGGGACGGGTAGCGCAGGGTGTCAGAGGGATACGCCTTAAGGAGGAGGATGAAGTTGTGTCAGTAGATATTCTCGATGACGAAAAAATGCTCCTTACCGTAACTGAGAAAGGGTATGGCAAACGCACAAAATCAGAGGAATACAGACTGCAGAGCAGGGGCGGCAAGGGTGTCATGACTATCAAGGTGACCAAGAGAAACGGCAAGGTCGTTGGGGTCCTTCAGGTTACAAATGATGATGAGATCATTATTATCGCCAGCAGCGGAAAGGTGATCCGTACAAAAGCTAAAAATATTTCCCTTATCGGCAGGGCAACCCAGGGAGTCCGTCTCATTGACCTTGCTGAAAAAGACAAAGTCGTCAGCGTAGCACGTGTTGTTGAAAAAGATGAAGATGATAACGGGCAGTTATTCAAGGAATAGGGCGTAAGAACGCTGGCAGTTGATCATTAAATATAGTAATGACGGAAGAAGACAAATACTGCTTTGTCTGTGAAAAGCCCCTCGACCAGTGTGAGTGCTGTGCTGAATGCGGACATGTTTGCAGTCTTGATCGCGGTGAACTCTACTGTCCTGTATGCTTCCCTGAACCGCGAAAGAATTCAGCTCCATAATGAATGAACGAGACAGACACTATATGGGCCTCGCCATTGAGGAGGCGAAGCAGGCATATAATGAAGGAGAAGTACCTGTTGGCGCTCTCCTTGTTGAGAACAGCGGGGTAATTGCCCGTGCACATAACAGCAAGGCGTTGACCACAGACCCGACAGCACATGCCGAGCTGATGGTTATCAGGGAGGCAGGGCTAAAAACAGGAGACTGGCGCCTGGAAGAGGCAACACTCTATGTGACAAAAGAACCCTGTGTAATGTGTGCCGGCGCAATGCTGAATGCAAGACTGGGCAGGCTTGTCTATGGGTGCTCAGATGAAAGGTTTGGCGCGGTAAACAGTCGCTACCAGCTGCTCCATGACCCTCTGTTGAATCATCAGGTCAGGGTTCTATCAGGAGTTTTGGAAGATGAATGCGCCTCCATTTTGAAAGAGTTTTTCAGGGCCCGCCGGTGAGTTTTAATCTGTAGGGGCAATTCATGAATTGCCCCTACGGCTGAAAGCTGATTGCTGAAAGCTGACAGCTAATACGGAGAGGTGCCAGAGTGGTTTAACGGGGCGGTCTCGAAAACCGTTGTGCTGAAAGGTACCGAGGGTTCGAATCCCTCCCTCTCCGCCAGAAGCAAAGCAATCAGCTTTCAGCGGGACAATGAAGGCGTGGCATGCCACGCCCCTACGAAAGGCCTGAAAAGTTGAAACTTGGGCCTATAAAGTTATAAAGTAGTAGGTCCGGTAAAGCTTTGTCAGGGAATGCGTAACCCTTTACTTGCAAATGAATACATTATTTAATGTTTTTTTATCTTATGTTAGCTGAAAGCTGATTGCTGAAAGCTGACCGCTAATATGGAGAGGTGTCCGAGTGGCCGAAGGAGCACGACTGGAAATCGTGTAGGCGTTTATAGCGTCTCGAGGGTTCAAATCCCTCCCTCTCCGCCAGAAAGAAAGCTATCAGCTATCAGCCGTCAGCTTTCAGCTAGAAAGAGGATAATTATACAATATTACTCCTTTAGGTCTTTAGCTGTTTACTGAAAGCTGATTGCTGAGAGCTAATAAAAAAAAGGCCGGGTCTTTGGGCCCTGTGCAACAGGATGCTGTGAATTCCGCCAGGTCCGGAAGGAAGCAACGGTAAGTAGTTATTCTGTGTGCCGCAGGATTACCTGAAGGTCCGGCTGCTAAACATATAAACCACGGAGGCACAGAGACACAGAGAGAAACAAATAATTTTTTATTCTTTTCTCCGTGTCTCTGTGCCTCCGTGGTCAAATATACAAGTAGTTGAATTTATTTCTATGAGCTATATTGTCCTCGCAAGAAAATGGCGTCCCCGGGTTTTTGATGATATTGTTGGCCAGGAGCCTGTTGTTACAACGCTGAAAAATGCCCTGGCAGGCGATAAGATCGTCCATGCATATCTCTTTTCCGGCCCGAGGGGAGTTGGAAAAACTTCATTGGCCCGTATTCTTGCCAAGGCCCTGAACTGTGAAGAGCGGTCAGAAAACGAACCCTGCGGCTCCTGTCAGAGCTGTGAAGGAATTACACAGGGGGCTTCTGTTGATGTATTTGAGATTGACGGGGCATCCAACAACAGTGTTGATGCTGTCAGAGAGCTCAGGGAGACAGTAAAGTATGCGCCGGCAGGAGGCAAGTATAAAATCTATATAATTGACGAAGTGCATATGTTGAGCACATCAGCATTTAATGCCCTTTTAAAGACCCTTGAGGAACCTCCTCCCCATGTGATTTTTATATTTGCCACAACTGAGCCTAAAAAGATCCCCCCAACGATTCTCTCCCGATGTCAGCACCATGCATTTCGAAGGATAACAAAAAACAGGATCAGGGAGCAGCTGAAAAAAATCACGGATAAAGAACAGATCAATATAAAAGAAGAAGCCCTTGAAATGATCGCCAAGGCCGGCGATGGCAGCATGAGAGACGCGCTTACCCTTCTTGACCAGGCATATTCATTCAGTGACGAGATTGACGGCGCACAGCTTCAGACCCTGCTGGGTCTGCCGGAAACAGAAGTTATCATGGGTCTGTCAGAGAGCATCATAAAAGGCGATATATCCAGAACACTGTCCACAATAAAAGAGCTGACTGACAGGGGAAGCGACCTGCGCCAGCTGACAAAGGAGCTTGTAGAACAATTCAGAAGCATCGCGATTGTGAAGATAACCGGGGATGCTGGAGAGCTCCTTGAGTTTACCCCGGAAGAAGTGCAGGCGCTCCGGTCTCTTACGGAAGATACGGGGATCGAACCTCTCACACTGCTCCTTTCTGAACTTCTCCGCCTTGAAGGGGAAGTGAGAAGCGCGATAAATCCGAGATATACCCTTGAGCTTGGTCTGCTCAGAATGTCGTTTGTAAAGGGCATGACATCCATTGATGAGGTGCTGAAGATGCTTGACGATTCAGAACCATCAACCGCGGGCAGGGCTTCATCTCCTGCTGTAAAAGCGCCGGCAGACCATGGTGAGGAAAAAAAAACTCTAACCAGCCCTCCGGCTGATTCAACTAGCCTGTCCGAGCTTCCGGACAAGGATGAATTGTGGAAAAAATTGATTGATTCCCTTGACGCGGAGGACCATCTCCTGTCGTGCAAACTTGCCTCTGCGAATGTTGTCAGCCTTACTGATACAGATCTGTCTATCGGGTTTAATGGCGGAATGTCTGTACTGGCAGACTCAATAAAGAGTAAATTATCGGTCATCAAGCCGCTGCTGCGCAGACTGAGCAGTCGTGACCTGGATCTGAAGATCGTGACCATGCCAAAGGGCAAAGGGAAAAAAGATATTAAAAAAATAAAGGAAGAAGTGTACACAGAAAAGATTGTTCAGGATGCGGTCAGAATCTTTAACAGCTCTGTGTTGCAGGTAAAACCTCTTGAAGATGAGGAATAATCAGGGTAACATATAGTTGGTATCTCCTGTTGAGCAGGGCCGTCATGGAAGGCGGTCATTTGTCATTTCGAGTGAAGAGAGAAATCCTGTAGGAGCGCAGTGCCGGAGAGTTCTCCCCTTGTTCGAAAAGACGAAGAGTTTGACCAAGTCCAGCAACGTTAAATAAACCGGAGGTTATTATGTCAAAAAAAATGCTTGGAGACCTGATGAAGCAGGCTCAGAAGATGCAGCAGGAAATGGGAAAGATCCAGGAAGAAGCAAAAAAGAAAACTGTTGAGGCTGCTGCCGGCGGAGGGATGGTCGTTGCAACAGCAAGCGGCGCACTGGAGATAGTCTCAATAAAGATTGAAAAAGATGTTATTAATCCTGATGATGCTGAAATGCTCCAGGACCTGGTCGTTGCTGCTGTTAATGAGGCGCTGCGCAGAGCACAGCAGATGGTGAATGATGATATGGGCAAGCTGACCGGGGGAATGAATATCCCGGGCATGGGTAATATGTTCGGGCAATGAGCAATAACGTTGTTGAAGGTCTGATAATAGAGCTGACAAAGCTTCCTGGTATCGGGAGAAAGTCCGCCCAGAGGCTGGCCTTCTTTATTATGGGGATGCCCGAATCTGAAGCTCTTGCCATTGCGAACGCTATTACAACGCTCAAGGAAAAAGCCCGTTTCTGCAGACACTGTTTCAATATTACCGATGAAGAGGTCTGCTCAATATGCAGTGATCCGCGGAGAAACCGGGAAAAAATCTGCGTTATCGAGGAGCCGAGCAATCTTATCGTGATTGAGAACACGAAAAGCTTTAACGGACTCTACCATGTCCTTCTCGGGGCTCTTTCACCTGTTGACGGAATCACTCCTGACAGGCTGAAGATTAGTGAACTGGTGAAAAGAGTTGCGGACGGGAATGTAGCTGAAGTCATTATTGCGACCAACCCGAATACAAAAGGTGAGACCACAGCCCAGTACATTCTGCAGGTATTGAAACCCCTGGGGGTAAAAGTCTCCCGCATTGCCTACGGACTCCCCATAGGGGGGGACATTGAGTTTGCTGATGAAGTTACTCTTGCCAAGTCTCTTGAGGGAAGAAATGAGATGTAGACAGGCAGTCCCCGCCAGCAAGGGCGTAGCATGCTACGCCCCTACAATGATTTATAATCACTTAACGGGCAGTGTCTGACAATATGACAGGATATCAACCTGGTCATGAATATCAAGAAACAGCATACTTACCATTTGTGATTTAGGCTGCCCATAGCGTAATTTGTGCATTGTTTCCCAGGGATTTTTATTCGCAATAGTACCAAGGTACTCAGGTTTTTCAGCTGTCTTAAAGTTGAGCATTTTTCCGTCCTTTCCGTGGCACTTTGCGCAGGTGCTTGTATATATCTTCGCACCATTTTGTATATTCCCGCTAACTTTTTTTGTTGAAGAGTCAATATAGTTCGCCATGTTAATCTGGCCATATGCGACAAACATGGACAGCGCTTCCATTGCATCACCGGGGATCATACTGCCAAAAGCGTGCGTTTCATTCTTTAACACGGCATGAACAACTTCCGGTTTTTTTCCTGCATACTCAATGATTCCTTTGATCCCTGAGAAGTGGCTTCCTGATGCATATGCGCCGTCCTTTCCCTTATAATCCCACCCATGACACTCCTTGCAGCGCCAGGTGCTGCCGCCCTTACTTTGTCCTGCAGCCGGATATGATGGATGGGTACCCTGCGGGTCAGCTCCCAGCATGGAGTACCACTTGTCGTATAAAAGACCTCCGTAGGAGATTTTTTCATAATCCTTGACAGACATGTTCATTGTGTTCCCCGCATCAGCAGTTAAGCCATAGGCAAAGACCAGACTTGCTGATAGCAGAATTACTGTGATCCAATATGGTTTTAGATTTTTCATTTCGTACGCTCCTTTTCTGTTATAAATGTTTTTGTTCATGATGCATTACTGTTAGAACGTGAACTGACCTCTCAGGGCGCCAGCCACGACGGTCTTGAAATTGTCGTCTCCCTTCGCGTTTGTAATGATCTGTATATCAGGGGAAATGACAACATGTTCATTCAGCGCGAGGCTGTAATATACTTCAAAGTGTCCTTCATTTCCTGGTGTTGTACCGGCTGCTCTCAATGCGTCTTCTCTGTGGTTTGCAAGGATTGCCTCTCCATAGGCAAGGCCAAGGACGTCATTGTCCCTGCCCCAGGCACTGCCCATCAGTGCGAGCCCCCCGCTCCATGCAGTATCAAACTCATATTCTGTCAGGTCATCGTCACGAAAGCCGAGACGGGCAAAGAGCATCAAATTCTCCATAATCTGCTGATCAGCACTGACCCCGTATCCTGTTCCTCTCTCCCCGGTTTTTGTTGCATCATTCACATCAGTATGGTCGCTGCCATTTGTCCAGACATATAAGCGGTAATTGCCCTGAAGTTCACCAAATTTCGGCTTTATATCAGCTCCAGCGATGAGAAAGTTCTTCTCATCAAGATCATCCCACCCGTCAGACTGGGCAGCAACGCTGATATCAATAAGTGCGGAAGGGCTTACGGTCAGGCGAAGGGCAGGCCCATCAACAAACTCAACAGTAACATCATTGACAAAGCCATCTGCAAGGAACTGCGTTGTCTCATCATTTGCGACTTCATTGACATCAAAATAGTTTGTCAGGTCTAACTTGCCAATGGTCAATGTGACCAGTCCTTCAGAAAACTGATGCTCATACCATACTTCTGTTATTTCTACTGTTGATGACGGGCCGGCGTCTGCGTTAAAACCCCAGAACGCATCAATCTCCTCGGCAAGTCCTGTTCCGTCTCCTGTTTCCAGCGCGATAAAGGCCTCACCCTGCTGGCCCAACTTGCCTGATAACTCAATGTCCGCTGAAATGTTTCCATCAACTGCATCATCTCCCGGAGGAGTGTTCTCATCATTGCCGCTTGTACCCTGCCCCACGATTGTGATGCCCGCGGCAACATTAATACCGCCAATAACCGCCGGACCTTCAGCATGTGTAATATGTTTATCAACATGAGTTGCAAAATCCTCATGATCCCTGGAGACCTGGCCTGCCTTATTTTCTATGGCCTGGACCCTGCTCTCAAGACTATGTGCTGACTTCAGTTCCTCCATTACCTCATCATACTCTGCCTGTGTTACAATGCCCTTCTTCATAAGTATTTTCAGCAATATCTCAGCCTCAGAAGCGTAGGAGCCCGCGGTTATAAACAAAACTCCAACTGTCACTACTGCGAAAAACAATATAATCCGGGTGCCTCTCATTTGTTCTCCTTTTGAGATGTATAGTTACAACGCTAACTGATGATGTCATGTGTTATGGCTCAATGTGACATAATAGCGATTATGACAATCATTATCATTATATAGGAAACAGTTTTTTTCTGTCAATGACCGGACTATTAAATCTGCTGGTTGTTGTTTACAAATACTCTCAGGAAGGTTTTATATCTGTTTCTCGTGATCAGTTTATTGGCGGTACGATTCAAGGACTCCCTTTATCTGGTCCCTGCTCACCTCTTTGACGATCTTCACTTTTCCGATAGCCTCGGGCAGGATGAAGGTGATCTTGCCGGACACCGCCTTTTTGTCGAGTTCTATGGCATTCAGCATATTTTCGGGTGATAACCCGGCCGGTATATCAACAGGAAGATCATACATTTCAGTGAGCTCATGAATCTTTTTCTCCTCCTCCGAAGACAGGATTTCGAGGTTAACAGCCATACGGGCAGCAGCACACATTCCAATTGCGATCGCTTCACCATGGAGAAATTGACGGTATTCTGTTACAGTCTCAATTGCGTGGCCTATAGTGTGGCCAAAATTCAGGATCGCCCTTAACCCGGCCTCTTTCTCATCTTGAGAAACAACATCCGCTTTTATCTCACATGAGCGCTTAATGATATGAATGATACTCTCCCCGAGGCTGAGTATGTTCTCCCGGTTGTTTTTCAGGTAGTCAAAGAGGGAGTTATCTGCGATAACACCGTATTTGATAATTTCAGCCATTCCGGCGCGGAACTCCCGCTCAGGAAGGGTCTTTAGGGTGTCAATGTCAATAAAGACGAGTGCGGGCTGATAAAAGCTGCCGATCATATTTTTACCGAGCGGGTGGTTAACCCCGGTCTTTCCGCCCACAGAACTATCGACCTGCGCAAGCAGGGTAGTTGGTACCTGAATAAACCTGATTCCTCTCATGTAGGTCGCTGCCACAAACCCCGTGATGTCACCGACAACACCCCCTCCCAGCGCAATGAGCACCGAGTTTCGGTCAAAGCGGGCCTTGAGCAGTCTGCCGTGAATATAATATGTCCAGAGGAGGTCCTTGTGCTCCTCCCCGTCCGGAAGGAGGATGACTTCAGCATCGATGTTGTATTCCCTCAGTGACTTAAGCACCGTATCCCGGAAGAGAGGGTAGACCGTCTTGTTGCTTATAATCGCGACCCGTGACGGCCTGAACTCTTTCAGGCGGAGCCCGAGACGGGAAAGTATGCTGTTGCCGACAAGAATATTATAGCTTCTCTCCTGAAGGTCAACAAAGACATTTTCTGTATTAAGGGAGAGGCGGTCAATAATTTCCCGGGCGGTTTCCTCAGGAGTAATATAGTTGGTGTCAACAGAAACATCTGCCTGCTGGTAGAGGGAACAGCGCTCTTCCATTAACCGGTTAATCTCCTGTAGAGGTTCCTCAACCTCCAGAAGGGGCCGTTTCCCGCCCTCTGACATAACGCGCTTCAGTACGATCTCGGGTTCAGCTGTGAGCCACACAAGAACTCCTCCTTTTCCGAGGTCCTTCACATTCTCACGGTTTTTGATAACGCCGCCGCCCGTTGCGATCACCGCGGTCTCTTTCAGCGCGATTTCAGCTATTGTTTCCCTCTCGACCTGCCGGAAATAGTCCTCACCTTTTCTCTTGAATATCATTGATACGGGCATTCCTTCCCGTTCTTCAATCAGCACGTCCGTATCAATGAACTCATATCCAAGGATCCTGCTGAGCTCTCGGCCCACAGAGGTCTTGCCTGTTCCCATAAAGCCTGTAAGTACGATTTTCATAATGGCATAATGATGAAGTAGTTCGTAGTCAGTAGTTAGTAATAAGGGCGATACAGCTCCTAACTACTATATACTGTCTCTTAGCTATTGTTATTAAAAATTTTGAATCTGCTCCAAATATCCTCTGTAATTTCTCGTGATCTCTTCCATGCTGTCACCGCCGAATTTTTCAAGGAAACTGTCCGCCAATGTAATCGCGGTGACCGCCTCTCCAATGATTGACGCTGCCGGGACAGCGCACGCATCAGACCGTTCATAGGCAGCTTTGAATTTTTTCTTTGTATCAATATCAACAGACGCAAGGGGGCTCCTGAGTGTCGGGATCGGCTTCATGGCAGCCCGCAATACAATGGGCGCGCCGTTGCTCATACCGCCCTCTATTCCGCCTGCATTATTGGTTTTCCTGTAGAAACCGCCTGATGAAGGGGCGCGCTGTGCCAGGTCTTTGCGATAATATATTTCATCCATCACTTCTGAGCCCGGTTTTCTCGCCATCTCAAAACCGAGACCTATTTCCACACCCTTAATTGCCTGAATACCCATGATTCCGTACGCAAGCTTTGCCTCGAGCTTACGGTCCCACTGGCTGTAGCTTCCAAGGCCGACAGGTATCCCGAAGGCCACAACCTCGAAGATTCCGCCGAGGGTATCGCCCTTATTCATTGCACCTTTAATCTTCCGGATGATCTTTGCCTCTGCCTTTTCATCGGGGCACCGGACTTCAGACAGCTCAGCCTTTTTAAATTTCGACTGGAGAGACTTGAAGCTCATACTATCCATAGCCAGTTCTGAGGCCTTCAGGCCGGCACCACCTATTTCCCGTACATAGCTCATAATTGTAATATCGAATGCTGAGAGAAATGTCTTTGCCACAGCGCCCGCCGCAACCCGTGCCGCAGTCTCCCGGGCACTGGAACGCTCAAGCACATTCCGTAAATCCCTGTGACCATACTTTAAGGCCCCTGCCAGGTCTGCATGTCCCGGCCGAGGACGTGTAACTGTCCTGGACTTATCTGCAGGCATATCACGTCGTGCCACAGAGAGCGGACCAGGGCTCATAACATCTTTCCAGTTTTCCCAGTCCTTATTCTCAATAACCAGGGTAAGAGGTGAGCCAAGGGTTCTGCCCTTTCTGACGCCGGAGAGGATCTGCGCACGGTCAGTTTCTATTTTCATGCGTCCACCCCTGCCGTATCCTTTCTGCCGCCGTGCCAGGTCCCGGTCAATATCCTGCACGGTAAGGGACATGTTTGACGGAAGCCCGTCAATAGTGCAGGTCAACACCTGTCCATGAGACTCACCTGATGTGAGATATCTGAATCTGCTCATTCTGATATTTTATTCCTCTCCTGAGTCTATTAAATACACAATCCTATTTCGTACTGTCAATGAGATTTTACCCCACTATGGTATTAAATAAAAAGCTTAAAGTAAAGGAACGAAGGGGGATGCACGATCAGAAAGTTGGAGCACACAAAAAACCCCCCGCTTTTCAGCGGGGGGTTTTCTCAAACGTTATATTACGGCGTATCCATGTTTCCCGAAATAAGCAATGTTGTGGTTAGCCCTTTCCAGGTAACATCAATGTTAACTGTTACCGGCTCAGCTTGGGTAGTTGCCGGATCTGAATCAGTTAAAGTAAATGACGCTTCATAGGGCCCTGTGGTGAACGTGGTTGGAAACGTAAAGGATGAGGTGCCGGTCAATGTTCCTTTACTGGCTGAAATACTTATGGTTGATCCTCCAACGAGATAGTTCAGGTTTCTATCACCAACGAGGAGAGTAAAAGTCTGCGAGCCTCCAGGTGCTACGTTAAAGGTCGCACTAGCAGCAGGGTTTGTCGCGATGTACGTTGGGCCCCCTGATATTATCAGCGGTATGTGTTCAAATATCTCTTTATCAGAATCCCACGAGCCGTTTGCCCCGTCATAGACACCGTCAAAATCCTTGTCAGAATATTTCTCAAAGGGGTCTGTGCCGGTCCCGTCATCGTGGGTTTCGTTATCATTAATATCAAGAAACGCTTCATGGAGTGTGTCGTGAGTTGCAGCAATAAATTCTCCGGCATCAAGTGAGCCGTTTGCATTGGTATCATCAAAACTCTCCTCCCCTAAGGTTCGGGCCGTAATGGTTGCCCAGCCGTCCCGTGGATGGGTGGTTGTGCTGATCCCATAGGCTGCGAGCACATATGCCTGCAGGCAGACTTCCCATTCTGTGGGGAAACCTACAATAGCGTTGGCCACTGAGGTCGGCGCCCCGGAACAGGGTGCTGTGCCTATAGGAGCAACATTCCGTGGAATAGGATTTTGAGTTCTGAACGTGACACTGGCCGCACCGGTGGAATCCACCGCAGCGCTTCTTACGATCGCACCTGACTCAGTTTCAAAAGATACGGATGTACCTTCGAGGATATCAACATTACCGAACCTGTCAGCAAGGAAGACCGAGATTTCAGTCTGAATATTTACAAAGCTCAACCCTTCCAGGTTATGCGTTGCTGCAGCTAGGGTCAAGGCGGAGTCGGTCGGTGTCCCGCCGCCTATTGAAATAGGTGTTGAGGCAGTTGTCAGTGTGACTGCCCCGACAGTGACAGTTGCTGTTATGAGAACAGGACCCGGGACATTACCGCTGTTCAGCTCAATGGTTACCTGACCAGCGCCGCCGGAAATGGAGGCTGCAGCTGTTGTGGGTGTTGCATCGCGTGTTCCGATGTATTCTCCGCCGTCATCAGGAAGCTGACCTCCGCTGGGCCCGCTCATGACAAAGCTGACAGAGGTACCGTCAGGCATTGCATTTCCCTGATTGTCCTTGATAGTAAAAATTATATTAGATGTCAGGGTTTTTCCCGAGCCGATAATACCGATTGCGGAAGGTGTGGCTGAGGTAAACTCGATGGTTCCGACAGCAGGCGATTGAATGGTGATCGTTGCCGTATTAGTGGCGGTGCCAGACGTTGCTGTCACGGTCTCTGAACCAGCGGCTGTGCCGGTGAACGAGACAGATGCAACGCCCGATGAAGTTGTATCCGATGCAGATGACAATGTTCCGTTTGAACCAGCTAACGTAAAGGCAACGGTTGTTCCGTCAGGGACATTGGCACCAAGAGTGTCGAGAACGGTTGCGGATATGCTCGATGTGCCGTTAACCGTTACAGTAGATGGAGTCGCGGTAAGCGTGATTGTTGCAGCAGTTGTAGTAGACGTAGTCGTTGTCCCGCTGGTGCTGCTGGGGACGCTTGTGCCCCCTCCGCAGGAATAGAGGAGAAGAATAAGTGCTGCAAATATGTATTGACAGAATTTCATTATATATTAACCTCCTGCGTCAACATCAAAGTCTGCAGACGCTGAAATAGATGCTGAAACAACCTGTATAGGACTAGAATACGAAAGGCTATTGCCATGTTTAAAGTCAACGCGGAGAATATATACTCCGTTGTCATCGGTTTTCACCTTCATCGGGGAGCCTTCTTCATTGTTTCCATCATGGAGCTGGATAACATCAAAAGCATTTGGTGCAGCTAAGAGAGAGGAAATCCAGATGTCAACATCATTGAGAGGGATGCCTTGTGCATTTTTTACAACGATGCTGAAGGTCTGTGTCGTTTCTGACTGTGTGGTAGTAGAGTCGGTGAATGTGAATGATGAAGGACTAATTGTCATTGTTGCTGTTGCAGGAGCATCTGTTCCACCGCCGCAGGCGGATAAGAGGAAGACGGATAGTAAAATTAAGACTCCCGGTATATATTTTTTAAACATTGTGCCTCCTCAGTAACATATATGTTGTATACGGTCTTTTTTCTATCTTCTTTAATATATCTGTAGCTGCTTCCATATCGAGCGTCTTTGCAGCCATTGTTACGTATTATTGTCATGCTCCCCGCTCTGTAAGCACGGAACCATTATCTCATTACTTGACAATCCTCGGTGTTATAAATATCAGTATTTCCGTTGTGTCATCTCTGTTTTGCCTGTTTTTAAAAAGCCATCCGAGGTAGGGAACATCCCCGAGTCCCGGCACGCTGGATAAATCCTTTGAATAGGTGGTCTTGAATATACCGCCAAGTGCCAGAGTGTCACCATCTTTGATTAAGACCTGTGACGCAATCTCATTGGTGTCGATTGTCGGTACACCGCCCCCTGATGTCTGAGAAAAGTTGGCCTCATTTTTCTTTGCCTGTACGTTCATCAGGATCGTCCCGTGCGGTGTGATATGAGGTGTAACAATAAGCTCAAGCGCGGCATCGACGAATTCTGTCTTTGTCCCTTCATCAGAGATCGTTGTATAGGGAATTTTCTTGCCCTGTATAATTCTTGCTTCCATATTATCCATGGTCATGATCTTGGGGTTGGAGACGATTTTACCCTTACCGGAACTTTCCAGCGCCGAGATCTGAAGGTCAAGGGCCCTGAGGTCATTAGCGCTGACATAGCCGATTCCAACGGCACCACCGGCACCCTGGGCAACTGCGGCGGGCAGGTTGACCAGTAATGGATTCAATGAAAAGGCGCCGGATCCACCGGTCAGGGATGTTCCTCCGATCTGAGTCTGGGGTGTGGGCTTGTAGAGGGCACCCCATTGAATACCGAGGTCCTTCGTAAAGTTTGTCGTTACCTCAACGATCCGGGCATCGATGCTTACCTGGGGTGTTGCCTGGTCAAGGGCCCTGATAAGGGTTTCATACTCAGCATGTTTTTTCTCCACATCTTTTATCAGTACGGAGGTTGTTCTTTCATCGACGCTGATAAACCCCCTCTTGGTAAGTATTTTAGCGTCATCAAGCGCCTGTTTTATATCAGAAACAGACGCATAATTAATGGGATAAATTTTTGTTACAAGATTTCCGGACTTTTCCTGAGACTCCTTGGCACGGGCGATCTCTTCTTCTTCTTTGGCAAGTACGGAAGTGGGCGCTATGCGGAGGATGTTGCCCTGCAGGGTCTTTGAGAGGCCATAATTTCGCAGTATGGTATCAAGGGCCTGGTCCCATGGCACATCTGTAAGGCGCATCGAGAATTTCCCCTTTACATCAGGGCTGACCACGATGTTATATCCGCTGATATCGGCAATAAGCCTGAAAACATGGAGTAATTCGGCATCCTGGAAGTCGATCGATATCGGCTCTCCCACATATTTATTCTCAGGAGGGGCTTCTTCTGCTTCCGTGACCTCAACCATTACCTCTTCCTGAACAGGATCTGCAGTGACCTCCCTGGTGTCTTCTTCTTCTTCAGTGGTCATCTCTTCTTCGTAGCCGGCTTCTTCGAGTTCAGGGTTATCAAACGCGAGGATTAATGTATTGTTATTATAGACAGGTTCGATATCCGCAGGAACTGTCAGAGAAAGGGTTAATCGTGCTACACCGGGCGCACTCTCCACAGTTACCGGAACTATTTCGGAAACACCGGCCCTGTTGATGATCATTTTTTCCTGAAAGTTCCCGAGATCCATAGACTGAAGATCGACAATAACCTGATAGGGATCTTCCGGTTTGTAGAGTGTATACGTAAAAGACGCATTGCTTTGAATCTCTATCTCTGTAGTCCCGTTTGTCGTGTTCACCCCGATATAAATGATCTCTGACTGAGTTGCTGACTGGACTTCAGAGCTAATAATAAATGCAGGGACTGACAGCAGCGCCAGAAACATGGATATAAATAAACGTCTCCCGGTTATCATTATGTTCACTCTCCTTTATAAAACTCTAAAATTATTTCTCTCGGTATTGATTTTCCTTTGTGGTCCTTTGTGTATTCAACTAAAAAGACCTTTCCCCCTGTGATCTTTTTGACCTTGCCGTTATTTGTACCTAATCTGGTCCCTTCAAACACGGTAAATGACCGGTTGTCCGGTGTAACGAGAAGGGCGTAATGCTGCGCACCCTTATGAGCGATTGCGGCAAGGGCAAAGTCTTTTAATTCGTAGCTTTCAAGGGTTCCTTCTTTTACTGAAGGCTTTTTTATTACCAATTTTTTTGGAATAACAAGAGGAACAAATGGGTCACGGCGGTTATTCCGTTCATATATATAGCCCTGCTGAACAGGGGCGTCCTCTGCTATTATGGCTGTTGCTGTCGGCTGAGGAGGCGGCGCTGCCGGGACACTCTTCGGTGCTGCTGCCTTCGGGGCAGGACGGGGAACTTTCTTGTCCCCGCAGCCAGAAAGGAGAATGGCCGCTGCAAGCAGTCCGCTTATGAGAAAAATATTACAATTTATGTATCTGCCTCTTAGCATATTATTTTTTCTGGGGTATATCATTCTGCGCAACCGATGCAAATGTTCGTGCCGTAAATTTTATATTGACAATGCCCGATTCAGCATCTTCTGGTTTTTGAGATGAAGTAGTCTCAATATCAGAAATATTGACGAGTCGCGGCAGGCGGCTTACACGGCTCAGGAAATCCCCAAAATTATGATACTTGGCCATAACTTCAACCTTAACAGGGATTTCAACATAGAGGCCATCGGGGTTTGTCTTTTTTGGCTGGGGCTTCCACAGAAGTATTTCCAGCCCGGACCCGCGTCCAAGCTCTGAGACTTCTCTTAACAAGACAGAGACCTCTTTTTCCTCAGGCAGCTGTTCCTTGAGCCTGGAGAGCTTTTTCTTGAGTATTTCATTTTCAGCGATCAGTGCATCAAGTCTTTTTACTTTTGCTTCAGCTTTTATAATATCGGTATCCAACTGGGCTGACTTTACTTTAAGGTCTGATATCTCTTTGTTCTTTGGCAGCAAAATAAAGTATACAAAGAGCCCTACCAGGATGAGTGATGGTAACGCTGCTACCAGAATCTGCCCGTAAAGTGGAAGACTTTTTATCTGATTAAAAAACTTTTGCATTACAGGGTTATCCTTACTGTCAATTTAAATTGATACACCAGAGTCTTGTCGATGCTTTTCTGCCTGGACTCAACAAGCATGACCTCACTCAGGTACTTCGAGCTTTTCAGGTTCTGAACATATCCAACAAGGTCACTGTTGGAAAATGCGTATCCATCAAGCGTAACAACGCCTCCCGAGTCAAAAAGCCGGGTCAACCATACTCCACGCGGGAGCTTTTCGCTGAGCTCATCAAGCAGTCTCAGGGGAATAATCTGATTCTTTTTCAGCTGCTCAATAATAAGGGTTTTTTGCCTGAACTCCTCATTGTCCTTTTCATAGTTCAGAACTCTTTTCAATGTGACCTCAAGCTGTTTCAGTCTTTGCTCTTTTATCGCGATTTCAGCCTGCAAAGAAGAGGTCTGCCTGTTCAGGTAATAAACAAGACCGAAAATGATAAGGATGAAAAGAACCATTGCTATTGCACCATATATTAATGATGGCGGGATGGCCATGGTCTTTTTCTTGCCCGACGGAAGCAGGTTAATCCTGATCATTTATCGCCCTCTCTTCGTATTGCCAGGCCAACAGCAACGGTCAACAGGCTTTTAACCTTGTCCAGGTAATCTTTATCAAAGACTTCAGGTATCACAATATTCCTGAATGGTTCAGCCATACTGACTGGTATGCCCACTCTTTCAGACAGCAAAGCGTCAAAATCCGGGGTCAGCGAAACACCGCCGCTCAGGATAATCTCATCAATGGATTCGTAGTTTGTCGTGTCCCTGAAGTAATCAAAAGAGCGTGATATCTCAGACATTATTTCATCGGAGGCCGATGCCATTGCATAGGCCACATTTTCAGGGGCTATTCCTTCGATAGACTCTCCCTGCTTCAGCTTTTCAGCGTTTTCATAAGAGATCGTAAACTCCCGCTGAAGGGCTTCTGTCAGCACATTGCCGCCTACTGAGCTGTCACGGGTAAAAACAGAGACACCGCCCTTGATTATATTTATGTTAATCATGCTGGCGCCGATATTCACCAGTGCGACATTTTCTTCTTCCTTGACCTCATAGTTGAGCTCATACATGTTTTCCAGAGCAAAGGCATCGACATCAACTATTGTCGGATCCAGACCGGCCTCTTTGATAACGGATACATATTCATTGACCTTGTCCCTTTTTACCGCAACGATAAGCACATCCATCATGTTCTCTTCTTCAGCTGCCCCGAGTATCTGAAAGTCCAGATTTACATCCTCAATATCAAAAGGGATGTACTGTTCAGCTTCAAATTTGATGGATTCTTCCAGTACCTCTTCTGACATCTGGGGCAGAGATACCCGTTTGATGATAACAGAAGAATGGCCTGATACAGAAAGGGTAACGTTCTTCGCCTTGATGTCTGTGCTTGAGATGAGTTCTTTAACAGATTGAACAACACGAGAGGAGTCAAGGATCGAGCCTTCAACAATGAGCTCAGGCTCAATAGTAGTTATTCCAAGCCTTTCCAGATGATAGGCCTCTTTAACTTTTTTTAGCTGGATGACCTTGATATGTTTGGAACCAATATCAATGCCGACTATATCTTTTTTTCTGAACAGCATATCTAAAAACCGTTCTCCCGTCTACGGGTAAAAAAAAGAGACTAATGTGACGTTCGCCTGGACCGTCTCAAAAGTCTCCGATGATAATGTCTCATCTGTACAAGTCTTTGGTGCATCGGATTTATACTAACACAGATAAAAAAATAATAGTACACTTAAGATCACATTTTTTTTACTCGTATAATAGTAATCTTGGCACTTGTGTTAAAGTGATACGGGTCTATTTCATTGAGATTATATCACAACTGAAAATAATGGTGAATCTTTTTGTTGACCCATGTATGCGTTGATATTATTTTTCCCAGAAAATCGGAATGAAGAGCAGTATGACCGTATAAATTTCAAGGCGTCCGATTAACATGCAAAAGGATAGAATCCATTTCCCCATCCAGTGGATAGTCGAATAATTTTCAGCCGGGCCTGCGTCGCCAAGGGCCGGGCCTACATTTGCCATGGATGATATCACAGTACTTGCCGCGGTGATAATGTCAGATCCCAGCGCGGTCATGCCAAGGGTCGCAATAACAGAAATCAAAATAAAGAGAAACAGAAACCCCCATATGCCGCCCAGGGTTTCCTTGGGAACGTTTTTTTCATCCAGTTTCAGGGCTGTCAGCGCGCGGGGGTGAATCAGGTGGTAGAGCTCACGGTAGGCCTGCTTTAACATGAGCAGTATTCGCACCTGCTTCATCCCGCCTGCTGTTGAGCCTACCATGCCGCCAAAAAACATGAGAGACAGCAGGAGCATCTGAGAGAATACTGGCCATGCTTCATAGTCAGCAGTGGCAAAGCCCGTAGTTGTCATAATTGACACGACCTGAAAAGAGGCATAGCGGATAGTTTCAGCCAGGGAGGAATGGACCGCACGGGTGTTGATAACAAGAACTGCGATTGAAACCAGCGTAACAGAGAGGTAAAACTTAAATTCACTGCTCCTGGTGAATTTTGACAGCTTGCCCCGTAACGCATAAAAATGAAGAGAGAAATTAATGCCGGCCAGAAACATGAAAACGGTAATGATGATATCAATTGAGCTGTTTTGAAAGTGCCCGACACTTGCGCTTTTTGTGGAGAACCCTCCTGTTGCCATTGTAGTGAAGGCATGACACAGGGCATCAAAGAGATTCATCCCCGCAGCAAAAAGTAAAGCGGCCAGGATACCGGTGAGGCCCGCATAGATGTACCAGAGAGACTTTGCCATATCGATAATCCGGGGTTTGAGTTTCTCGACTCCTATCTCCGGGACTTCCGCCTTGAACAGCTGCATTCCACCCGCTCCCAGCATTGGAAGGATAGCAAGGGAAAAGACGATAATTCCCATTCCTCCCATCCACTGAGTGAGGCTCCTCCAAAGGAGTATGCCCTCTGGAATTGATTCCAGGTTGCTCAGGATTGAGGCCCCCGTTGTTGTAAATCCGGCAATGGACTCAAAGTAGGCATCAGTGAACGAATGTGCCACACCGGAAAGAAGGTAAGGAAGAGAGCCGAACAGAGACATGGCAACCCAGCTGAATGTTACAACAGCGAAACCGTCTCTGTGCCTCAGCTCTACCTTGCTTTGGCTTCTGGTCAGATAATAGAGAAGGAGGCCTGAAACAAATGTTATGGCTACAGATATACCGAGGGCCTGGAGGTCATTCCCTTTGAATATCATTGCTGTTACAAAGGGGATAACCATAAACAGGGAACAGAAGAGAAGAATAACTCCGACAAGATTGAAAACAAGGGACCTGTTCATTGCAGAAGTCTGGCTACCTGCTTAATTGATTCCTGGAGAGTAAAAATGATGAGTCTGTCATTGTTGATAATTTGATCTTCCCCTGAAGGGATGATCACGTTATTGTCACGTATAATCGCCCCGATGAGGGTTTTTTTCGGAAGCTCAACTTCACGGAGGGTCTTGCCAATGAGTTTGGATCCTTCCTTTACTTCCGCTTCCATTATCTCTGCTTTGCCCTCAGCAATCGTGGTCAGAGACAAGATATTGCCGCCTCTGACATATTTTAAGATTGTCGCGGCCGTGATCAGCCGGGGGCTTAGAACTGACTCTACGCCAAGGTTGCTGGCAAGCGGCAGATAATCTGTTCTGTTGACGATGGTAATGACCTTTTTCGCGCCGAGGCTTTTGGCAAGCATCGAAGCCATGATATTCAGCTCTTCGTTGTTTGAAATTGCTGCAAATATATCCATGTCATTGATATTCTCCTCTTCCAGCAGCTTCCGGTCAGAACCGTCACCATGGAGAATGACTGATTTTTTCAGGGACTTAAGCAGGAATTTGCACCGTTCAACATCCTTTTCAATGACCTTTACGCTTATTCCTCTCTCTTCCATTGTTTTTGCCACATAAAACCCTATTCTCCCGCCGCCGGCTATCATCATCCGTTTCACCGGCATGGTAACCCCTCCTACCCGGCGGCAGACCTCATCAATGTTTTCCCGCTGGACAGGAAGATAAATAACATCGTCTTTCTTGAGCGTGTCATTACCGGTCGGAATGATGACCTTGTATTTGCGCTTTATTGCTCCTATGAGTACTTTAGGCTTTCGCAGGTCAAGGTCTTTAAACACCTTGCCAATCAGTTTTGAATCAGGCGGAATCCTGAAGCCGATAACCTTGGTCCTGCCATCAACAAAGTCTTCCACATCTGCCGCAAAAGGAACTTCAACCAGCCGTATAACCGCCTTCGCCGCCTCTATTTCAGGGCTGATGGCAGGATTAATGCCCACGCTTTCCAGGAGAACAGCATTGGAGGAGTATTCGAGGTTTCGTATCCTGGCAACGTTTCTCGGCACCTGAAACATTACTTTTGCAACGAGGCAGGCCACCATATTGGTTTCATCCATGTCAGTGACAGCAAGGAGAATGTCTGCTTTGTCAGCACCGGCATCTTTCAAGACAGAGGGAGATCCGCCTTTTCCTTCAATGAGGGCAACATCAAGTTCATCGGATACTTTCTTAAGCTTTGCTTTGCTTTTATCAATGACTACAACTTCAATGTCCTCCGCGGACAGGGACCTCGCCAACTGGAGACCGACTTCTCCGGCACCGACTATAATAACTCGCATAGGCATCATTATATCATAGGGAAAATAAGAAATGAGCAGTGTAAACAGACAAGGGAAAAGGCGAGTATTGTGTCTCCAGCCCGCTGTCTTTAATAATGTCTTGCTATTGTCTTTGAAGTAGTATTTAATTCGTTAGCTGATAGCTGATAGCTGATAGCTGATAGCTGATAGCTCACGAATCGCCGAGTTTAACTTTGCTTCGCCATTTACCGTGAACATTGCAGCTGCTGATGACAGAAAAGACACCTGACTCCGCGTTTAATTGAAGGTGAACCGAGGGATAGAGATGTTTGTACGTAAAAACAGTCCTGCCGATATACTTTTTATCAATATAACTATCTATGTAATCAATAAAATTTTCTGATTCCATGACATGCTCCATCTCTCCCACTCTTATATGTACATCAGTGCAGGTCCCGCTGGCTGTGAGGCTGCATGTTTTCCCCAGTTCAATGAGCGGGATATGGGTTTTTTCAAGCTCTGTTACGTTGTCGGGGTCAGCAGGCGATTTTAAGGCATCAGGATCATGTTCAAAATTTTCAATAGCCATTCTGCAGACGGGACATTCTACCGGTGCTTCATTAAAGGCGATATGACCACAGATCTGACAGGTAAAAGTTTTCAGCATAATTCAAGAGCCTTTCCTCTTTGTAGTCTTAAAATTTTATCACATAAATGATAAAAAATCACTCCTTTTCTGGCAGTTAAGATGCCGCAGTAATCCCTTATTCTATTGAGGCTGTGCTTCGATATGAGACCTTATATTATATCCTGTTGACTAATAAACAGTTGAAACGTTACGGTAAAAAGCTCTATTTTTCTATTCTTGGGCGTATGCCGGAGAATCAGTTGTGAAACCTATATCGTAATTCGGAGGAAAAGATGACTCTGTTCCCGGAGAAAATAGATTTAAAGCTCGACAACCCCTGGTATACGGGTTCTGTCCAAAAACTGTATGATCTTCCAGAATACCCAGACCTTCTTGTGAGCGAAACAACGGCTGGCGGATCTGTCTTTGATGTTGGAACAATATTTAATATTGAGGGCAGTGATACCGGAAGAGCAGCCTTCAGGCATCTTGTGTTCCAGGAACTGCAGCGTCCCGGGGCATGGACGGCTTTGTCAGAGAAGATTCGGGCAGAGAGTTCTCTTTTGCAAAAAGATTCATCAGGGATTGCAGAGAGCATCCTTGCGGACTATTGTGAAAAGGGTGCAACCACCCATCACGGAGGAATGATTGAGCGGGAAAGCGGCAGGGTTTTTACTACAGGCTTCCCCGGAAAACTGAGCAACCTCACGCTTATCAGGAAATATGAGGTTCTCAAACCTGAGCCCAGGA